>CAZGXV010000001.1:0-55776 GCA_964529725.1 uncultured Roseibacillus sp.
GGCATTTTCATGCTCGAGGGGGAGGTCCGCTGGGGCTACGAGCTCTGCCGGGCTGTCTAGCTTGGGGGCAAAATGCTTTTTGAGAAAGCCTCTCCTGCTCCGATTCTTTGTTCCCTATTTTTTGAAATCCTCGGCAAGGCAGGAGGATTTTACGCTTGGCTTCCCCCTTACACGAATGAACGTTTGTCGCATGAATCTGCTGAACGCCACCGTCGCTCTCATCCTCTCTGCCTCACTATCGGCATGGAGTTTCGAAGCTGCCCCAGATCTTTCAGACTCGCTCAAGGGCTTCAGCTCAGAGGACTACTCGGAACGGCAGAACGCTGTCGAAGAGCTAACGGCTGCCTCGGCTAAAAATCTGGAGCACGTCGTCAAGGAAATCGATCGCATCGCGCGCACGACCAAGGACCCCGAAATCCGATTCCTTGCCAACAAGACTTTGCGGAGTATCTACAAGCGCCGAGTGCTGGGCATCGGTGAAGCCTACTTTGGCTTCGAACTCGGCTGGTTCATCGACCACAATGGGACCGACCTGAGCGCCTTACCCATGGTCCTAGAGGTCGCGGAAGGCAGCCCTGCCGAAGAGGCGGGCTTCCTACCCGGTGATATCATCAACGAGATGAATGGCGAAAATTGCCGAGATGTGAATGCCACTAACCTCCTCCTGAACAAGCTAGCCAACTCTCCAATCGACGTCGTAGTGACCATGAAGGTGATGAATCTCGGTATCGGCAAAGTCTACGTGAATTATGGCGGCCACAAGCACCACGAGCGGCAGGTAGCCCCTATTGACCGCAAGAAGGTCGACAAGGACGATTCCGACAAGGAATTCAACGTGGCAGACTACCAAAGCTGGCTCAAAAAAACCACCAAATAGCCATCACTTCTTGGGTCTATACTCAGTATCTAGGGGGATATCTCCATACTCCTTCAAGACCTTAATCGCCTCGCGCTGAAACTCCTCCGCTAAGGGGTAGCCGCGACGGATCAAGTCTTCTGCGGCAATCCTATCCTCTGGACTCAACTTATCTGCCGCATTTTTCAAGCTTTTGGCGATCTTCTTTGCAGGGCCCCCCTCACGCTTATTCTTAAGGTACGTGAACACTGCAAAAGCCTTAATGTAATCCCTGTCTTCTTCGACCCCGTTGAGATAAGAAACCCCTAAACCGTGGAGCATATTAACAGAGTTCCACTCAGCGTATTCAAAATGGGCCACCCCTCTCCGCTTATCATAAGCAGGATTCTTTTTCGGGCTATAATAGACCATCCCAAACTGACTCCTTGCTTTTACGTCACCTCGCTCGACTAGGATTTTTAAATAAGGCAGCGCCTTGTCCGCCTCTCTAGCCTTCCCCATACCCGAGCTAAAAAGATAAGAATCGACCACACGCCTCAAGACAGTACTGGTTGTATCCCCGTCCCTATTTGCCTCTCGCGCTAGTCTGAAGATAGTGGTCCATGACCCGACTGCTCCGGCCTTCCGGCCCAGCCGATCTCCTTCCGCTACCATGAGCATAATTCGCTTCGCGTAACTATCGTCCATTCTGGCAGCTTGGATGATCATCGGGACGCCGACTCTACCTCGGCCATCTACACAGTACTGACGCCCCAGAATGACCATCGGCCGTGGGAGGCCGCATTGACTAGCAGATTCCAAGCGCTCATACATCAGGCGAACAACCTCCTCGTCAAATAATGGCAGATTCGGGGTATTATAGTATTTGTAAGCCAATTGGACCGCCGATCCTAGACACTGATGCTCTTTCAAAAGATTAACAGCCATCTGTAGCCCCTTTTTTTCATTTTTAGTGCCCCCATTAAGACCAAGGAGAACACTAAGCATCTCATTGGTCTTCGCATTGATGCTGCCTTCAGCAGCTGCCTTGCGCTCCAGGGCCCGAGATTTCTTGATATCAGGGTGGCCTTCCGCTTGGGGCTCTTTATAGCAATTTGCGAGATTCTTCAATCCTAGCGGATGGCCGGCGGCCACCGCCATTTCAGCAAATTCCAGCGCCTTGGCATTATTGATTGCGACTCCTTCACCTCTGCCGTAGCACCGCGACAAGATTGCCATACCGTAGGCATTCCCAGCACCAGCTGACCGACTCGCGCGCTCGAAGATAAGGTCGTGATCGTTCTGCACCCCGCCCCATCCATTCCTTGACCAGAAGGCCCACTCTGCGAGCGCTTCGGGGTCCTCTTTTTCCAGCCCCTCCATCAGCTTCTCCTTATCCCAATAGTTGCCATTCCACCCTCCGTCCGCAATTTCCGCCCCAGACAATAGACTTGCGCATAGCAACAAGGAGGCTGCAGCACTTACTAAAAACAACCTCTGTTTTTGCATCGGCGGAAACCTATGACAATTCAAAGAAGCTAGCAAGAAGAGTTACTATTGCGCCCCCTCAATTCTCATTCGCGTCAACTTAAGCATAAGGCACTGGATATTAGTGAAATAAGACAATAATAGTCACGTTTTTTGTTGACTTGGTGAACGAGTCGGTACGCTCGGTATGCATAATACTTTACCTGCCGCTCGCTCGCTTTTCAGTATCTCTCGACTTGAGGAAATTGCTAGGAAAACTCAATTCGTAGTACGGAATTCTCGCAAATTTTCGCCAGTTGCTTTTCTCCTCGTTATTCTGAAGTCGGTCTCCTCGGGGAAGGCTTCCTTCAATCAATTAGCAATGGCTCTGAAGGACCTAAACCTCGTCTCAAGCAGTAAGCAGGCTGTTCACAAACGCATCAACAAGTATGCCGTCGCCTTTCTTCATCAAGTTATCCAAGACCTTCTCGTTGGCCACTCCGCCCACGTTCTCGAGGAGTTCAAAAGTTGCGGATTCAATCGTATCCTTGTTGAAGACTCCAGCACGTTGCGCTTGCCCAAATCTAATGCCGAACTCTTTCCCGCCCACGGCAATGCAAGCGGTTCCACGGCGGGGGTGAAGTGTGACTTGTGTTACGATCTCCTCAGTCAGGAACCAGTAGTTTCGCTGGGGTCACTCTTCACATTCTAACATTTTTGAGAGGCTCTCGTTCGAATCAAAAAAGTGCGGCCGCTCTCCTGTAAGCCGGATTCTGTTCCGTTGGCCCTGTGCCAACTTCGATGACCATTTCTCTGTGCGACTAGTACCCGAGGGTCAACGAGCGGGTCGCCCTTTCCTCTGTTCTGTCTTGCACCACGTGGGGTTTGCCCTGCCACCTCGGTTACCCTTGGCGCGGTGGGCTCTTACCCCACCTTTTCACCCTTACCTCGGCGAACCGAGGCGGTTTGTTTTCTGCGGCACTTTCCGTCCTATCTCGCTTGCGCGAAACAGTCCCCCGTTTTCACGAGGCACGCTACCCTATGGAGTCCGGACTTTCCTCGATGAGGTCGAAACCTCACCGCGGTCATCCGGAGAGCGGACGCGCAGTAGACCTTAAATCCAGAAAAGATCGACCACTAAATACCCCGCCATCGCGATTGCGAGCCCTAGCTTGATGGACAGCCCGAGCACCGTTCCGACAGCCGAGCCCACTCCCGAGCGGGTGGCGTCCTCAAGTTCCTTCTTGGCGAAAACATACTCAAAGGCAAACGCGCCCCCGAGAGGGCCCAAGATGAAGCCCCAAGGCGCAAAAAAGAGTCCTACGAGCCCTCCAATAATGGCACCCGCCACGCCCCATTTGCTACCGCCAAAATATTTGCTGCCGACTGCGCCGCTGAGGTATTCCAGGGCCATTGAGATGGTCAGCAGGACAATGAGGACCGCCAGTGTCCACCATCCCAAGTGGGAGGCATCACCCTTGACCCACCAATGGGCCCCAGCGGCTACGATGATGAGGATTTGCCCGGGCAGCACTGGCAAGAGAGTCCCGATAAGCCCCACTACAATGAGAAGCCAAGTCACGACCCAGATGGCGTTCTCTTGGAGCCAAGTCATCATTTTTCGGTTTCCGAATTTTCGCTCGCTTGTTCGAGTTGTTGCTCGGTTTTCTGCAATTTCTTTTTCAACTCACGTTCGCTTTCCGTGAGGTTGGTAATCACCTCCCGCAAGCCTGCTGATTCGCTCTTTTGCTTGCCGAGTTCTGACTGCAACTCCTGCAGCTGGTCTTTCGTTTTCTGATCGTCGGTAGAAGCTTGGGCCAGTTTTTCAGAAGCTTGTTCCGCCTCTTCTTTCGCCTTCTGGAGTTCTGCTTGAGCTGTCTTTAATTCCGTTCCAATTTCATCCAGACGAGAGTCGGCTTTTTGCAGTTTTTTCTCAAATTTCTCGGCTTCGAGTTCTGCCTTTGTTGCGAGTTCTGCTTTTTCGGAGCACTCGTCCTCCTTTTTCTCGAGGTCTTTCTCCAGCTCCTGGTTCGTGTCGCGCAAGGCAGTAGCATCAGCGGCCAGTCGCTTGACCTCCTTGTCGCTCTCGTGGCGATTCTTCTCGGCCTCGGCAAGCTTTCCCTTGAATTGCCCCCACATCCAATGCCCCATCAGGAGCCCAAAAAGAAAGGTTAAGGTCGCGAGCAAGATGTTCCAAAGCGCCAGCTCGACAAAGAAGTAAGTGAAAGCGTCCATATTGCTAACGAATTAGTATCTCAACTTGCCCCGCGAGCCCACTCCCATCCTCCGTCATCTCGAACGGAATGATTTCCATGCGTTCACTCGCTACTCCGTTTTCGCTCAGATGATTCTTCACACTTGTGGCCCGTTGCAGGTCCAAGGTTTGGTTTTCATTTGCGGGATGGCTTCCAATCACGAACTTGGCTTCGGGTGACTTCGTGATAAGCCAGGATGCCAATTCTGTGAGTTGATTGCGGCTATCGGAGCTCAAAGCAGAACTCCCGGACGGAAACTCGATCACACAATCGGCCAATCTTTGCCGGAGACTCCGCAGGGGTTCGCCCTCGATTGGGGACTGAACCTGGTGAGACTGGAAGTGGTAGCGGGATGGCTTCAATGCGAAGTTATCTTCTACTACAATCTCCCGTCCCAAATTGGCTTCGAGGCCTCGGAGTGCTTCCCGTTCCAAAGGCGTGATTTCACCTGCTAAACGAAGCCGATTCCCCTCCAAAGCAAGGGTTCTGCCCTTCCCCGATTGGAAGAGTTCATCAATGAGGAGGCCCCAGGCCACCGCGTTTTCGCCAGCCATTTGAATCGCTGCTCGTGTTTCCAACTGTTCCCGATTGAGTTGCGGCTGTCCTTTAAAGAGCTCGGGGGCCCAGTCACTCGGAACAAGTCCTTGAGCCACTGGTTGTTCACCGAGATGGTCAATCTCCAGCCAGCCTTGCACTACGAGACGATTGTGAGCGAGGCGAACACCCCTGATGTCGTTGACTCGTTCGGCAACGAGAGCCGCCTGTTTCTCCGATTTCACCACGCCCTCTATTGAGACATCAAGATACTCGATGCTGGCCTGCGGTTGGGAAACGTTTCCATCGGCTAGAGCCTCTTGCACCAGTAGGAGAGTGTCGGGATTGCTCTTCTCCAGAATGGTCCGGGTTTGAAATCTGGCGATGATGGGAATCATCAACAAAG
Source organism: uncultured Roseibacillus sp. (assembly GCA_964529725.1). Taxonomy (GTDB): domain Bacteria; phylum Verrucomicrobiota; class Verrucomicrobiia; order Verrucomicrobiales; family Akkermansiaceae; genus Roseibacillus. The sequence goes on from CAZGXV010000001.1 coordinate 5,498, forward strand.
CCGCCAGTGGGATGAGAAACTTCACGAAGTGAAGACTGCCCTTCATTTCAGAAACGAAAAATCGCGAATTCTGTCCTGATCGATTCTCTTTTGGCCCTTCCTAAGCACTTTTCCAGAGTCACTTCCGAGGTATTGAGTCGCTGGACGGGGATTGTGTCTCCTTTCACAATTCGAGCTGCATTTTTAGCGGAAAGTGCGAGTATAGTCCTAGGCAAAACGTGTTGGGGCGAAATTGTTGGGTCAATTTTACCGCTGGCACACGCTCAGCTTCTTTGAGACCCTTCTCCTGACTTGAAATAATGTCCATTAACAAAGGAAAACAACCATCGGCTCCCGAAATTCCCGCGGAACTGCAAGAACAGCTCGCCGAGTTCCGCCGCCATCTCTGGCGCTCGAAGCTTGTGGAGGCTATTTTGGCCGGTGTCTTTGGGCTCCTCTTCTCCTTTCTTCTCGTCTTCATCCTCGATCGCGTGATGCCCACACCCGGGTGGTTGCGACTTTTGATTCTGGTGGCAGGCACCTCCCTTTTCACCTTTTTTGTGCCTTATTGGATTCATCGTTGGATTCTCAAGAATCGCCGCGAGAACCAACTGGCACGTATGATTTCGCGCAAGTTCCCTCGTTTGGGAGACCGATTGTTGGGGGTCTTGGAGCTCTCCGACCAGAACGAATCGGAGACCACTCTTTCGCCGGCCTTGCGCGCGGCGGCAACACGCGACGTGGCCGCTGCGGCAGCAAAGCGGGATTTTGCCGATGCCCTCCCGAGCAATCGCAACCGAATGGGAATGGTGACTGTGATCGCTCTCTTGGTGTTGGCTTTGGGCACTTTTCTCATTTTACCCAAAGCTGGTTTCAATGCCCTGCAACGCTGGTTGATGCCTCTCTCCGACACCCCTCGTTACACTCTCACCAAATTTGATAACAAGCTACCCTCGCAAATTGTTGTTCCTTTGGGAGAACCCTTCGCGCTGGAGGTTCCCCTCGCGAAAGACTCCGAGAAAAAGCCTGCCCAGGCTCGTGCGCGGATAGCAGGCCAATCATGGATGGAAGCAAATCGAGGTGAGGCAAGTGTCTATCGCTTTCAATTTGCGGGTCAGCAAAAGGAAGGTCGTATTTCTCTCTCTGCAGGCGATGCCAGGGCCAAGGTCAAAGTGATTCCCACCCTTCCTCCCTCCTTGGAATCGGTCGATGCCACCATCGAGTTGCCCGACTATTTGGAGTTGCCGACCAGGCAGCTTGATATTCGGTCAGGCAGTTTAAGTGTCCTGAAGGGAAGCCAAGTGAGTCTCCACGCCAATGCTTCGCGAGAGCTGGCAAAAGGGATCATGGAGGTGCGCGACAGTCTGCCGATCGCCACCGAGGCCACCGAGGAGGTCGAGGCTACCGAAACCGCAGAAGAGAACAAGGCGGCTGCACCCACCTCGCCGCCTTCCCCTCTTAAACTCACTGCCAGCACCACCAAACGGCGGGCCAGCTACCCGGCTCTCGCGATTGCAGATGCCACCCGCGAGGTCCGTCTTTCTTGGCAGGACAAGCTGGGCCTCAGTGGCGCCGAAACGTTTCGCCTCCGTCTCGAGCCTTTGGATGATGAGCCGCCCTCGATCTACATTCAGGGTGCTCAGCGCCAGCTCGCCATTCTGCCTGAGGAAACCATCGAGTTCGAGGTCTCCGCGCAAGATGACTTTGGGCTCCGTCTGTTTGGGCTCGAGTGGCAGGGTGAGTTCACCAAACCCAGCCCCAAGAGCCCTGCGCAAGGAGAACTGGAACTCGCGCCTGGCGGTCCTTCTGAAACTTCTCTCGTCTCTCCGGCTGCGTTTTCACCTGTCGTCTACGCCATCGAGCCTCAGAAGCTGACTTTGCGCGCGTTCTGCGAAGACTATCATCCCGAGCGTGGACGCGTCTATTCCCAGCCCATTGAGATCTATATCCTCACCCGCGACGAACATGCCCAAATGCTGAAGGACCGCTTCGACCGAGTGATTGGCGAACTGGAGGATGCCGCACGCGAAGAGCAAAACAACTTGGACGAGAACAAACGCCTCGAGCGATTGGCGGATGAGGAACTCGCCGATCCCGGCAACAAAGAGCGGCTCGAGAATCAGCGTCAGGCCGAGCAGGAGAACATCGAGAAAATGGAGAAGCTCAGTGAAGAAATGGAAAAGCTTTTTCAAGATGCCCTCCGCAATGGTGAAATCGAAGAAGAGACCATGAAGAAGCTCTCCGAAACTGAGAGCAAACTCCAAGAGCTTTCCAAAGAAGACTTGCCCGAAGTGGAGGAGCAACTCCAAAAAGCGCAAGACCAGCGTTCGACTCCTGAACAGTCTAAAAAAGACCTCAAAGAGGCGACCAAGAAACAGGAAGAAGCGCTCAAGAAAATGCGTGAAACCCTCGAACAAGCCAACGAAGCCAACAAGGACTTTGAGGCCGCTACTTTTGTCAATAGACTCAAAAGGGCTGCCAGCGAGCATGATGGGATCGCCACTTCTCTCACTGACTCCTTGGAAAAATTAATTGGCCTGCGCAGCAATGAAATCGATCCGGTGGAAGAACGTCTTCTAGGCGAACTCACCTTGCAGCAAAAGCGAACGGCTTCCGATGTGCGTTGGATTCGGGAAGACTTAGGCCATTTCTACTCCCGAACGGAAAAAGAGGTTCACAAAAATCTCCTCGATGAGATGAACGCCTCTAAAATCGAGGAAGGTCTCGATTTCAACCGGGAACGTCTTGCCCGCAACCTCACCTTCCGGAGTATTGTTTTTTCCAAGGAATGGGCCAAGCAACTGCGTGAGTGGGCCAAACTCCTCGAAGGCGACCAGAATAAAAATGGCGGAGGAGGTGGTGGCGGAGGCGGCGGCGGTTCCGTGGAGGATGAAGATTTTGAATTTATGCTTAAGGTCATGCGTATGATTCAGGCCGAGCAAGATATCCGAGCCCGCACAAGGGCAATCGAACAGCTCCGACGCTCAGCCCAACCGCCTTCCATTCAACGTTCCCGATTACCATGAAAATAGGTCCCCTCAAACTCCTCAGTTGCTTTGTCTTTGTTTTTTCCGGCCACGGGTGGGCGGAAGAGAAGCCAGCGTCCCCTCGGGAAGTGGCCCAGCGCATTATCGAAAGCTCCGAAGCCCTCGCCGAAGTGCAGGATGAACTCTCCGCTGATGTCATGGAGCTGGTCGAGAGCCAGACAGTTCCACAAGTGATCGAGATGCTGGAAGAGGTGGAGAAGATCATGGCCGAAGTGACCGACGACCTTATTGAGGGCGAAACAGGAGGTCCGACCTTGGCCGCTCAGACCGAAATCATCGAAAAGATTCTCGCGGCTGCGAAACAAAAGCAGCAGTCGTCCGGCGACCAGTCCGAAGAGTCGAAAGAGAGTATGGGGGCGATGCTCGACATGATGGAACGCATGATGGGCAAAGAGCCGGGCCAACAAAAAGGCCCCCCAAAGGAGGGTGGCTCCGAGCCAAGTCAGGAGGGCGAGGGCGGAGGTTCCACGGGAGACTCTGATTCGGCCAATGGAAGCAAGCAAGGAGATGTCGATGGACTGAAAACCGAACGCGTGATTCCAAAAGGGAGCGCTCCTGCGGGGCGAAACCTTCCTAACGAATTTCGGAAGCTCTTGGATGCCTACAACCGCAACTCCTCCTCTTCGGATTCATGAAAATTCTTCTTCTCACCTTCTTGGGACTCTGTCCGCTCTGGGCTCAGAGTATTCCCCGTCGCGAAGCCAATCCGGTCTCTCCCCAAGTGGAGGCGATGTATTCCAAAGGTCTCCGCTTTCTTGCTAAAGACCAATTAGACAATGGAGCATGGAACGGTCGTTATAGTAGCGAGCCCGGAGTAGTCGGCCTCTGTATCCTCGCCTTCTTAGCGCATGGCGAGGACCCGAATCATGGGCCCTATGCTCAGAATATTTCTAAAGCTCTCGATTATCTTCTCGATAAGCAGAACTCCACCAATGGTTACATTGGCAACAGCATGTATAATCACGGTTTTGCCACTTTAGCCTTGGCTGAATCCTATGGCGTAGTCGACGATCCACGTCTTGCTCCCGCGCTTTCCCAAGCAGTTGAGCTCATTCTTTCTGCTCAAAAGCGAAACCGCTTCGACGCTTGGCGCTATACTCCGGATAGCCACGACGCTGATAGTACTGTTGCGGGCTGTCAAATCGTGGCCCTGCTTGCGGCCCGCAATGCTGGTATTGCTGTGCCCGACGAGGCCATCCAAAAAGGACTCTCCTACCTCAAGCGATGTCGGTCTTCCCGAGGTGGCATTGGCTACACTTCGCCATCGGGAGAGAAACCGACCCTCACAGCGATCGGGGTCACTTGCTTTGCTCTCGCCAAACAAAAGGAAGGGAAAGGCTTCGCTGCCAGCGTGAACTACTTGCGCGACAACATCACATACCGCGACCGCTATTATCCCTACTACTTCGAGTATTACATGTCGCAAGCCCTCTTCCACGCTGACGAGGAGCTTTGGCAAAGCTGGAACTCGCAAAATATTCGCTACCTCTCGGCCTCCCAAAGCCGTGATGGTTCTTGGCCCGACAATAAGGGGAAGCACTTTGCGACTTCGGGGGCACTTCTTTCCTTGGCTCTCAACTATCGCTTTCTTCCCATCTACGAAAAATAATTGTGAATCCTGTTCCTCATCTCACTTTATTGGGCCTTGGCTGCACGGCCTTGTTCAGCTTCGGCTCCCCAGACTTCCTTCGGTTTAAGAATGGCGACACCTTGCATGGCCGATACCTAGGCTTGGACGAAGGTCCCCTTGTGATGTGGAAAAGTGCCGAAGCCGAAGAGCCTATCAACTTTGAAACTCAGAACTTACAGAAGCTCAGTCTCAACAATGGCCGGGCCCAGAGTCAACTTTCGAGCAAAGGCCTAGTTGAACTCAACAACGGAGACCGCATTCCTGGGGAAATCATCGCGATGGGGAGTGACTCGGTAAGCCTGCAAACGCAGTTCGGAGGCTTACTCACGATTCCACGTAATCAAGTGGTGAAAATCTTACCCAATCGACATGGGGGCAATGTTCTTTACGCGGGCCCCTTCAATGATCAGGAGTGGAGAATTCCTAACTTAGACGACGACGAGGACAAAACTGAAGATGACCAGGTGACTAGAAAGGGCCCTCCCGCTTGGCATTATGGAAGCGCAGCTTGGTATAGTAATTCGTCCCAAGTTCTGCGGCTTGAGACGACTCTGCCCGACCGAGTATCCATCCGCTTTCAACTTTCTTGGCAAGCTCCCCTCAATGCCAACATTGCTCTTTTCTCGGACTTTAAACGTCCACATCGTGAATTGAAAGCACGGGTCAAGAGAGCACCGGAGAACAAGGAGGTCGACCCCAAGGAGGAAGAAGAAAATCAGGGAGCTGAGGCGGAAGAGGGAGAGGAAGAGGCCGCGCCCCCCTTCATCGACATAATGGAAGTCGGCACCGGCTCGAGTGATGCCGATCGCTACGGCTCGGGTTATCTCATTTCTGTTCTTTCCAGTTACTCCCGTCTGCAACGTCTCGGTTTTGATGATCGTCTCAATGGGAAGAAGACTTCCTTCCCCAATTCGGGAGGACGGATGAATTTGGGCGACCTTTACAAAGCTGAATTCGAGGTGCGGGCCGACCGCCTCAAGGGGACTGTTTCTTTGTTTGTAAATGGTGAGTTTTTCTCAGAATGGCAGGACCTTGCCGAACCGTTGGGCGATGCCGAGCGCTACTTCGCGATCTCGGCAGGCGGCAAGTCGAGACTCCGAGTGAGTGATGTCGTCATTTCGGAATGGAATGGAATGCCTGATTCCGCCCGCAGTATGCAGACGAGTGAGCGTGATGTTCTGCTATTGGCGAACGGAACGGACCGATTTTCCGGGGAAATCCTCACCATGGAAGAAGATGTTTTTCGGGTAAAATCGGACTACGGAGTCTTTGAAATCCCGGCTGATGAGGTGACTGATATCCAGCTCGCCACCGATTCAGTGCTAGTCGCGCCCGACGCTGAAGAAGGAGAAATACTGGTAAGCTTTCAACCCAACGGTCTTCTCACGGTCGTTCCTAAGGAAGGACAATCCGCCGATTTGCAATGTTCACACGCTATCTTGGGCGAGCTCTCTTTGGACCTGAATTATGCCTATCTCTTGGAGTTTGATCCAATTGGAACCATTTTTGACAACTGGGATGATGAATTTTAGAGCCCTCTCCTTTTTACTATCAGCCTCGCTTTTATCGGCTGAAATTTTGACCTTATCGACAGATGACCAGTTCGAGGGAAAACTGATATCGATCAGTCCCACCGAAGGCGTTGTCATGGGAAGCCCGCGTTCTCCCGTCGCCATTCCTTTCCGCGCGGATTCCTTTACGAGGTTGGAGCTGTCAGGCCCGCAAGAGGCGGACCCCTTCCAAACTGAGCGCCTGGTCCTAGCCAATGGTGATATTTTACCGGGTAATCTCCGTTCGCTGGATGAAAGCACGCTCGTTTACGAAGGATTGGTTGGTGGTGTTCTCAATCTGGAGAGAACTCAGGTCAACACCCTCCGCTTCGGAATCAAACCCCAATCCCTCGCCTACTCGGGACCGGCTCCTCTTGCAGAATGGTCCGGTGATGGTGCCGAGACTTGGACCATGATGAGTAACGAAGGTCTTCTACTCGTCGAGCGTGGGCAGATTGCAAAAAACGTGCAGCTGGGGAGTCAGTTTAAGATCCAGTTTCGCCTCAAGTGGGACGAACGCCCTTCGGTCCGAGTCTATTTTGGCTGCGACCTCGAACAGACCACACCCCATGACCGCTACTATATCGATGTCAATAAGGCGGGAGTTCAGATTCGACGTGAACGCTCGACAGAGCCTCGCTTTCATATGCTGGTCAATCTCTCGCAGAGTGAGGCCTTCGATGATGGTGAAGTGGAAGTGGAGATTCAGGTCAATCGCCTTTTAGGAACAATCGACCTTTACCTAGACGGCAAGCTCGTTCGCCAGATGCAGGATGCCGCGCCCCCCACTACTGGCGACGGCATCATCATCGAGCGCAATAACTCGGACAACTCGGCCTGCCTGCTCTCGGACCTCCGGGTTTACGATTGGGATGCCGTTTCCCAGATTGAGCTTTTGGAAGAAACCGGCAATCAGGACACGGACAGCTTGGTTGACGCGGAAGGTAAACGCATCTCCGGGAGCGTTCTTGGCATGGTGAGCGAAAGCACCGATGAGGAAGCGGAATCAGACACCACTCCCTCGTTCTTTCTTTTAAAAAGCCCTTTTGCCGATGAGCCTGTGCAAATTCCGACCCAGCAGGCGCGCATCATTTACTTCAAAGAAACCGAACAAGAAAAAGTAGCAACCGACTTCCCCAAGTATGAACTCGACATTGCCAATGATGGAGTCGTTTCCGCCGAGAAAATTTGGCTATCGGACAACGAAGTCAAGTTGACTCATCCCCTGTTGGGCGAAGTTAAAGTTCCTCGCTCCGCCGTCAAATCTATCCGTTTTCTCAACAAACTCCAAGACGAAGAAGAATGAACACTTTTACGACCATTGCCTTGTTTGGTATTGCCACTAGTCTGGGGCTCGCTGACGAGAAACCCGTTGCGGGAAAGTTACTTTTTCCCGAAGGAGAAACTTTACCTGGAATGGCAACAGGCGTCAGTCCGGAAGGTTTCTTGCTTTGGGAGAGCCCGCTCTTTGTGGGGGACGCGATCCCCTTTCATACGCACAACATTGACTCTATTCACTTGCAAGGGCCTCGGCCTACGAACGACGGCAACACAGTGGCCACCATCACCTTTCAGACCCGGGCTGATAAAATCTTCGACGTCATGGAGGCCGAGCTTCTTGGGTTCAATGATGGAGAGGTAAGGCTGAAGACTTGGTATGCGGGCGAGTTGACTCTTAAACGCTCGATGATACATGGCATTGAGGTAGCGACGGAAGCTTCTGCCATCATCAACGGGCCCGGAGAAAAGGAAGACTGGAAAACAATTGAAAGCCTCGATGCCTGGAGCTTCGAAGGCAAAAATCTTGTCTCGTCGGCGCGCGGTTCAATCGCGCGCGAATTTCCAGAGCTTCCCGATAAGCTCCACTTGGAGTTTGACCTCGCTTTCGACTACTCGCCTTATCTTCGGCTGCATTTCTTTTCGGACTCGGGGACGGAATTGATTCCGCGAACTGGGTATTCGATTTCCATTCAAAGAGGGTCGATGCAATTCCTCAAACGAGTCGACAATCGCAGCATCCCCTTGCAGATGGATTTATTCGGACGACGGCATGACTTCCAAGAAGAAGGAATCTGCCATGTTGAATTGTTCGTTGATCGCAAGACGGGAAAATTCACTCTCTTTCTCGACGGCGAGCAAGTGAGTTCTGCCAGCGACCCCGAACCACTAGTGGGAGATAATTGGTGGCATTTATCGACTTTGCATGGACGCGAGCAGACTGTCTCAAACTTTGCGATTCGGCCTTGGGATGGCACTTTACCCGAGAGGAAGGACTATCTCGATTTTCGACAACCGCTCCCGGTAGAGGGTGAGCAGATCGAGCTTCATAATGGAGATACCATTGTCGGGAAAGCGACTTCGATTGATGAAAGCGGTAAGCTGCGAATCGAAACCGAATACGTGCCAGTGGCAATCCCGATCGCGCGCTTGCGTTCATTTCAAATTACCAGTCGCGAAGACCGCGAAGAGCCACGTCTTTATAGCGAAGATGTTCGGGCGCATTTCCATCATGGTGGTCATGTCACGCTTCGGCTCACCGCAATGACCCCGACCACGATTACCGGGTATTCGCAAGTGTTTGGGGAAGCGACCTTTGATTTGCGGGCCTTTACCCACATTGACTTCAATCCTTATGAACCAGAGTTTCGGGAACGCCGCGGGCTCCCGTATTAGATGGTGACTCATAACTGGTAAGGGATAGTAAGGGACGGGACGTCACAGGCGATCTGCCGGTTTGGTCAGTTCGTCGAAAACACGACAGACCTTTTTCTGTTCGTGGTGCTTGGAAAGCCTTCTACTCGGGGCACGGTGACCATTCCTTTTAAGGTTGCGATTCCCCTTCTCATTCTCGTGCCCCTAGTGGCGTGGTTAGTGGGGATTCGCAAATATGACTTCATGACTCCGCGGGTGATTCCTGCGCATGAGTTGCGACCTGACTTTGCCTCCCCTTTGGATCAAGAGGTTTCGGCTTTGGTCAAAGAGCGCCAGTCTCCAGCCTCTCCACCCGAGGCTCCCCAGTTGCCCAAAATCGAGTTTGGCGATCTTCAGGTTTCTCCCGGATTGGACGAGTATCGCAGTCATGCCGAACTTGGCGCGCCTGCTCTTTTTGACCTTGCTCAGCGCCTTCAAAATGCCGGACACGTCCAACGAGCAGTCTTGGCTTACGAGCGAGTCCAGGATTCTTCTCCAGCGGGAAGCTCGATTCAGGAAAAAAGTGAGCGGGCTTTGGTAAACTTAAAGGCGACGCTGCCGATGTGGAATCCCGATCCTGCCGCTGCGGTGCCAGTGCAGATTCACCTCGATACTGCTCGTCCGCCGGAGTCGCTCACCGGAACGATCACCACTCTCACTGAATTGGTCGTCATCGGTAGTGGCAATCAATGCCAGCCTACTTTTCATATTCGCAGTTCTCCCGTGCCATCCACGCCTTTACCTTCTCTCCCTGTCGCCGTCTGGATGACCGTTCCGGGAGAAGACCCCGAGAAGCCTTCCCTTGCTGTGGTCACCGTGACTCCTCGGACTGATAGCGAGCTTGATGGCCGTCTCACGCATGGACTGTATCGTCTGTTGGTGCGTCGGATCACCTCCGTCGGCAACTTGACGCCTCCTCCCCCTTTGCTGCAAGGCGAGGATCCAGAAAACGCTCTTATTAACAAAGTGACACGTTTGGCTTGGAAGGAAATTCTGAGCACCCCTTTTCAGTCATTAGTAGCAGGCCCACCAAGCGAAGCACTCGCTGATGGCGCTGGGTCCGAAGCGGAACCAGTAGGCTCAGAAACCGGGAACACCTCTTCGCGAGACGAAGCTGCACCCGAAAACCAAGAAATCGACCCCTAATCGCTTTTTTCCCAAAGACAGTCGCTCAGAGTCGCGTTACTGTCGGAGCGACATGAAATTGATTCCCATCTTTCTCGTACCTCTTTTCGCTCTTGCCTCGGCCTTCGGTCAAGACGAAGAAAAGGTGGTATTCCCTCAACCCGAAGTGGTGGAATTGGGGGACGGCAAGTATTCGCTGGGGCTGGTTGAATTCGATGAGAACAGCCGTCACATCTCCTTTCCGGCTGAGGTTAACCAGTTGGAAGGCATCATCGAATATGCCATTTCTCACGAAAAAGGAAAAATTCACGAATCTCTTTTCATCACCCAAACGTCTGCCCTGCACCTTAATATCGCCCTCAAGTTGTTGCGCTATCAAAGCTCCACCGAACTCTTTCCAATTCTGGACGAGAACTTCGAGAGCACCGGAAAATTCCCTGAAGTGACCGAAGAGCAGAAGACGGCCTCGCGCTTACAAGTCCTGGTCCGTTGGAAGGATGGTGACGAGCAGAAAGAAGCTTCGCTCAACGACCTCATTTACCACACTGGGAATGAGCGTGAAATGGAACCAGCTCCTTGGATCTACCACGGCTCCTATCTCCATAACAATGCCTTCAAGGCTGAGACCTCTGGCGATATTGGTGCCATCTTTATCACCCGCTCTTCCCTCATCAACTTTTCGGGAAAAGACAACCAAACCGACGAACCTTGGATACCAAATAAGAAACGTCTTCCCGCGATAGGCACGCCTGTCACCCTCACTTTTGCTCCTCTTCTCGAAAAAAAATAACGCCGAAACCAAAGCCCCTTAAGATATGAAGTCGCTCTTCCTCTCCTTTCTCTTACCAAGTATTCTCTGTGCTCAAGAAGTCACTGAGAACGCGGAACAGGTCAATCCTTACCTCTCTCTCAAATTAGAATCGGAACGGGCAATTACCACCGGTTCGGCTTACCTCAAAAGCCAACAGCAGCCCGAAGGTCATTGGGGTGATCCGAAAACTCCTGCCCTCACCGCGCTCGCTCTCACTGCAGTTTTGCGTGACCCCAACTACGACCATAGTAGCGAGACTCCGGAATGGATCGCGCGCGGCTTCGACTTTTTACGCAGCAACCAGAAGGCGGACGGAGGCATCTATGGCAAAGGATTGGCTACCTATAACACCTCCACTTCCATGATGGCCTTTCTTGCTCTGGGCAAAAAGGAGGACGAGCCTCTCTTGTTGAAAGCCCGGGCCTTTCTCATCAATCAACAGACCGACTGGGGTAACAAGGGCGAGACCGACGACCAGTTTGACGGCGGCATCGGTTATGGCGGGACCTATGCCCATTCTGACATGTCCAATACTTATCTTTCCCTCGAAGCTCTTTACCACACCAAGCAACTCGCCACCGACTCCGAACACGGCAAGCAACCTAAGCTGGATTGGGAAGCGGCCCTCACGTTCGTCTCGCGCTGTCAGAATCTGCCCGAGACCAATGACCAGCCTTTCGCTTCCGATGATGCTGACAACAAGGGCGGTTTTGTTTATTTCCCGAACGATAGCAAAGCTGGTGAGCAAGAGTTGCCTGACGGAACTGTTGCCCTGCGTTCCTATGGTTCAATGTCGTACGCTGGATTGCTATCGTTTATCTATGCTGACCTTGAAAAAGACGACCCTCGCATCACTTCGGTGATGACTTGGTTGAGCAAGAACTATACCTTGGACGAAAACCCAGGGCTCGGCGAGCAAGGTCTCTATTACTACTATCAGACCATCGCGAAGGCATTCTCCGCAGCAGGAGTGGACCAATTCCAACTGGCCGACGGCAAACAAGCTGACTGGCGCATGGAGCTGACTCGCAAACTTCTCTCCAGCCAACGCGAGGACGGCTCTTGGATTAACGCGAACTCCCGTTGGTGGGAAAACGATCCCGTGCTGGTCAGTTCCTATACCCTTCTTTCGCTCGCTCAATTGCACGCCGTGATGTAGGCTCAAGTCTGCCAGCGCGCCTTGTGATATGACCGTTCGAGATTATGCGGAAAGGATTCTCTTAGCGGACAATCTCACGGATAAACTCGCGCCCGCGCCCCTTGGGCTCACACTCGACCCACCTTCCAAGCTCAGCTACCGGACCCCTGATCGTCCGGGGCGTCCGGAAAAACTCAGACCCCGCTCCGCAAGCGAAACGCGCACCAAGATTCCTTCCACGGAACAGCTAGGAAACGAAGACCACCGTTCCGTCCTGCTCCACTTTTTCTGTAACCATGAGTTACTTGCCGTCGAGCTGATGGCACTTGCTCTTCTCAAATTCCCGGATGCGCCTGACGCCTTTCGGCGCGGTCTTTTACACACCTTGCAGGAGGAGCAGGAGCATACTCGACTCTATCTCGACCGGATGGCAGCAACAGGGACCGAGTTTGGTGACCACAGCCTCTCGAGTATGATTTGGGATCATATCTCGACCATGGAGTCCCCCATCGAATATGTCTCCCGACTCTCGCTCACTTTCGAACAGAGCAATCTTGATTACGCTCATCACTATTCCAAGGCCTTCGCGCGAGTGGGTGATGAAGTCACTTCCAATCTGCTGGCGAAGATTTACAAGGATGAGATTGCTCACGTTGGCTACGGACTCAAGTGGCTCCGACGCTTCAAAGAGCAAAAGCAAACCGATTGGGATGCTTGGCATGGCTCTCTTGCTCACCCCTTAAGCCCCATACGAGCCAAGGCCCCCGAGGGTTCCGTTCCCTTTAATTCTGAGGGCAGAAAAAAAGCAGGCTTGAGTGATGATTTCATTTCCCAACTGCAAATCTATCAACGTTCGAGAGGAAGAACGCCAAATATCCATTTCTTCAATCCGAATTGCGAAGCACATGCCGCAGCTGCTGCAAGAGGAGAAAAATTTCATCCTAACAAAGCGGCTTTGCATCTCGAACAGGACTTGGAAGCTCTCATCTTGGCCAATGCTCATCCTGATGATGCGGTCCTGATGCGAGTGACTCCGTCTCAGAAGCATCTGGCCTCTCTCAAACAAGCCGGGCTTCCCCTCCCTGAAGTGATGCCCATGCCAGAGGCGAATCCACTTTGCGAACTCACCTCTCGCAAGTTGGGCGGCTTTCGGCCTTGGGCTTGGAGCCCAGAAGCGAGCGAGCTTTTCCGCCCCCTTGCTAACAACCCTACTGCAGGAACTCTCTTTCCATGGCGGGAACCGTTGCCCGCTGCGCATCTAGGAAAAAGCCTCACCGCTCGCGCAGCCGAACAAGTCCAACTATCCAATAACGAGAGTAAAGTGTTTCACGAGTTGAAAGATTCGCTTTCCTTCCTCAAGACCGCTCTTCCCCAAGGGCCGCTTCTCCTTAAACCGGAACTTTCCTGTGCGGGCCGGGGCCAACTGATAGTGAACCGCGACAGCTCTCAGCAGGACATTCACGATTGGTTGCAGCGCAATCTGGACGCTCAGGGAGCAGTGGTCATCGAGCCATACCTGTCGAGGCTCATGGACTTCTCCGCGCTCTACGACATCACGCGCGAGGGATTGGTCCGTTTCGTCGCTGTCACCAAATTACTGACAGATTCCAGAGGTCATTACCTGGGAACGCGGGTTGCTCCTAAAATTGGCAATCTCTTCCCCCGGGACCTCACTGTCCTTTTTCATCAACCTCTGGTTCAAACCAAGAACGGAAAATTCTCCGGACCCGAATTTTTTAGGAAAATCCTCTCTGCCGAACTGCCGACTCTCCTGCCAGGTTATTCCGGTCCGGTGGCGGTTGATGCCTTCTTCTACCGGGATTCCGATGAGCAAATTCGCATGCGACCCATTGTCGAAATTAATGCTCGCTGTTCGATGGGTCGTATCGCGCACAACCTTCGCTGCAAGCTGTCGCCCAATTCAGTGGGCGAACTGATGATTCAGCGACGGAAAAAGAACGAGGCACCCCTCGCTGGGCTTTTGTTAAACGACCCTGAAAGCGCGCAATCGTTTCAAGCAGTTTGGCGCGATGCAGGGCTCGTCTAGTAAGAACGGTCCCAACGCTGGATTCCCGCAAAAATGGCGCGGGCTGCCGCATCCTGGAACGAGGAAGTGTTGCAACGAGCGCGCTCCCGGGAGTTGCTGATGAAACCGCACTCAACTAGAGCCGCCGGGCAATTGGTGTTGTGTAAGACGGAGAAACGACCGTAGCGAACGCCCCGATTCTTCACTCGACAATGGCTGACGAGATAGCGCTGAAGTGAGCTTGCTAGATATCGTCCCGCCTTGGACCCGCCGTGGAAAGTCTCACCACCATGCACGTATGTCTCGGGAGTGGCGTTGTAGTGAATACTGATGAAAACCGCGTTGCGATACCGATTGGCGATGGCTCCCCTGCGGCTCAAGGAAACATAGCGATCGCTACGACGGGTCAGCACGACCTTGTAACCTGCACGTTTGAGATAGTATTCGAGCTTAAAGGCGGTTTTGAGATTCAAATCCGACTCGCGAACACCACCCCAGACGGCGCCTTTATCACGCCCCCCATGACCCGGATCAATGATGATGGTCTTGCTTTTGCTCCCCGAAGAGCGGGTCACCGTGCTCGCTTTCAACGAGACTTGAGAAACTCTTGTCGATGAGGCTTTGCTGGGGATGCTGAGACGTTTGCCGATAGGCAGTTTGCTGGCGTCTTTGATTCCGTTCGCTGACATCAGCTTTTGCACGGTCACTCCATTCGCTCTCGCGATTGAATAGAGAGTGTCCCCCTTTCGCACAGTGTGCGCCCCTTGGGACTCGGCGAGAACGGCGACTAGGCAAATGCCACAAAGAAGGAAGGAACGGATGACACGGAAAACACTCACTGGACCGCCAATATGACAAACTTTTTAATATTTGTAAATATTTTTTGATGATTGATGTTTAATTTTTCCAAAATAATAAACGAGTAACGATGTTTTTGAGGTGACTCCGCTTAGACGATTAGATTTTTCCAAAAAATAACCTCTCACCCGAGTCCGAGTGAGAGGTGTTGTGAAAGTTGATTTGCTCTACGCTTTTTTAGATTTCGTGGGTTGGAAGGCTACTCACTTCTTCTTTGACGGCTTCGGCGAGAGGCGTGCTCAAATAACGTTCTGTCGACGAACAACCGATGGTCACAATACGACCGCCCGGGAATTGTTTAGCAATTTGCATGGCAGACCAGACGTTAGCACCGGTGGAGATGCCAGCGGGAAGGCCTTCTTCTTGTGCGAGACGTTGCGCCGTGGCGAAGGCGTCCTCGTTGCTGACCTGGACGACCTCATCAATGACCTCTGTATTCAAATTTCCAGGAATAAACCCGGCGCCAATCCCTTGAATCTTGTGGGGCCCCGGTGAACCGCCTGAGATAACCGGGCTTGCGACAGGCTCCACGGCCACGACCTTGGTATTGCCCCGTGACTTCAGAACTTCTCCCACCCCTGTGATCGTGCCACCCGTGCCGACTCCTGCCACAAAGGCATCAACCTTGCCGTCGGAGTCTTTCCAAATCTCTTCCGCAGTGGTCTCCCGGTGGACCTGAGGATTAGCAGGGTTGTCAAACTGACTAGGACCGAATGAGCCCTCACCCTGTTCTTCTAACAACTGCTTAGCCTTGGCGATTGCTCCTCCCATCCCCTTTGGTCCCGGGGTCAAAACAATTTCTGCACCCAGAAGCCTGAGCAACACCCGACGCTCCATGGACATTGTCTCGGGCATGGTCAAAATACAACGATAGCCCTTTGCGCGGGCCACGAAGGCGAGCGCGATCCCTGTGTTTCCCGAAGTGGGCTCAATGATGGTTCCACCGGGCTGCAACTTGCCATCGCGCTCGGCGGCCTCGATCATCGCTTTGCCGATACGGTCTTTCACGCTGAAGAGTGGATTAAAGAACTCGGCCTTCACGAAAATTTCGGCTCCCGCTTCTTCCGAAATTTTGGGGAGTTTAATCAGGGGCGTATTGCCCACGGTATCAACCATACTATTTGCAATCATGTCTCTTTCTTCTTAGTTCAAATTGAGAATTTCTAAACCTGAAAAGGTGTTTAAATCTGAAAATCGTTCACTCCGGAGCTGAGGTGTAGTCCACACTCATACTTCTCGCCCTCGAAGCGGGTCGCTTCATCCGACTCCACCTCTGACCTCTTTTTGGTGGAATGCCAATCGCCCATCGTCACGTATTCGCTCGCCAGTGGATGACGGGGCAACTCGGAATCGACGAGGTATTTCTCTACCCTGTTATCATCCCAATCCAGAATGGGGTAAGCCTTGATGGTTTTGGATTGCTGCTCCGCTAAGGGACGCTCGACTCTAGATTGGGACTGGCTCCGACGGAGACCGCTGAGCCAGATTTTGGCCCCTGTTTCCGCGATGGCCCGATTCATGGGTTCGACTTTATTGAGAAGAGAATACTTCTCCATCCCCTGCTCGCCCTGCTCCCAAAGCTTACCGTGGATCGCTTCTTGCCAAGCAGGGCTCCATTGCGAGCGGTAGACCTTGATGTCGAGGCCGAGGCGCTGAGTGAGATCGACCGCATACTGGTAGGTCTCATCAAAATGATAGCCGGTGTCGATGAACACAACCGGAATCTCAGGCGCGTGGTCCTTGAGCAGATTCAACATCACGGCTGCCTGCAACCCAAAGCTGGTACTCGCCACCACTTTCCCTGGATAACGACTCGCCAGTTCGGCAATACGCTCACCAGCGGATTGATTCGCGAGCACCGAAGTCAAAGCTTCCGCATTCACCACGATGTCCTCTACTGACGCTGCTGCGCTCATGCTCCAATCGGCTTATCTTTGACGTTGAATTGGGTGCAATCGGTCAGTTCTTCGACATGACCTTTGCGAATCACAAAATCACCAAACTTCTCTCCCTCGTTTCGCTCTTGCGCATACTCTTCAAAGAGTGGTGCCAAGGTCGCGGCCAATTCGTCACCAGGAACCATCTCCTTCCAGAGACGGTTGAGACGATTGCCCACGAAGCCGCCCCCGAGGAAGACGTTATACTTGTTAGGTGCTTTTCCGACCATGGCTATCTCGGCGAGATAAGGACGAGCACAGCCGTTCGGGCAACCAGTCATGCGCATTGTGATGGCGTCGTGACGCAGGCCCGTCGCCTCCAAGGTGCTCTCCAATTCGTCGATGACAGATGGTAAAAAGCGTTGGGCTTCTGCAAGCGAGAGTCCGCAAGTTGGCAAAGCGACACAAGCCAAAGCATGCAATTTCACACCGCTCAGACGATCCCAACTATCTAGTTCGTATTTGGCGAGCAAGGCTTCGATTTCTGGCTTTTTGGCATCACTCACATTGCTGATCATGACGTTCTGGTTACCAGTGAGACGAAAGTCACCTTCGTGAACCTTAGCAATTTCAAGCAAACCTTCGCGGACCTTGTCCATGACCCGACCGCTTTCGACGTAGAGACCACAGTGCCAGGCATTCTCTTCGTCCTGCACCCAGCCATAGGTATCACCATTGGTGTCAAATTCGAAAGGACGTGCTTCTTCCAATGCGAAGCCTTGATACTTTTCCAATTCGCTTCGGAACCAGTCCACACCCCGGTCATGAATTGTATACTTGAGTCGAGCGTGCTTGCGATTGCTACGATCGCCGTAGTCGCGTTGCACCTTCACAACGTTCTCGGCCACCGCGACCACCTTGTCAGGAGTGATGAATCCAATGACATCGGCCAAGCGAGGAAAGGTAGCAGCTTGTCCGTGATGCATTCCCATGCCGCCTCCGGCCAATACATTGTAGCCTTTCAATTCGCCATTTTCCACAATGGCAACAAAGGATAGGCAGTTGGCGTAGACATCGACGTCGTTGCCGGGGGGAATGGCAAAGGCGATTTTGAATTTACGCGGGAGATAAGTTTTGCCGTAGATGGGCTCGACCTCGCTTTCACTGCTTTCCACTTTTTCGCCATCAAGCCAAATCTCGTGATAAGCACCGGTCTGGGGAGTGAGGTGGTCGCTCACCGCTTGGGCATCTTTCAGAACCTCGGCATGAGTCTTCGAAATTTTCGGATTAGGGTTCACCATCACGTTCCGGTTCACGTCGCCACAGGCTGCAATCGTATCCATGGCGGCATCGTTGACCTCCTTGATGGTCTGCTTAAGCTCGCCTTTCAGAATGCCGTGAACTTGAAACGCTTGCCGGGTGGTAAGTTTGAGGACGCCGTTGCCCCCGAATTGTTCGGTGAGGCGGTCCATCTCGATCCACTGCTCTGGGGTGGCAACTCCACCGGGAACCCGAACGCGGATCATGAAGGAGAAGGCTTTCTCTTTCTTCTCAGCCTTGAGTTGCTTGCGGAGGTCACGGTCATCCTGCTGATAGGTGCCGTGGAACTTCAGCAGCTGTTCATCATCCTTAGCCACTGCACCAGTTGAGGTGTCATTGAGGCTCTCCGTAATGGTTCCGCGAAGGTAATCGCTCTCAGTCTTGATTCCTTCGTTTTTTGCTAATTTCACTTCGCTCATCGCTTAATCTTTAGTAAATTGATAAAGTAACTTGTGATTCGAAGTTATCCCGCTCTTCCGAATATTCAAGCGAAAAGAATGCAGGAGCTTCAAACCAGATCGCGGATGCTGTATCAGACTTGGGAGACAAGAGCTATTCTTACCGAGTGCTGTTTCAATGCCTGCTAAGCGGAGGGCCTCCGTTCAAACGGTCCTTATTCAGCGCTCTTGGACCTTTCTCCAAAATTAAGGTTCTCACACCCTTCATCCTTTCCAATCGCCGTTCAGCTATCCAAAGTCTGGCCTGATGTCCGAGGAATCGTCCAGCGCCTCACCGCCACCGCTCCCTCCTTCTCCCATGGAGAAGTTGAATGATTTTTCCGATCATTTCAGCCCCATGTTGGTTAAAGAACTTCGTCAAGGGTTGCGGACTCACACCTTCGTTATTCTTTTTCTCATTTTGCAGGGCCTCCTTGCGCTCATTCTTCTCACAACAGCGGCAGCCGATGCCAATGCGGGAGGCATTGTTTCTTCGATCATTTTCTTTCTCTTCTCGCTGGCCGTCTTGATCGTTCAGCCCCTTCGTGGGATGTCGGCTATTTCTAGTGAGATAAAATCCGACACTATCGATCTGATGTCACTCACCCGGCTCTCGGCATGGCGAATTGTCTTTGGAAAATGGTCTTCGATCATGGGTCAGACTTCCCTGCTGCTTTTCGCGATCATCCCTTACCTCATTCTGCGCTACTTTTTTGGAGGAATGCAGCTCTTCTCCGAGTTGTTGCTCCTCTTTTCGGTCTTCCTGCTCTCCGGAGTCCTGACCGCCATTACGGTCGGGCTGTCTGCCTCCACCCTGATGCTGATTCGGGCCATCCCCTTGCTGGGTGGACTCTTTCTTTTTGTCCCCATCGGCTTTTACGCCTTTGGCGGTTTTGACGAGCTGCTCGAGCTTTTCACCCCCAACACGACTTCCCATTGGTTAGGTCTTCTTGGGAGCTTTCTCATCGCAGTTTTTGTCGGTTACTTTTTCCTTGAGCTAGCAGCCACTGCCATTGCCCCTTCTGCGGAAAATCGGGCGACCCGCAAGCGACTGGTTGCGCTGGTAGTGGTCCCACTTTCTTTTCTGGCTTTGCACGGAATTGAATACGAATTGGCGTGGATTTGCTTTTTCCTTTTACTCGGAATGCTTTCACTCGATCTCTTTACGGAGGAAATTGGTTATCCTTCGGTGGTGGTGCGACCGTTTTTGCGCTTTGGCTTGCTGGGTAAGATCGCGGCTCGCTTTCTCGCTCCGGGTTGGGCTACTGGAATGCTCTTTCACCTCTTATTGGTCCTCTTGGTCATCCTCTTAAGCCTTCTCATCGGTGACGAACTTAAGACGTCCGGCGACTTCGAAATGTTGAGCATTATCTCGACCTTTCTTGGGATGATTTATCTCCCCAACTTCCTTGTTCATCTCTTCCAGAAACGAGTGACCAATCGTCTAGTCTCCTACCTTCTTTTTGCGACTCTGTTATTTGGGCTTATGCCCTTGCTCACGTTACTCGATGGCATTGGCGATACCGAAATGGTGGCTTGGGCTTTCTGCTTCATTCCTCAGGTCCATCCCTTTTTGTCGTCCCATACCGATGATTCGATTCTTTTTCTTGTCTCCGCGATAACCACCAGCGCTTACATTGCGCTTTGCCTCGGTTTTGTAGTCGCCCCTCTGCGCCATCTGTCTCAACTCGAAAGTGAAGAAGACGACCGCAACCTTTCGGATGAAAACTAGGCTATGACTTCACACGCTCTTAAAGACGCTTATACTCGGTCCTCAGCTTGTGCCAGTCGCCTTCGATTGCCACTACGCAGTAAAGTTTGGCGCGGTGGTTCGGGTGAATTTGCAGGAGCGGGCACGGGGTCTTCGATGGACTTCCAAGACCATCGCAACTATGTCCCGGGCGATGACCCACGGCACATCAACTGGCAAGCTTATGCTCGCACCGGCCAATACACGATGAAGCTCTATCGAGAGGAAGTGCGACCCGTTATCGATCTCATCTGTGACGTCTCGCCCTCCATGTTTGTGGATGATGCCAAAGCCACCCGCACGGCCGAGCTGCTCTCCTTTTTCACGCAATCATCTCTTCGTGCGGGTGCCGCACTGACAATTCACCTTGTATCTGGTGCCGAACACCGCCTCGTACCCAATGAGGCGGTGGCGAGCCATCAATGGTTTCCCATCGCAGAAAAGCTTCAGCAAGGCGATCCGGCTGGACCTCTGAATCTTTCCGCTGTTCCTTTGCGACAAAGTTCCTTTCGGGTTCTCTTGTCGGATCTCCTTTTCCCGGGCGATCCGGCAGCCGTCCTTCATATCCTCGCCGCTCGACATGGCACTCCTTTACTTTTCGTCCCTTTCCTCGAAAGTGAAGCCAATCCTGATTGGCAGGGAAACTACGAGTTCATCGATGCCGAACGGTCAACTCGTCACCCTCATCGTATCGAGCCGCGCGTTCTCAAGAATTATCTCAAAGCTTATCAGCGCCACTTCGCCCTTTGGAAAAACACCTCCCAACGTTTGCAAGCGCTCCTCTCCCGTGTGCCCGCTAATCAGGACCTGGAGAAGGCTCTCTATAGCGAGGCAGTCCCTATTCAGGCCCTTGAGATTTTAGCTTAGCAGTTGGAAAAAGACCGGGAGTTCTTTCTGGCCGAAAATTGGGGCAAAAGCGCAATCATTCACACGCAAAGGAGAAAACGAGGCTTGCTTGAACCCCTCGAGGCTCTCTCTCGGGCTCCTTTCGTTGACGGGCCCTTCTTTTTCGAGCTATGATGTTGAATTGCCAAATGGCTGATTCCCTGATAATCAGTAAAGCTTAGGGATTCGAACACCCCACTCTGGCTATGAAAAAAAAACTCATTCTCTCTTACATGGCTAGCACCGTGCTTGGGAGCGCCGCCATCGAGACCCTCTTTACGATCGGTGACGACGACGGAGACCATGCTCCCTTTCGTTCGGAAGATTCGGTAATCACTCCAGCTCCCGGCTCTCCACTACTCGCCGACGACCATTACTATGTTTCTAGTAATGAGCCTACCGCTCATTTCGAGCGTGCCTTCACGAGTTGGGATCCGGCTACGACTGTCCACTTTGAACTCTCCCCTGAGCAGGCGAATCCGGACGGAATCTTCACCTTCACCATCGACTTCATCTGGAGCGGCAAAAGTGGAGGGGGTGAGGCCGCTAACATCTTCACCTTCCGGCTCAATGGAACCGAATTCTTCGTCACTCCCTCTTTTGAGCAATATCAAGAATTCTCGGCTGAGGTCACCGCTTTGGCGGGACAGGTGCAAGCTGGTCCCAATAGGCTCGAAATTGTTCGCAGCGGAGGCACGAGCAGTACTTGGATTGGGGTTGATTACCTCCGTTTGATTGTCGATCCCACCGCCAATCAGGATGCTGACCGCGACGGTCTCCCCTTAAACTGGGAGACTCTCTACCTCCTCTCCGACAACAATCCCTCCGACGCAGCTGAGAGCGCGGATGACGATTTACTAAGCAATCTAGAGGAATATCAAGCTGGCACCAACCCAAGAGACGAAGACAGTGACGATGACGGACTTCAGGACCATCTGGAGGTGACCACCAACGCTCTCGATCCTGACAGCGATGACGACGGCCTGTTAGATGGCGAGGAAACAAACTCAAATCCACTTCTTGCTGATACCGATGGCGACGGAGCCTTCGATGCGTGGGAAATTGAGACAGGTTATCATCCCAATGACCCATCTTCGACCCCTCCTGCTTTTTCCGGTGCTATCGCTCTGAACTTCCGCAGCCAGATTGACGAGGCGCGCGGTCTTTGGAGCCATCGTGCTCCCAATGGATGGGTCCCGCAAATGAATTGGAACCAAACCGAACCCGTTCGCCTCTGGGGGGTGCCCAACGGGACACCGCTTTTGACAGGCAACACCAGCAACATTGAATCGCCTCTTCCCGGCACACTGGTGGATGCGGCAGGCAATGCGCTCGCGACAACAGTCACCTTCACTCACGATGGATGCTGGACCAGCGCCAACTTTGGAACGCGCCCTGCCGAGCTTCTCCATGGCTTTTTGCGAAGCGATGAAACCTTTCGCCCCACCGTTACTCTTACCGATATTCCCTACGCCAATTACGACCTCTATCTTTATCTCGGCGCCGAATATCTAGCACCGACTAGCACGGTGCGGTTGAATGGTCATTCCGCTACTGACCAGGTTCTCAAGGTGAAGGCTACCACGCCGACCCGCGAGTTGATTGCTCGCTATCGCACTGCGGCCACTTCTCCTGCTCTCTATAATACGGTTCGGTTTGAGGGACTCACGGGCAGCTCTGCTACGGTAGAATTGATTCAGGGTGATGACGTTTCGGGGATTGCCGCTATCCAGATTGTTGATACGGCGGCCGATACCGATGGTGACCTCTTGCCCGATTATTGGGAGCTTCAACATCGCACCGATGCAGGCATGAGCAATGCCGATGCTGACCCAGATGGCGACCTACTCGATAATGCTGCCGAGTTCGTGCGCGGGACCGACCCCAATGACCCGGACAGCGACGACGACGGCTTGAGTGATTTCGTGGAATCTAACAGTGGCGTTTTCTTGGGAGCGCATGACACTG
The DNA here is from genome assembly GCA_964529725.1 of uncultured Roseibacillus sp. GTDB lineage: Bacteria > Verrucomicrobiota > Verrucomicrobiia > Verrucomicrobiales > Akkermansiaceae > Roseibacillus. The sequence goes on from CAZGXV010000001.1 coordinate 28,590, forward strand.
GAACCGACCCTCTTTTTGGAGATACCGATGGCGACCGGATCAGTGACGGGGACGAAGTGACGAACCCTCTCCCCTCTCACCCTTTGTTGGCCGATACGGATGGTGATGGTCAGGATGACTTGATGGAGGCGGAGGCTCACACTGACCCGAGTAGTGCCGACCACAATTTGATTCCGGTCCCCACTTATCCGACCGACCGCTCCTTGCTCTGGCGCATCGAGGATGTTCAGCTTGTGCAAAACCATCTCACCCCTACGGCAACGCAGTTCCGGACTGAGCGCACCCTGCTCTCTCTCAGCGTGACCAATGCCCAACAGCCTGGTTGGCGCACACTGGAGGTTTATCTCATCGAAGAACACGGACGCCTAGGCTATTTTTTCGCCATTCGAGGGCCAGGAGGTTTCAATCACCCTGACGGCTATGATCTCTTTCTGGGTGACAAGTCGGTCGACTATCGGCAGGCGATGGGGCTCTCTGGATTCGGCCCCTGCGACATCTCCGATCCGCTGACTTTCGAAGTCTCCGCAGTTGCCAACCCCAGTCCGGCCACGCACTGGACTCTCAATCTTCGCATCCTCAATCAAAGGACCTCCACCACGGTCGCCAGTCAAGTGTTCACCTTCGCGGAAGCAGCTTCTTCAATTGTTGCACAAACTGCGACTTGGCGCAGTCAACAAGGAACTCTAGGACGAGGCTCAATCTATACCGGAGTGGGCACCCGCGCCTTTCTGACGAGTACGCCCTTGGAAACTCTTCCCGCATTTTCCGCTCATCGCGATAGTGACAATGACGGTATTCCCGATCCTTGGGAAGTAATCCATGGACTTAACCCGAACAACCCTCTGGATGCAGTCCTCGACCCAGACCAAGATAACCTCAGCAACCGACAGGAGTATTATCACGGCACTCTTCCGAACGATTCCGACAGCGACGACGACGAGGTCAATGACGACGAAGAAATCGCGCGGTTTACCGATGCCTCCAACGCTCGTTCGCAGCCGGCATTTTTCAAAAATCCGCTCCTCTACAATCCTGACCTCGACGGCAACGCTCTTCCTGATGTTTGGGAGGCCGCCTTTCGTGCCCAGAATCTCGTGGCAGACGGAGACCCTGATGGTGACGGCGTCACTAATACTCAGGAAGCTGAGGCTGGAACAAATCCGTTAGACGCACTCTCCTTCCCCTTTCTCACTTTCAGTAAATCGCAAGGAGAGAATCTCCGACTTAGTTGGCCTGACATCCCCGGTAAATTGCAGACCTTGGAGGGCTCGGGAAACTTGTTAGATTGGAGTGTAGTTCCTGGAGTAACGGTCTCGGCAGGTGGTCTCGCCTGGCAGGAGGTGCCCACCTCGGAGAGAGAATTTTTCCAGGTTGAATTCCGTAACCAAAACTCGGATAGCGATCCGCTGGATGATTGGACGGAACTGGCCCTTGGTCTTTCTCCTACCGATGCCGATTCGGTGGCACGCCCTGCTCCCTTTGATAGTGACAATGACGGACGGGGCGACGCCTTTACCTCCGGTGACCTGACTTCGTGGCAGATGACTTTTGCCAATACCCAAGAACTTCGCAGTGGAGGCCCTGTGACCAGCCCTACTTCTTACGACGCGGCTCGTCTTCTCATGCAGGCCAGCTTTGGTCCCACCATGGAAGACATTGGCACGGTGCAGGAAATGGGCTTGGAGGCTTGGATTGATGACCAAATTCAAAATCAAGAAGCAACTTTTCACAGCACCTATCTCGAGGAAATCTATCGCGACTTTGACGGTCCCCGCGTGGACACCACCTACTCCTTCAATGAGATGGACGACTTTCTCAACGGTGGAAACTACGACACCGCCTTTGCTCGGGCTGCTATCTCCGGCCCGGACCAACTTCGACAACGGGTGGCCTTTGCGCTCTCTCAAATTTTGGTGGTTTCCCGCCGAGACGCTAATCTCGCGAACGGTCTTATCTCTATTTCCAGTTACTATGATGTTCTACTGGAGCACTCCTTCGGCAATTATTACGACCTTTTAATGGAGGTGACCCGTCACCCCACGATGGGGCGCTATCTCTCCCATATTGGCAATCAACCTCCGGCGCCGGAAATCAACCGTTACCCCGACGAGAATTATGCCCGCGAGCTCATGCAGCTTTTTACGATTGGGCTCTGGGAACTCGAACAAAACGGCACACGCAAACTAGATGCGGGAGGAAATCCCATTCCCACCTATTCCAATGAGGAAATCACTAACTTCGCCCGAGTGATGACCGGGTTCTGGTTCGGCGGCAACCTCTGGGGAGCTGGCGGCTGGCAAGACACCGACTATGCCATCCCGATGGAGATGCATGCCGACTACCACGACTTCGACAGTAAGACTTTGCTCAATGGAACTGTCATTCCAAAACGCCCTCCCAGCGCTAGCAACGCGCTCCTTGATGTCGAAGATGCGGTGCGCAATCTTTTCGAGCATCCCAATTGTGCCCCTTTCGTTAGCAAAGCCTTGATTCAATTCCTCGTCACCTCCAATCCAACTCCCGGCTATATCGGTCGCGTCTCCGCAGTATTTGCCAATGATGGCACGGGAGAACGCGGGAACCTCGGGGCCGTCATTAAGGCTATCCTCATGGACCCCGAAGCCAGAGACCCGGCTGTAGCCAATTCTCCCGAATACGGCATCTTCCGCGAACCCGTCATTCGCACCATGCATTTGGGTAGACTGACCCGCGTGAACCGGGAACAGAATCTAGTTTGGTGGGACTTTGGAGAGTATTATCAAGCCTCCTTTCAACAGGCGATGGCCTCCCCTTCAGTTTTTAACTTTTATCGCCCGGACTACAGCGCTCCCGGCACCCTCACCGCCAACAATCTCGTGGGGCCTGCCTTGGAAATCACTAACTCCTACAGTGCGGTCTCTTTTCCCAATCGGCTTTGGGAATACGCCAACCGAGGTTTCTCCCTCTACGACATCTACAGCTTCCCGAGTGATTACTCTCATTTTTTGCCGTATGCCTCCGACCACGCTGCCCTTCTTGATTATGTTAATCTGGTTGTTTGCTCCGGTCACATGAATGCACGAACCAGAAGCATCATCCTCACCGCCCTCAATAATACTGATTCCGGCGATGACCCCGGTCGTGTTCGTCTTGCCGTATACCTTGCCCTCATGTAACCCCAGGGAGCGGTGCAACGCTAATTCAATCTTGCTATGAAACGCCGCCAATTTCTCGGAGAGTCCGCCTGCGCTGCCTTGGGCTCGACCTCCATGATGTCAACTTTGCTCAACCTCAAGATGGCTGGACAAGCTGCCGCTGCGGGGCTCCCTGCCGCAGGAACTGACCGAAAGACTCTTGTTTGTGTTTTCCTGCATGGCGGCATCGACTCCTTCAACGTTCTTGTTCCTCGCGATGCGAGCCGTTACGCCGATTATGCCGCTTCTCGGACCAATCTGGCCCTTGCCAACTCGTCCTTGTTGACGCTCAACCAATCTGGCGGCGACGGCGAACTCTACGGTCTTCATCCAGGGACCAGCGGCTTGCAGGCGCTCTTCAACGGTCTCGGCGGCGACGCTTCCAAAAGACGCCTCTCGTTTGTCTCCAACGTGGGCACACTAATTGAGCCCACCACCATGGCCGCCTATCAAAATGATTCCGTTTCGCTGCCACGGGCCCTCTTTTCGCACATTGACCAAATCGAGCAATGGCAGACCTCCCTTCCACAGGGCAGCAACAATCTCACTGGTTGGGCCGGACGGGCGGCCGATGTGTTGCACTGCACCCATAATCAAGACCTTGCCTCCATGTCGCTGTCTTTCGCGGGGAACAACATCTTCCAAGTGGGCAACACCACTCAGCAATTCGTGATGACTTCTCGGGGAGCGCTCTCTTTCTCACAAGAAGGGAGTGACCTTTCCAATGCCACGGTGCAAAAGAATATCGCAGTCAAGTCGCTCGTCGACCAGCACTACACCAATTTGATGGAAACCGCCTTCGCGGAATTGACTCAACAGTCCGTCGATCAGCAGGAGTTCGTGCAAGAGCAATTTGACTCTATTGCCCCTGATTACGTGAGCACCATTTTCCCTGACAATCGCATTGCCCAACAGCTGCAAGGAGCCTTGCGTATGATTCACCTGCGCGAACAACTCGGCCTTCGACGCCAGACGATCTTTCTTTCCTTTGGAGGTTGGGACCATCACGGCGAGCTCCTAGAAACGCAAAATGGAATGCTGCAACAGCTGTCTCCTGCTCTCGAAGCCTTTCAAAATGCCCTTGAAGAGTTAGAGATCGAAGACTCAGTGATCACCTTCACCGCTTCAGATTTTGGAAGAACTCTTCGTTCGAATGGGCGCGGGACAGACCATGCTTGGGGCGGCAATCAATTGGTCATGGGAGGTCCCGTTGCTGGCGGTCAGGTAACCGGAACCTATCCTAACCTCGCGCTCGGGGGCCCCGATGATGTGGGTCGAGGTGGCCGGGTCTTGCCGACAACCTCGGTTGACGAATTGTTCGCGGAGCTTCTGCTTTGGTTCGGCCTTTCTCCCGACGACTTTGCGGCAGTTCTGCCTAATCTGTCGAATTTCTATCATCCGCATACTGCTGACTCCACCGATCCCTCGACGTTTCCGGTAGGTTTCTTAAAAGCCAATCAATTCAGCTAGTGGTGACTGAATCGAAAAAGAAAAACCCGTTGAGCCGGATCGCTTTTTCGCTCGGAATTTCGATTCTTATCGTGGCGCTCGTTCTCCGCCTTGCGGAAAAAGAGGAGCCCCCGGCCCCAGAGCACCTAAACGGACCTCCTCAGATTTCGCAGCCTCCAGCGCTTGAGGAAACCAATCTTCACAAAAATGAGACTCCGGCTACCCTCGGTGACCAACTGCTGAAGAGTTATGCGAGCACAGCGGGCACCCTTGAAAACGATCTCAAGCTCTTCACTAACTTTTTGTCCAACGTCTTCCTTCTCGTCAAGGAACGCGACCCTCGACACTACGCTACCAACGAAGACCTGACTCTCTTCCTAACCGGGCAGCAGGGAACTCTAACGCCCTATCTCTCGATGGAATCTCCCTTAATAAACGCAGAAGGCCAGCTTATCGACAGATTCCAAAGCCCGCTCATTATACACCCGATATCTCGTGATCGGATCGAAATTCGCTCGTCCGGCCCTGACCTTACCCCTTACACCGGGGACGATGTCGTTCGCTAGGGTCTGGCGCAGCACGGATCCGCAAGGTGCTATCTTCCTTCGTTCAATTCAAACAACTTCCGTGAGAGTAGAAGTGTGCCTAAAATTGCGACCAGAAAGCCGATAGCAAAGGTGAAGCCAAAGAAGGCAGGCTCATAGAAGACCATCATCCCAAACAGGCTTGCGAGGCAAAGTGCACCTCCGGCTACCACAACTACTAACAAAGTGAGAGCACCCAATGTAGGGAAAGCAATTTTAGCAACAGCATTGACGGTTTCTTTCGTTTTTTCGTTCATTTCTTTCAAGTCCTCATCGGACGACTCGAAATTGGCGAACGACTTTGAAATCCCCATGAATGCTTTATGAAAAAGCGATGAAACTTGCGAGAAGAGAAGAGACCTGTGGATGCTTACGCAAGCCCCTTCGACATGAGCTCATCAATCCTCTTTTCACTCTCCATGTCACCAACATTGCGCAGCAACTGGCGGTAGTTTCCGCATACGGCATCAAAGTCTTCTTCGTATTCGGCCCCTGCTTCCTGATAGGCCTTGATGGCGGATTCGAAATGTTCCCGTGATTTTCCCTCGTCACCATCTTCCGCAAAAACGATCGCTAAGTTGCCATGGGATTGCGCGATGTCAGCCTTGCTTCCGCCATCTGTCTTCCGCCCCTCTAAAGCCATCGTATGCATCTCCCGCGCTTGCTCCAAGTGACCAGCCTTTTGATAAAGCGCTCCAATGTTATTGAAGATTCCAGTCGAATCCGGGTCCGATTCGCCTAACTTGTCATGCGCTAATTTCAGAGCTTTCAAAAAGAGAGTTTCCGCTTGATCGAAATCGTCGCGCGCCGAGTAGATAAAGGCGAGATTATTGGAGAGCCTTACCTCGTCGATAACGGCTGGCTCGCGCAGTCGTCCGAGTTGCTCAAGAGCCCGTTCGTAGGCATCTATGGCATGTTCCTCCTCGCCCGTGGACTCAAAGAGATAGCCAAGATTTCCATAAAGTCGCCCGACCGTGCCTTCTTGCCCGGACTTTCCCGCTACTAGTGAGATAGCCTCCAAGTAGTCATCCTTAGCTGCTCCATAGTCACCCTGACGATTGAACAGGTTAGCCCGGCATTCCAAGCAATGCAGCAGTTGTCCGGTGCGGTCGCTGTTCCCATTTTCGGCTTCGCGAGCTGCTTGCACGGCTGTCGCTGCAATTTTTTTAGCCTCCATCACCTCACCCTTTTCCTCGCTGGCGATAATCTTATCGTCAATATTCTTCCAATCGGAAGAACGCTCGTTCTCAACAAATGGTAGTTGTTGTTCGATCATGGTTGTAGCAGCCATAGGGCTAGGGTGAACTGTTCACGCAGGTTGCCCCATCACAAATTGGGGCATTTTTTGCCATTAATGTCAGCGTGACAGAGCCCGCTAAGGCGTCAACCGGAAAGACGGAAACCAAGGCCTCAAGTGATCTGGATTGCGCCAGCAGCCACGAATCCAAGTTCCTCTCTTTCCCACACGACTAGAGCTTGAACAGCCCCCCTTTTTTACCACCTAAAAGCACTGCCCCCACAATGGAAATCCCCAGAAAAACCATTGCCCATACCCCAAGTGCTGCCGCCAACTCGTGCCCGTTGCCCAAGGTGCCCAGAAGAGCGTAGATGGCCTTCGTAATTGGAAAGTGCTCCCGTTGCTGCGCTAGAATCAAAGAATCGCTGACCTCGAGCATTGCGAAAGCAAAAGCCAAGATGCCTCCCGCAACCACGTTAGCTCCGATAAGAGGAAGACTGATGCGTTTGAGCGTTCGCAACGGTCCTGCACCCAAGCTGCGGGCCGCTTCCTCGAGAGCAATATTGCTCTGCTCCAATCCAGCCACGGCAGCTCGCACGACATAGGGCAAACGTCTCACCGCGTAGGCAATCACTAGCAAAATAATCGGATTTCCCATCTCCCCCACCAAAAAATGGAAGGGCCGTCCCTCCTGAGAAAGCGCGAGGTAGCCAAAAGCCATCACCAAGCCCGGCACCGCCAAGGGCAACATGACGAGAGCATCGAGCACAGCCCGCCCTTTGATATTGCTCCGAACCACCACCCAAGCAATTGCGAGCCCGAGCACGATATCGAGCAGGGTGGCGAGCCCCGCGTAGATGAGACTGTTTTGAATCGATGGCACCACCAAGGGATGCCCCAGCGCCTCCTCGTAATGCTCCAAGGTGAAACGCTCCGGCAAAACGGTGGCATACCAGTCTCCCGCTAAGGATGAGAAAATCACGCCCAAATGCGGAATGGAAGCAATGAGGAAGACAAAGACAAACAGGCCCGAACAAGCCCAGCCCTTCCAACCTGTAATTGGTTTCTCCGCACTGCGCCCCTTTGGTCGTGGAGCTTTTCCAAGGTTGGATTTACCCAGCAATTTTTTGGAAGCGATAAACACCACCGAGGATACCAAAAGCATGATCGCAACCAGCGCGTAGGGGAACGGATTGTTTCCTAAATCCTTGATGCCGTCGAATACCTGCACGGGGGCCACCCGCGTGTAGTCAAAAACAAGCGGAACACCTAACTCAGTAAACGACCAAATAAAAACAATTGCTCCGCCCGCGAAAATCCCAGGAGTGCAAAGCGGCAAGGTAATCCGCCACAATCGCTTCCACGGACCCGCGCCCAGATTTTCGGCAGCTTCCTCCATGGCTGGATCAAGATGTGCCAGCGCCGCCGCCACGTTCATGTAAAGAATGGGATAGAGGTGGAGCGCGTTCATAATGACAATTCCCAAGAACCGGGACTCCCCCAACCAGTCATAAGGGGCCTGCGCGCTCATGATCCCCAAATCAATGAGAAAAGCGTTCAATGAACCCTGCACGCCCAGAATCTGCTTCACTCCCACCGCTCCCACGAAGGGCGGCAACACTAGAGGAATCAAAACCAGCGCGCCCAATATTGTTTTGCCCGGAAAGAGGTAGCGATGGGCCACTAATGCCAAGGGGAATGCCAGCGCCAGACTCGCAGCAGTGCTGCAAATTCCCAAGGCAAAGGCATTCCAAAGACCTTCCAAATAAAGAGGGTTTGAAAAAATTTCTCCCACAAAAGCGAGAGTGAAGCCCGTTTCCTTAGTATAAAAGGCCTCCCCCAAAACCATCACCGCCGGGTAGATGAAGAAGATGGCGAAAAATATCACCACCACCGCGGTCAGGATACGGGCCAAGGATTGATTCACGGGGAAGTTCTGGCCAAAAAGAAATGACCTGCCAACAAAAACCCTCGTCTCCTTCCGTGAAAGCTCTTCTCAAAACCTCCCTCCACTGTCTCACGATTGGAGCCCTCCTTCTCACCCTTCTTCTCTTACTAGCTCGCTACCATTGGTTTTTGGAACGGCTCACTCATTTCCGTCTCCCCTTCGCTGGCGGTCTTCTCATCCTACTTGCCGTCGTGCTGGTAGCCAGATTTTGGAAAAATAGTCTCGCTCTCTCGCTCTGCCTTCTTCTTCAGGTCATCCCACTCAGTTTCCACTACCTCCCTTTTACTCCAGATACTCGCTCCGCCAGCGATACCGTCCTCAAGGTAATCACCTTCAACGTCCTGACCCACAACCCACAGAAGCAAGAAGTCCTAGCCTACCTCATCGAAGAAGATGCCGACGTCATTTGCCTACAGGAAACTAATCGCGAATGGGTGACTGCCTTGCAGCCGCTGCGCAACGAGTATCCTCACTTCATCTCCCATCCTCGCTCGGATAATTTTGGGCTTCTTCTTTTTTCCAAATATCCCTTCACCAGTACCTACCTCGAATCCAAAAAGCTCGGCACTCCCCATCTCATTGCCGAAGTTCAATGGCAGGAAGCCGCTTTCACTCTTATTAATGCCCACCCCTTGCCGCCCATCAGTGCCGATGCCGCCCGGACCCGCAACGCCACTCTCGACCGAATTCATCGTGATTCCCTCGACGCCATCAAAACAGGCACTCCTTTGATTGCTGCCGGCGACTTCAATTGCACACGCTACTCTCCTGCCTTTGCCTCGCTTAAGAAAACGCTTCACGACTCATCCCGCGGTCGCGGTTACCCGGCCACTTGGCAGCGCGGTAACCTTCTCCTCGGCATCCCCATCGATCATCTTCTTCATACTTCCGATTTCGTCGCTACTAGCTATACCGTGGGTCCCAAACTCGGGTCCGATCACTCACCAGTCGTCGCCACCTTTCATTTCCTCCCAAAGCCCTAACTGCTCTCCATAGAGGGGCAACCCAACCGGGATGAGAGGAAGATTGTTCAAAGAGAAGTAACAACGACCTTCACTTCGAAAAAGAAAGTCCGAGCAATTAAAAAGGAAGTCGCAAAAGTCACCCTTTTCCCCAAGAGTTTGGCCAGTTCTCCTCTCTGAGTTTTTTTGAAAAACATAAGTCCTGCCTCGTGCCCTCGCCGTTCCAGTCCGCTCTCACCCGCCGTGCCCCAATATTTTCCCGGGAAACCAATGCTTTGCGTCTCATTGATGGAGTAGGCGATGGCTTCTCCGACCTCTTCCTGGAAACTTATGCCGACCGCTGGTTACTTTCGACCCGTCATGATCGCCTTCTGAGCCCACAGCTTCGGGAGGCTCTCAATAAGAGCGGCAAATCGGTTTATTGGAAGCATCTTGACCAAAACCAAAAGACCGCTCCTCATCACCTTTGTGGGCCCGAGGTCAGCGAGCCCTTTCCCATCATCGAAAACGGGGTTCACTACCACATCGACTTCTCAGCAGGATACTCGCAAGGCATCTTCCTCGACCAGCGCGACAACCGACGACGCGTAATGGAGCTCTCCCAACCCGGCGATACCGTTCTGAACACCTTTGCCTACACTGGTGCCTTCTCCGTCTGTGCAGCTCTTGGTGGAGCTACTACGACGACCCTCGATTTGTCCCAACCTTACCTCGATTGGGCCAAAGAGAACTTTCGACTGAACAAGCTCGAACCGGACGAACATTTTTTCTGCAAAGGCGACACCTTCCACTGGCTCAAGCGTTTCTCCAAACAAGGTCGTCAATTCAATGGCATCATCCTCGACCCCCCCACCTTCTCCCGCGATAAACAAGGGAAGGTCTTTAGCGTAGAAAAAGACTATGGAGAGCTCTTCGCCCTCGCCTTGTCCTGTCTCGCGCCCAACGGATGGATCCTCAGCTCTACCAATTGCCGCAAAATGGACGAAGAGGCCTTCCGTCGCCAGCTCACCCTCCATCAACCCCGAGGCACCACCCTTCAAGCAGCCGCCATGCCCTCCGATTTTACTGGCGAGCCCTACCTCAAAGCCCTCTGGCTTACTCATCGCTAGACGCAGCCCCGGATTCCATCCGCCCAGCCCCGCCCCGCCTCTCTGCTCTTTGCTGATTGCCCTCCATTCCAAAAATCTTCCACCTCTGATCGGCAGCCGTTTGACGAGACGCTCACTCCTCTTGAAATCGCGTAACCCAAAAAAACACACACATTTTCGCCAGATTTCCCTTGTCAAAACAGAGCCCGAAACCTATCTCCCCCTTCCGCGCATTGCGCACCCTCTTCAACCGGGTAGGTGGCCGAGTGGTTAAAGGCGGCAGACTGTAAATCTGCTCACGTAAGTGTACGCTGGTTCGAATCCAGCCCTGCCCACCAGCTTTCAAACAAGGAGTTACGAGAAATCGTAACTCCTCTTTTTTTGTTCGAACATCAGCGACGCAAATCTCTCCAATCTTTGATGCAGAGCCAAAATGGTTCATACGACTAGAAGTTGCTACTCTCTGAGTCTTCGTCCTGCTAGGAACAAGCCCGCAATGCGCCACATCCTGATCACTTTCATCCTTGCTGTTGGTTTCTTCTACACCTGTCTAGCTGAAAGCCCTTTGGAACAGGGTTTCCAGAATCCGCCCGCTTCCGCCAAGGCCCGGACTTGGTGGCATTGGCTGAATGGAAATGTCAGTAAGGAAGGAATCACTGCCGATTTGGAAGCGATGAAGAAGGTCGGCATTCAGGAAGCCCAGCTCTTTAACGTCAAACTCGGCCACCCGAAAGGCCAGGCCAGCTACCTCAGTCCGGAATGGCTGGAAATGTTCCACTTTGCGGCCACAGAAGCACAGCGTCTCGGTCTTGAGTTATCCTTCCACAACACTGCTGGCTGGTCCTCGAGTGGTGGACCTTGGATCACTCCCGAGCTCTCGATGCAGAAGGTGGTTCATTCGGAGGTCACCCTCACTGGTGGCGCCACCATCACCACGACCCTTCCCCAACCGGAAACGATTCGGAATCATTACCGCGACATTGCCATCCTCGCCTTTCCCAAACCACAGACGCGTATTCCCATCGATGATCTCGATATCAAAATACTTTCAGAGCGAATCCGAAATCATGTTGCCCCTGATAAGAAAGAAGTTGACCCCTCGGCAAGAGTGGCGAGCGAGACGATTATCGACCTCACCCAATCGGTTACTGAAAACGGTCAACTGACTTGGGAAGCCCCCGATGGCGAGTGGACGATTCTGCGCTTGGGCCACACCTCGACGGGTAAAGAGAATCACCCCGCCGTCGATGGAGGTCGCGGGTTGGAGTGTGACAAGATGAACAAGAAGGCTGTAGATGCCTATTGGGAAGGCGGCATCGAGCCCATTCTCACTACCCTTGGGCCACTAGTTGGCACCGTTGTTAACAACTGCCTCATCGACAGCTATGAAGTCGGCACAGCGAACTGGACCCCAGATTTCGTCGAGGAATTCGCGCGCTTGCGAGGTTACGATTGCTTTCCCTATCTGCCAACCTTGGCAGGTTACTATGTTGATAGTGGCGAAATCTCGGAGCGCTTTCTCTGGGATTTTCGCCGTAGCATCGGCGACCTGATGGCGGAAAATTACTACGGCCACTTCCGCGACCTTTGCCACCAGAACAGACTGAAATTTTCGGTCGAGCCCTACTGGGGGCCCTTCGACAATCTTCAAGTGGGAGCGACGGGCGACATCGTCATGTGCGAGTTCTGGAGCGGCGAGTTGCGCTTCTTTGACTCTGCGAAATTCGTGGCTTCCATCGCCAATTTGAAAGGGAGTCCCATTGTCGCGGCCGAGGGCTTTACCGGAGACGGCGGCTGGTTGCAGCACCCAGCAGTCCTCAAGTCCATCGGTGATCGTGCCTGGGCTCAGGGCATCAATCGCTTCATTGTCCACACCTACGTTCATCAGCCGTGGGATGCCCCTCCGGGTCTCAATCTAGGAATCTTCGGCATCGACTTCAATCGTCTCAATACCTGGTGGGAACCGGGCAAAGCCTTCTTAGATTACATCGCTCGCTCGCAGTTTCTTCTTCAGCAGGGTCGGGCGGTGGCTGATGTTCTGGTCTTCACTGGTGAGTCTTCCCCCAACGATGGTCGCACTCTTCCTGCTCTCAAAGAGATGGGGTACGACTACGACATGATTGACTCTAACAGCCTCAATCTTCTCTCGGTCAAAGAGGGGCAGCTCCTCACGCCAGCGGGAGGAAGTTATCGTTTTCTCGTTCTGCCCGACACTCCTTGGATGCGCCCCGAGACCTTGAAAAAATTTGCCGCTTTGGCGGAGGCTGGTGCCACGATTTTGGGCCCAAAACCTACTCATTCCCCCAGCCTGCATCGCTTTCCCCAGTCTGATACCGAAGTTACGGAGATGGCAGCCAAGCTTTGGGACTCCGGTTTAATCAAGGATGAGCCCATTCTCGAGCGACTCGCAAACGACACTGTTCCTCCGGCCTTCGTGATGGAAACTGGTGAACGGGAAGAGATTGACTTTATTCATCGGCGACAGGGCGACACCGACCTTTTCTTCGTCGCGAACTCCAGCCCCGAACCACGACGGTTTCTTGCTCGCTTCCGGGTTGCAGACAAACAGCCGGAACTGTGGAATTCGCAAACTGGCGAAATTCGCGAAGCCGCGATTTGGCAATCCCACGACGATGGCACCACGAGCGTTGCCCTCGACTTTGACTCGGAAGAATCTGTCTTCGTCATTTTTCGAAAAACACCTTCAGCCTCTAACCATCTCGTTGCAGCTACCGTTCGTTCCTCTGGCCAAACACCGTCGCCATTCCCGGACCTCGAAATTCTCAAAGCCGAGTATGGCAGCTTCCTGCAAAGCGGACTCGTGGATGTGACCGCAGCGGTCGTCACTGAGGTCAAGGACGGGAAGCTCCACGTAGATGTCGGACGCCAGCTGAGCGGCAGCGACCCAGCGCCTGGATACAAGAAGGAGCTTCGCATCAAGTATTCGATTGGTGAGGAAATCCATCTCGCCAGCGGCGTTGAAAAAGAAGCCATCAGCATCGACCCTGGTGATGAGGGGGAGCTAAAAATCCTCAGAGCCGTTTTCGGAAAATTCGACATCTCCACCGTTGGGGTGCCTGCTGAAACATCAGTCATTGACGTCACCAAAGAAGTCAGAGCCATGGTTTTGGAAAGCAAAAGAGAACTGCCTTCCGCAAGTCTTCGTCCAACAGAAGCGTCTCCGGGACGGCTGCGAGTCAGCTATCGAAGTGGCGGCGAAAGCCACGAACGAACCATTTCAGCTAATGGAACACTTAAACTTGCCCCACCTTTGCCTAGCTCAATTTTGGCCATCGAAAATGACCACACAATCTGGCTCAGCCCTCATGTCGGCGAATTGGACTATCGCAGCTCGGCAGGAAAGTCAGACACGCTACGGGTAGAATCGGTGCCTGAATCCCTCAACCTAACAGGAGAGTGGGAAGTTCGCTTTCCTCTGGGACGGGGTGCTCCCGAGAATGCGACTTTCGACGAACTTCGCTCCTGGTCAGACTCGGACGAGAAAGGCATTCGTCATTTTTCCGGCACCGCCTGCTACACCAAGAACTTCCGACTACCCGAACGACTCACGCAACCCGATATTGCGCTCGAGCTAGACCTTGGTAACGTGCGGGTCATGGCTGAAGTGGTGGTCAACGGCACCAATCTCGGAGTCCTCTGGAAGAAGCCGTTTCGCATTGAGTTGAGCGACACTGTGAAAGCTGGCGAAAACCAAATTGAAATCCACGTCACCAACCTCTGGCCCAATCGACTCATCGGTGATGAGAGCTTGCCGATGGATTACCAACGCAAGGGGCGCAACACTAGCAAGTGGCCGCAATGGCTTCGCAACGACACACCACGCCCCACCAACCGTCTCACGTTCACCTCGCATAAATTCTGGGACAGAGACTCCCCTCTTCAGTCCTCCGGCCTACTGGGTCCGGTTCTCATCAGACCCTATGTTCGCACTGAGATTCCTTTTTAGATTTGCGTTTTTTCAAAGATATCATCCCATCCCAACTGAATTGTAGCCAGCTCCTCTTATGAAACTTAGACCTCAAAAGCTTCTTCCTCTTGTCGGACTTCTTGCTTTGCTCACACCCGGACCGGTGATTGCCGAGAATGTTGGCGTCGATGACCTCAAGACCGAGTATCTCACCAATCCCATCCAGCTCGATATGGAGAAACCCCGTCTGAGCTGGAGGCTCAAGCCCGAGGAAAGCTCGGCCCGCAATATTTCCCAAACTGCCTATCAGGTGTTGGTTGCTAGTAGCACGGAACTTCTGGCAGAGGATAAAGGTGACCTCTGGGATAGCGGTCGGGTAGAATCTTCAAAATCGATTCTTGTTCCTTACAACGGCTCTCCGCTCAAAAGCCAGCAACGTGTCTTTTGGAAGATTCGAATCTGGGATCAGGACGGCAAGGTCGGTCCTTGGTCTCAGAATGGATTATGGGAGATGGCTCTGTTAGAACCCGATGACTGGGCAAGTTCCCAATGGATTGGGCATGCTGGCGATTCGCGAAAATCTGATTTTTCGAGCCGGTTGAAGCTCAACAATAAAAAGGAGTTTAAATCCCATCCTTCGCCCTTGATGCGCAAAGAGGTCGTATTGGACAAGCCCATTGCGTCCGCGCGAGCGTATGTGAGCGGCATTGGTTATTTCGAGCTTTTCATCAATGGCAACAAAGTCGGCGAGAACCTTCTCGACCCGGGGCAGACCAACTACAAGAAGCACACTCTTTACGTCACCCACGACATCACGAAGTATCTCAGCACGGGAAGCAATGCTCTCGGCTTCTGGCTTGGCAATGGCTTCTACGGTCAAAGCCTTGCCTTTAATCCTGCCTTTCAATACGGAAAACCTTCGGTGCGCGCTCGCTTCGTCGTCAACTATCAGGATGGTAGCCAGACCGAGTTCACCACTACTACCGATTGGAAAACTGCCCAGAGCCCCATCATTTTTGACAATATCTACTGGGGAGAAACCTATGACGCGCGTCTTGAGATACCTGACTGGTCGACGCCTGGCTTCGATGATTCCGCGTGGCAGGCCGCCGTCGAACATCCTTCGCCTTGCCCTGACGACAAACTCCGTTCGCAAATGATTCCGCCGATCCGCGTGATGCAACGACTCGACCCCGTCAACGTGATCCCCACCGGCGAGGACAAATACATCGTCGATTTTGGCAAGAATATCGCAGGATGGGTGGAAATCACTGTTGACCAAGAGGCGGGTGACCTCATCAAAATCGTTCCGGCGGAGGTTCTCAATAAAGACGGCAAAAGCCTGAACTTGCGGACCATGGGGGGAAGCGCAACCGGAAGCGACCACGAGCTTTGGTATCTTTGTAAAGGTGACGGCGCGGAAACTTGGTCACCCCGTTTTACCTACACTGGTTTTCAGTTCGTAGAAATTAGTGGAGTAAAAACTGCGCCCACCAAAGAGACGATTCAAGCCCACATGGTGCACAGCGCGATCCGCCGCACGGGTGACTTCACCTGCTCGGACGAGATGCTCACGCGGCAATACCGAACTAGCCTACTGACCCTAGAGGACAACTGGCATTCCCTTCCCGAAGACTGCCCGCATCGCGAAAAATGTGGCTGGCTTGGCGATGCCCATGCGGCCGCCGATATCAGCTTCTACAGCTACGACATGAGCCGTTTCTTCACCAAGTTCATGTGGGACATCGAAGACAGTCTGACCAAGGATGCGCGCGTTCGTAAGTTTCTCAAAAATGGTCCCGGCGTGCCCCCTATGGTTTCGCCCGGTAAGCGGGCCAACCGCGTGGGCAACATCGACTGGGCAGTGGCCTACGTGATTCTCCCTTGGCGCATGTATCTCCACACCGGAGACCGCGATGTCTTCCAGCATCACTATCCGCGCATCAAGGACTTCATTACCTACTACGGCAGCTTCAAAGACAAGCGCGGCATCATCGCGGATGGCCTAGGCGATTGGTGTCCACCGCGCTGGGATCGGAAGGCCGCCCCGGAGTTCATGGAATGTCACCCCCACGTTTCCGGCACCGCCTTTTACTACGAAGCTTTGCAAATCACTGGCAAGATGGCGCAAGAACTTGGCGACGCCGACTATTCCAAATGGTGCTTCGAGGAAGCAAAGAACATCAATCGAGCCTTCCACGAAACCTGGCTTAAGCCGGTCGAGGGCTCGCAGCACCAACACTATGGTAGCCAAACCGCGACCGTGATGGCCCTTCGCTTCGGCATGACGCCCCCAGCGGAAATCCCTGACCGCATGGCTGCGCTAGAACATGATATCGAAGAACTTCACGAAGGCCACTACTCCTGTGGCATCCACGGCCTGCGCCATTTCTACACCGTCCTTGCAGAAAACGATCAAGAAGCCCTCGCCTACCGCATCCTCACCGACACCACCTTCCCCGGTCCGGCCTATATCTTGAGTCAGGGTCTCTCTACCTGGCCCGAGCGGCAGTTCGAGTGGGACAAGGAGATTTATCGCAACTCCTTCAACCACCCCATGCAAGGCGGCTTCACGGCCTTTATGCACGAATCCATTGGCGGTATCCAGCCCGTCTTGGCGCATCCAGGCTATCGTCACTTCTTGCTCAAACCTCATCTCACCTCCGAGTTAGCATGGGCGAAAACAAGTATGGAATCTCCCTACGGAAAGATTCGGAGCGATTGGAAGAGCAGCCCCGAAGAGTTCGAGCTGAAGGTCGAAGTTCCACCCAATTCTAGCGCCACCGTTTTCCTCCCATGGAAGGAAGGTCGTCAGCTGCGAGAAGAAGAACAAGTTGTCGAAACAAATGACCGCCTCATCAAGGAAGGTCATCAACTTTGGGTGAAGCACGAGATTGGGTCCGGAAGCTACCACTTCATTGCGAGCGAGAAATAGAATTCCCCCGCATTCCTCGAACAAACCATCGTCCGGCAACTGTCCTGTCCTAGCCTCGAAAGTCTGTTACCCCTCTCACCCGAAGGGTACTGCTATGTTCGGTGCCAGTCACGAAGACCACCATCCGGGACTTAGGGTCATGAATCCACTTTGTCTCACACAAAGGGTAGAGCTCTTCGTCGCCTGGTTGCTGGAAAGCGAGGTCGACGATGTATCCCTCGTTCCGGCTCGAAGGGGCCTTCACCACTTGCTGGGACAAAGGCTTCATCATCAGCCTTTGACTACCCACCTTGCCGCCGACCACGTTGTCGGTGAGGTTGAACCACAGCATTCCGCCGGTCTTGAAGGACGATTTTT
This sequence comes from uncultured Roseibacillus sp., assembly GCA_964529725.1. Classification (GTDB taxonomy): domain Bacteria; phylum Verrucomicrobiota; class Verrucomicrobiia; order Verrucomicrobiales; family Akkermansiaceae; genus Roseibacillus. The sequence goes on from CAZGXV010000001.1 coordinate 46,251, forward strand.
CAAGAGGAACAATTTTGGGAACCAAAGGAGCCACGGGGTTGTCCTTGTCCGTACCGATGAGGAGGTAGAAATCTGCCACTCCCTCGGGAATCTTGGCTTGAGGAGCCTTGGGATTGACCTCCTCGATGGAAGTATAAGGGGTTTGTGAGAGCACGATGGTTTGGACGCTTGCTGAGAGTTCATAAACCGGCGAGAGATTCATGCGGGGCAACTCGATTTCTTGAGAAGCCTTTCCGTCGAACAAATAAGTGATGCGAGGCGCATCTCTGGGAGCATCGAGGTAAAGCACGCGAAAGGTGCGCGCACCTTTCTCCGCACCGGACAGAGTTGAGACGGCTAAAAAGGAAAGAAGGAGGAGGAATCGCATGAGTATCTTGAATCAGGTTCTTCCCTACACATTAAACCTCAGATTCATTTAGCCAACGAAAAGAAATCACTTTCATGCGGCGGCCGAAATTTTGATTCACCTCTTTCTCTGGCAGCGTGGTGATATCGGCCTCGTCTGCAGTGTCCACGTAATCACGCGTGCGCTGGACGACAGCTTCGCAAACTGCCGTGGCTAGAATGTTACCCTTGTTATCTCGCGAGTCGCCATAGGCTCTCACAGTAAAGGTATCGTCCCGCACAGTTAGAATAGGGGCAAGCGGTCGCAGCACGTCAGCTTGTCGGGTCCAGCCTGGAAGGCCATAGGTATTGCGACCTACGGCCGCATCGGGAAATTGATATCCGGCATCCTGAGAGCCTGGAGGGTTAGCTACCGATGGCTCAGTCCTGGCCCCTTGCAGTTCGGAAAAAGGATTACCACTGCCGTTTCCGATCTCATTGATGGCGGTTTGAATTGCTCCCGCCAAAGCCAAGTTCCCTGAAGAAAGCTGGCGATTGACGAACTCTGCCAAGGAAAGGAATGGGCCTCTGGCTCGCACTTGCTCGACAATTTTCTCTGCGAGAGTATCCATGGTCCCTTCATCGAATTCACGATAGCCTGAGAATTGCGAAGCACCCGGAAAGGCACCGGAAGAACCACTGCTGCTGGCCTCGGAATCCCCAGCGATACTAAAGCGCGAGTAAGCATAATCAGTCGGAGACGAGAGCGCGACATTCCAGCCACCGCCCGATTCATCAATATATGGGATTTCCTGATCTCTTCCGTGCCGCAACAATGCCCGCCAAGCTTCGACGGAGGTTGAGTTAACATTGAACATTCCCTCTACTTCCAAACGCGAAGCCACCTTTTGCCAGGAATCTTGTTCAAGAACGTGTTCCTCGAGGAGCTGGCTCGCATTGGCTGGATTGGAGGAGACGAAGGCGACATCTTCTCTGATGGGTTTGTAGGCCTGGTTGGGCAGTGGAGCATCGCCCCGCACGAGGTCCAGAAAAGTATCTTCCTGAGAACGGCCGCGAGTGCCGAAGCTCTCGGGGTCTGGCGCTATGGAAGAAAAGAACCAGTCGTCGAACAAGAGATGATTCGCGCAGTAAGAATCGTCGTGCTGGAGATTGACGGACAAGCCCGCTTCGCGACGATTAACGACCGCGTTGGCCGGCAGCAAAGGAGTGGCATCGCTGTTACCAATCAAGTTGAAGGCAAAGGGTGGAATAGGATTCTCATAACGAAGGTCCCAATGCTGAAGCTCGCCCAGCGATTGCAGTGGACGCGTCGGAACTTCTGCAATGACACAACGGGACAAGCCATCGTTCTTTCCGAAACCAGTCACGATGTAACCTCGGTTATCGCCATTACTTTGCTGGGGAAGAAGACTATCACCAGCAAAGACCGACTCGAAGCTGTAATCAAAGGGCGAGTTTACCGGATGACCAGTTCCCGGATAATCGTATCGGATAGTCGTCTCGGCCTCGTCTTTGCCCCCCATGGCGGTGTAGTTAACGAGCGGACTCGATTGTAAAAAACCTTTGGCTGCGAGATGGGTTCGACTGGCCATGCGAAAACCGAAAACGGTGGTCATGAAGGGTTGAGGACTATTCTGTGCCGAGCCCAAAGTCGACTGGCTTAAGTCACCGACTTCGGAGTAAACAGATTCCGCAACTTGAGGATCGTAAACCATGCGGTAGACCAAGTGGGCCCGGTTGTCTCCCAAAACCATATCCAAATAAACTCCGACTCCTTCTACGGGACGGCCATTTGAGCGACCATCAGCATAGGCGGTATTGAACCGGGCCTCCGCTTGAATCAGCGTTGAGCTGGTTCCAGTGAGGGTCCTTCTTCGATCATCCTGCAGGGTGATGTAGTGGCCCCCCTCGGGACGATACCCGGGGCTCAAGGGCAGCGCGGCGTTAGTCAGTTGGACTGGTCGAGTTGATGTTGGACTGAAGACCATCGTTTCGCCAGGCTTGAGAGAGAACCCTTGATTGACTCGATAGACCATGGCTTCGGTAGAGGACATGGAGGTCGGGTAGTTGGTGGATGCACCAAAAAGTGGTTTAAAGCCCGCTCTTTGCGCCACATTGTTCACCTTATAATTGAGAGCAACTGGCAGCGGCCTTGGGATCCTGAATCTGAGCGGGACACTAGTAAAGTTCATCTCTACGCTATAGGGATTCCACATTGTCACAACGGGCGTAAGCAGCAGCCTCGCTTCCAAGCGACCCGGTCTTGCTCTCGGCTCGGTGGATGGAGCAGCCCAATGCGACATCACCCATTGCACTCGGGCGATGACCGGAAGGAGCCTCACTTGATGAAGAAATCGATAGTGATCTCCGGAGATTTGTTCTGACGAAGGTGTAATAGAAGCTCTTCCGCCGGAAGAACTACGAACCCGCTGATAACTGGTGATGTAGTCGAGCATGTTTGTCCAACTGGCGACCGCACCATGTTGATAGATTGGGATCTCATTACCGCCGCCGCGATAATCTGACCAAGGATACAAGATCGAATTGTTGGCCCGGGTGTTTCGGCGTGTCGCCAAGTCGGCAAAAATCTCCTCCCCGGGCGCCAATCTAAACATTGGAAGGTCGGTGGTCTGACGACCCGCATCTTCCGAAAACAACGACATGTCTTTTTTCCAGCCTCCGGTGGCTACATTGGTGAGCAGGCCGACAGAATTCACCGAAAGATCATGGTAGAACTCTTGTGCTACTTTCAGCTCTCGCTCTTGAGAAAGGAAATCAGTTTGACCGAGATTGAGCGTCTTCTCGAGCATGTCTGGATCGTCCAAGGCACCATCAAGACCGAAGACCTTCGGGTCGCCCACTGCATGAGATTTCATCTGCGAGGCCCATTCGCCAACTGTTCCTCTTTCAACCTCATTCGGACCAGAAAGTCGCGCCTTTTGGTTTTCTCCACTGACCCACCAAGCAAAGTTTCCTTTTGATTCTTCACCGTCCCGAACCTCGGAAGGCTCAAGATGAATTTGCAGCTTCTCACGACCAGCGCCTTGCCCCACGGAGTTAGTACCCACGAGGGTAACTTTTGAGCCTTTGCTCGTGGTATCAAGAGCTTCGGATTCCCGCCCGGAAACCAACCAAGATAAAAAGCGTTCCTCTTTTTCACGTTCGTAGTTTGGAGCAATGGGGCGTCCAACGGCTCTCCCACTTCTTTCGTGATTATCGCCTTCCCAGCTTCTCCAAACACCTGTGACCCGGGGATTATTCTCATCAAGAATATCGGCTCTTGCAGTGATTCGAGTATCGGGTCCGGCAAGCCTTTGTAGCTCCCCGACTGCAAGAGAGAGAGCCAAACGAGCATTGGCCCGCGCTTCCGCAGGTGCCTCCGCATGAGTTGCAGCTCGCAGAGTGATAGTCCCTAAACTTAAAAGGCCGACGCTGATTAATGCTAGTAGGATCATGACCGTGATCGTGACAATCAGGGAAAATCCCTTTTCAGCAGAGGGCCGAGGGGGCACTTTAGATATAATTCTCATGGAGGAAGATTTTAATAACAACGTCCTAATCGACTTTTAAACTCTAAATCAAAAATTGCTTTTGTAAATACAATTAAAACACAAATGTCACAAGTTTAAGCCACTCGCGACTAGTTCGTAGGAGCCGGACTTTACCTGTAGAATTAACCGCCCTTCTTCATCACCCGGCTGAATCTCAAACTCATCAAGAGAAGTTCCCTTACCGTCTATCATGAGCTTTTCAATCATAGCGGCAGGAACTGAGAGAGTTGCTTCGGTATTGGCAGGAATTGTGACCTTCCACCGAAGTTTTTCGCCCTCGATTTTCCAATCACTTACGATGCGGCCGTGGATGGAGTCATAGTGTCCCTTCGCCCAAGTGACCCCGTGACCAATTTCTGGAGCCATCTCGATCTTCTTGAAAGAAGGCTTGGCGAGATCGATTCCCAGCATGGTGGCGAACATCCACTCACTACAGACTCCATAAGCATAGTGGTTGAAGGAGTTCATCTTCTCCGTAGTGATTCCGCCTTCTTTGGTATAACTGTTCCAGCGTTCCCAAATGGTGGTTGCTCCTTGTTCAACAGAATATCCCCAAGAAGGATAAGTGGTATTTTGGAGCAGTCGGTAAGCAAGATCACTTCGTCCAATTTCTGTCAGAGTAGGCAGCAAAATCGGCACCCCCAAGAACCCGACCGAGAGATGATAATCCTTGGCTTCGATACGTTCGACTAAGTGAGCGGCAGCCTGCTGGCGTTGCTCTTCGGTGAGCAAATCGTAAGAGAGCGCCATGCAATATCCCGTCTGAGTATGACCTTGAACACGGCCCTCCTCATCAACGAAGGACTTTTGGAAATGCTCGCAGATACGCGCGAAAAGCTCTTGAAATCTTTGCGCATCATCGGCCTTGCCAATCACGCTGGCCATCTCGGACAAGAGGTGGGCGCAATAGGCATAGTACGCGACTGAGATGACATCTTTAGGAGTATCCGATCCAATGGCTAGCCAGTCACCGAATCCGTCTCGCAATCCGTAGAGTCCATTTCTTCCACAAGCTTCCAGATAGCGAACCATCGCCTGGTAGTGCTTCTCGATGATGCGCTTGTCACCATAGACCTGATAAATTGTCCATGGGCAGATGATGCCCGCATCCGACCATCCCGGGCTCCCGTTCCCGTGGAAGACAGGAGCTTGGTTCCCATAAATACCCGCCTCATTGATACTGTCCTCTAGGTCCACCATCCATTTTTTGAAAAAGGCTGCCACATCTTGGTGGTAGGTTCCGGTGCGGATATAAACTTGGGTATCCCCTGTCCAACCGAGTCGCTCGTCTCGTTGCGGACAATCAGTGGGGATTTCGAGGTAGTTCGAAAGCTGCCCCCAAAGAACATTGCTATGGAGCTGATTGAGCATCGGGTTCGAGCATTCAAACGAACTCGTAAGCGGAGCATCGGAATGCACCACAATCCCAGTCACCATCTCTGGACTCACGGGACCATCCCACTCGCTGATCTCGACATAGCGAAAGCCATGGAAGGTGAAGTGTGGTTCCCAGATTTCCTCACCGTCTCCCTTCAGGATGTAGGTATCGGTAGCGCGGGCTGACCTCAGGTTTTCGGTGTAGACGGTTTCGTCGGGATTGAGCATTTCACCGAAGCGCATCACGACCTTGTCTCCCGCCTTGCCACTGACCTTTAGCCGAATCCAACCGGAGAAATTTTGACCCAAATCAAAGACATGCCTACCAGCGACTGGTTCGCTCAGCGTCACCGTTGCCAACTCCCGCATTCTTCGGACAGGAACTCCAGGATAAGCCTCGATGGCAGGGCTCAATTGAGCCCCGACATCAACCTGCGCCCACTGGGCATCGTCAAAACCAGCTTCATCCCAACCCGGCATTTCCAAGCGAGCATCGTAGGCTTCTCCCGCTTGCATATCAGACTCAACAATGGGGCCGAAAGAAGCTTTCCAGGTGGGATCACTCGCCACCACTTGATTGCGACCATCCTCATAATCAATATGAAGCTGGGAAAGAAGACGCAGACGGTCACCATACTGGTTTTGACCAAGGATACTGATATTTCCCCGAAACCAACCGTCACCCAAGATTCCCCCCAGGGCATTTCCTCCCTCGCGAAGTAATTCGGTAACATCATAAGCGCGGTAGTAAATGCGTTTTCGATAATCGGTCCAACCCGGCATGAAAAACTCGTCACCGACCCGCTGCCCATTGAGCTGCATTTGGAAGACTCCTTCCGCACTAACAAAAAGCATCGCGCGACCAACCTTACCTTCCACTGCGAACTCCTTGCGGAGATGTGGTGAAGGCAAATAGCGCTTAGTATCGAAGGGCTGCGCATTTCCAGTCAACAAATCAAGCTCCCTATTTTCCGCGAGAACTAACTCTCGTTTCTCTCCTTCCACAGAATATTTAATGACTAACTTCTTGGGGACACCGTCAGCCGGATCACTCCCAGCGAATTCATTGCTCGTCTTGATGCGATAGTTTCTGGCAGCTACTAAGGTTCGGATTTTTTCGCTAACATCCACCTGCCGCGTGGCATCACCGGGAACTCCATAAAGAGCCTCTTCGATGACGATCTCGAAAGGCTTTGCAGGCTCCTCTTCTGGAATCGCGTCGTAGCCAATCCATTTTGCCTGCCAGTCATCAGGCTGCAAAAGACCCATCGACCAAAGCGCGGGCTCACTCCACTTTGAGGGCTCGTCATCCTGATTCCACACCATCACCTTCCAGTGCAAACGTTGACGGGAGACCGGAGGCTTTCCTTCGTAGACCACCTGAATACTTTCATCTGAGGCCACTTTCCCGCTATCCCAGAGGTCACCCTTCTCCTGCCCTAAAAGCTCCGATGAACTCGCCACCAGAATGCGATATGCACTTTGCGATTGGGCATGCGCTTTGGACTCAAGCTTCCAACTCAGCCGCGGCTGGTGCTCATCAATACCGAGCGGGTTTTGTAGGTATTCCGTCCGTGGAGCGACCACCTCTATCGCCACCGCCAGAGAGCCAGAGACAAAGTAAAAAAGGGTGAAAATCCAGAGAGCGAAGCGAGAGCTATTGAGTTCCATAGTTTGTAGTTTTGAAGAATGTCGGAGAGTCTCTCTGAAAAGGAGATTGGCCAGTGCAAAATCGCTTTGAAAGTAAGTTTCCGGTAAACACTTAGACCCTACACGACTGAGGCTGGCAGTCATGTGACGCAATAACGTCACTCTCTAACCAAGCTGAACTATTTACTCAACCCCTCTAAATTGGGTTCTAACGGCCGCTGCTTCATTCCCTCACGGGCGCAGCTCCCCATTCATCAAAAAAATCGCCTGGTTCGAGTGCCTCTCAAGAACGCTCTTAAAACAAGGAAGAAGAAATCCGTTCAGTATCTCAGCCCCACATCCGGAAGTTGGTGAAAAAGAGAAAAGAGTAACCATCATTCAAGCTCTGCGAGCTTGAAGACGATCACCCTTCTTCTTTATTCGTTCTCTTCTTTATTCGTTCTCGAAAACGCACCATTACAGTGAATCAAGAGACTACAAACTCGCCGGACACCACACCCGGCGAGCTTGTTCGTAATTCGAATTAATACCTGACTGTGAAGCGAGAAACGGTCACGTAGTCAGAATCATTACTGACATATTTGATCCAGATGTGATTCCCGTCCCGGTAATAACCCGAGGACGAGCTGTTCCGGAGTTGATTCAACGAGGAAGCCTCAGGACCGCCAGTAATAGTAGGCGTGAGATTATTGAGTCCTGGGAACCTAATCATTACGTTATCTCCAGCAACGCTATCCGCGAAGTCCATGTCGAAGGTCCCAGCTTGTGGGAGCCCTCCCTGAAACAAGACTTCGTAGTGATAACGAGTGTTGTTCACGATGAGTGGCATCGGGGAATTGTTGATGATGGGATGATGAGATTCGTGGTCGATACGCTGTCCGGTGTTGTTATCCACTCGGGTAAAGAGTGTTCTCCCCCGTTGGGCAAACCCCGAACCCGGGTAGTTAATCATCGAACTCACATAGTTTTCCTCGGTCAAATAGGCGTTGCTCCAGTTTCCTGGCACAGGAAGATTGTTACTCGTTCTCAAAATGGGATGAGGAGTCACAATCGCGGCACCGACAACTCCGGAAAGCCTGCCGTCTACATCCACCACGACGTCAGTCTGATGAGCCAGGCTGGTAGGCTGCGCCAGACTCGCGTCAAACGCAATTCGCGGGAATCCAGAGTGATTAAAAGAAGAACCTTGGAAGAGCCAATTGGTCTTCGTTACCGCGCCACCACCTACTTGCACAATCGATGATTCATTCGAATTGTAACCGACAAAGTGATTATTGACGCTCCTGCCCGGGCCATCATACATGTGGAACGCGCTAATCGAGGTAGCAGTCAAAGCAGCCGGAATGCGGTCAACAAAGAGACTCTCGTTGACGGCATTGTAGCTGGCTAACAAGGTATCGATCTGACTGTCGATCAACTGCGAGCGGATGAAGCCAACCTCATTATCGCGATTTCCCAAACCGGTATAGAATCCAACCCGATTGCCAATGGAGACTGTGCCATCGAGGTTCTGTGGACGGGAAGAGGGATGCCAGCCACGGTTAGGAACTAACTCCAACGTTGTCGGATTCACACTGTCGTTAATATCAACGCCAATCGAACAACTTAAGGTGTGGTTGTCCTTGAAGGAAGCAAGATTGCTATTGATGGCATTGATCCCGTTGAAGCGGGAGTCCGCTGCCGAGGCTCCAGTTGGAGAACCGTTCAAGGCAAACCAATAGCCCGTGCCGCTCGAACCAGTCACAATGTTTCGTTCCATGGTGTTAGTTGGATGGGTAATCCAGAAAGCAGAGGGGAACGAAGTCTGAAGTTGATTGACCCCATTGTCGGTTGGAATGACCTCCTCACCAGCAGCCGCCTTCTTCGTAGCAGCCACCAGATTTCCGTTCACTCTGTTGAAGCGCTCGGCTCCATCTTCGAAAAAGACACCATGACCAATGTGATCATAACCTACGTTACCAATGACCTCTGCTCGATGAGTACCGTGAATTGTCACCATTCGATTGAAGGATTTTTCAATGACTGAGTTCTTCAGGTATTGCCCATCACCGTCATCAGCTAAGAGATGCCAATGGAACGGATAACGACCCGTGAGTCCCTTCTGTCCAACCTGGAAAAAATGAACGTTAGAAACCTTCGCTCTTCCGGCCCTTGGCATCCCATTATGCGCACCCATCACCATTAAATGAACTCCCAACCCGGAGCTAATCTCGGGGCCAGCACCCTCAATCTTAATATTGCGAGTGAGATTTGCCACCTGCGCTCTCACTTCGTAGTTCCAAGTTTTTGTTGGAGCAATATTCCGCTGTGATGAATAACTCACTCCTAAGTGAGGATAGGCGAGGCCACCATTAAAATTAATACGCTGACGTCCACCACCTAATCCGGTGATTCCAGTGATTGTTCTCACCTCTGCCTGATCCCAACCTCTTACCGGCGTGCTATTGTAGGCACCGGCGGTCGAAGTGATGAGAATCCTGTCTCCCACCGACCAGCTGTTGGTCGTAGGAATAACGACTGAAGTCGCTCCCGCCTGCGCGGTCTCCCGAAGACTGACGTTGTTTTTAACGTTTCTCCCGTGGAGGATGATTTCGCCCCCAAGG
>CAZGXV010000001.1:55786-93889 GCA_964529725.1 uncultured Roseibacillus sp.
CGAACCAAAGCCTTCCAAATTCTGATTGGAGGAACCTCCCAAGAACGAGAAGGTCAATCGGCCCGTGAAATCGCCGCCTTGGTTACCAGCCAATAAGCGCGAATAGTTACCCTCGACGAGGATATTTCGGGCCTGAAGCTGAATCAGATTAGGGCTCTCTAGAACAGACAAGCTTCCTTGAATGCGGAGATTTCCAACCAGTCGTGAACTATCGATGTAAACTCGGGCCCCACTTGGAATCAGCACCGAATTATTAATCCCAGTCGAGACAGCACCGTTGCTCCAGATGGAGGAATCGTTCCAGTTCATGACTTCGTTGAGCTCGCAATAGTCCAGAACTGCACTGTGATCACCGTTGGCACGAACGCCACGAATCTCTACCTCAACGTTGCCACCCGAATGTCTGAACGGTTTACTAAAATACCGCCGAATCCCTCCCGGCAACAATTCTTCATGAAACATGCGTTCTCCATTAATGAGAACCTCAAGGACCTGCCTTTGGTAGTTGCCCCCCACCTGCCGTTGGGCGCCATAGAAGGAAAATTCGTAGACCCCTGCAGCGATATTGAAGGTCCGTCTTGCAGACCCCAAGTTCCTCTGGAGAAAAAGACTATAATTTCCACCGAAGTTGCGACCTGCCGCGAAGGCAAAGCCATCTTTCACAATACCAGTTCCAGCCGCATTGAGCGTCCAACCGTTCGAAGATGAGAGATACTGAAAGGTCGCAACGGAGTCATTTTCAAAGCCACTTCCCGCAAGGAAAGTTCGCGCTGAAGACCGACTGACCTGATGGGTGGGAGTCGGAAAGGCACTTTGCGCATTCACCGCCCCTAATGGGAGTAAGGTGGTCGCCAGTGTCCAGTAAGTGCTCCTGAATAGCCTATTATTAGATATCATACTGTTGGTTTTTATTGGTTTGAGTTGGTTGTTTTTATCTCTGCGGATCGCTGACGGGAAAACAGGCTGAACATTGAGCGTTCACATCCCGAATTTCTGAAGAAATTTCATTTGATTAGTTATGTGCGTGTCGATGGCGTCTAAAATATGAGTGAATACTTAGTTAACCTCGGTGAAGAGTGAGAAGAGCCACCTCTGAAGAAATTCACAAAGGAAGGACGATAAACGTCGACATCATCGCAATGAAGCCTGACATCAAATTCTCTTGCTGACGGGTCTACAGCTACGCTCATTCTGAATCCTTAGTTCCCATCCGATTTTTAGATATTATTTTAAGGTTTCCCCTAATTGATTATTCATCCCCTGATGTATTGCTCGTCGAATCAAATTTCATGCAAATAAATGCACAGCATAAGACCCAAACACCTTTACATTTATAGATTTTTTCAATTAGAACCCTTATCACGATAAGGCGCAAGACACGCAAAAACGTCACCAACACATAATAAAAAGAAGAAAAAAGAGATAAGAAACTCTCCTTCTTCATAAAAACCATTTAAAAAATATATTTTTAAAAAGATATGAAAACAGGAGTTCCGAGTCACTCGAGGCCAACTTGTCATCCAGAAGAAGACAGACAAAAAGGAAGCTGGTGGCTTGGATTAAGGCTTCTTCTCGTAAAAAACAGGATTACGACGCCTAACACGATTGCGATACCTAATAGCTAGACGACAGTCGCCAAACATATTGTTTCCGAAGGCAGTGACGAAGGGAGGGCCCTTAATCACTTCTCTCGTTCACACCTCATGCTTGTTGAAAGCTCTCAAGAAGCACCCCTTAAAACTCGGAAAGACAGTCAAATAACTGCCTCCAATGGTTCAGAAAATTGGGGCAGCAACTGAACCTAAAAAGACTAGCCAACTTATTTTCCCGACTTCAAGGAAAGCTGGCGCGTCGCCTCCTCAAGCAGGAATTCTGGTTCCATGTAGGGATCGTTTCCCTTGGCCATCCAGATAATTTCGCCAGTTGGATCTACGAGGTAGGTGCCGTGAATTGGCTTTCCGGTAAATTGGTCAATGGCTCCCCACTCTTGGAAAACATCCAGCTTCTCATTCGAGATAATCGGAAACGGGAATGAGGCCGCTCGGGTTTCATCCGAACTCAGTGTCTGAGCGAGCGCGGAAACAGGGTCAGTGCTTACCGCCACGATAGGAATCCCCGCTTGGGTGAAATCCGGTGTCCTCGGCCCAAAGGCATGGAGCTGCTCGACACAATGCAAACACTCACCTCCCAGAAAGAAGATAACCAGCACCGGCTCCCCCGCGAACGACTCCAGAGAAACTTTCTTCTCTTCCCAATCCAAAAGAGTGAAGGGGCTAGCGGTCAATGTCGGTGTCTCGACCAGTTGGGAAGCCGCTTTCGAAAGAGGCACCGATCCTTCGCTCGTTGTTTTTTCCATTTTTCCGGGCTGATAAGTGAGCGCCTGGAGAACAAGAGCAGAACCCTCTGGCTCCTTTCTGAGGGCTTCCATCCAAGAATCGCTTTCTTTTCCCGCTTCTTTACTCGCAATCAATTGCCAGAAGATCCACTCCGCTTTTTCACTGGAATCATAGCCCTGCGGCAAAGAAGAAAGGTCCTGCCAACGTCCCTGGCTCATCGCAATCTCCGCAAGAAAGCGTCTTCCTACTCGCCAAGCACTGTCCTCTTGCGGGACGGTGCGAATGGTCTTCCTTTTATGATAAGGGTCGCGCGGCAAGCTCATTAAAGACGTCGCAAGTGCCGACCCTTGTTTGAAAGCCCCCTTATCTAACAATAATTGCAGCAATCGACCCGAGGTTTCACCGAGATTGAGAGAGGCTTCGGGCATTAATTCGTGAAAAGATTGAAGGCGCTTTTGCTCAAGGTCGAGAGCGGCAACCAAGTGACCCGCCCCAGCTGTGATGTCTCCTTTTTGTAAACTTTTTTCCGCTGCAAATCTCCGCCAGAGAGGCGAACTCTCCATGACAGTTTTCTGTTCGAGTTCGGGAAATGCCTTCACCAGCCTGTTCGTCGCCTCAGCGATTTTTTCAACCGCTCCCGTCTTCTCACTTCGGCTCAGGAGATGGCGCAGCAAGGTCACCGCAATTCGCCAGTCCTCCGCGTGTATTGCTAGTTCTATCCAGTCGTCAGTAACATCACCTTCGTCCAGTAACCCTGCTCGCAGATACTGGCACCACTCTCTTTCAGTGGCTCCTTCGGCAGAACGTGTTGCTAGGTTAAGAAAGTAGGTGGCTCGCGAAGGAGCATCCCAATTCGCTACCGCCATGCCCACCCACAAAGAACACTGGGCAGGCGACGACATCTCGTCGGGTGACTGGATGGCCCATGTTCGGAAGGCTCTCATCGCCTCCCCGTCATCCAATCGCGCCAACGCTTCAAACCCACTCTTCGACAAGTCTTCCCCACTCTCTTTTCGGAAGAGAAAGGGCCCATCAAAAAAAATATCTTCCTCGATTGGTCTGCCTGCAGATGAGGCTTCGCGAGGAATCAGTTGGCCACGGAACTGGACAGCTTCCGTCCAAAGTTCGCTCAAGGCCTCAGCCCCACATCCGGGAGCTATCGAGAAAAAAAGAAGGGCGACCGACACCCAAGCTCTCCGAGCTTCTAGACGACCACCCTCTTCTTTACGTTGTTTTTTCAAATTTATCTTTGTAGTGATTTGAAAGCAAAGCTCGCCGGACACCACACCCGGCGAGCCTGTTTTGGATTACCAATTGACTTCGAAGGTACTGCCAGTCACGTAATCGGGTGCAGTGCTCACAAATTTGACCCAGATATGACTACCGTCTCGGTAGTAGCCAGAAGATGAGGTGTTCCGGAGCTGATTCAAAGAAGACCTCTGAGGATATCCATTGATCGTTGGAGACACCGTATTGAGCCCTGGGAATTTAAGCAAAACATTGTCGCCGGAAACACTGTCTCCGAACGCCATGTTGAAGCGTCCTCCCTGGGGAAGCCCACCTTGAAACAGAATCTCATAGTGATAACGAGTATTGTTTACGATGAGTGGCAGCGGCGAATTATTAATAAAGGGGTGATGCGAGTAACCATTCACCCGTTCTCCGGTGTTATTATCTACTCGAGTAAACATCGTTTGACCTCGCTGAGCATGACCTGAACCCGGATAATTAATCATCGAACTTACGTAGTTCTCCTCTGTCAGGTAAGCGTTGCTCCAATTCCCTGGCACCGGGAGATTGTTATTCGTTCTCAGAATGGGATGAGGAGTCACAATCGCTGCACCTACCACTCCGGAAAGCCTACCATCTACATCAACAACGACATCGGCCTGATGCGCTGAACTGTTATTGTTGCCGTTGGCAGCATTGAAAGCAATTCGAGGGAAGCCTGAATGATTGAAGGATGACCCTTGGAAGAGCCAATTGGTCTTGGTCACAGCTCCACCACCTTCTTTGACAATCGATGCTCCATTCGCGCTGTAGTTGCTGAAGTGATTGTTCACGCTTCTACCCGGGCCATCATACATGTGGAAGGCACTCTGGTTAGCACCCGTCAAAGCAGCAGGAATCCGGTCCACAAAGATGCTCTCTCTGACCGTATTGTAGGAGGCCAAGAGCGTATCCATTTCGTTGTCGATCAACTTCGAACGAATGAATCCAACTTCATTCTCAAAGTTCCCCAAACCGGTATAGAGTCCAACCCGATTGCCAATTGAGATCGTCCCGTCAAGATTCTGAGGACGAGAAGCCGGATGCCATGCACTGTTGGGAACTAATTCCAAGGTTGTGGCATTAACGCTGTCATTGATATCGACTCCAATCGAACAGCTCACTGTCTGGTTGTCCTTGAAAGAGGAAAGATTGCTATTGATCGGCTTGATGCCGTTAAACCGTGAATCCGCAGCGGAAGCCCCTGTTGGAGAATTATTCAATGCAAACCAATACCCTGTGCCAGTTGTTCCAGTGACAATGTTTCGCTCGATCGTGTTGGTTGGATTCGTGATCCAGAACGCGGATGGGAACGAAGTTTGTAGTTGGTTGTTTCCATTGTCAGTTGGAATGACTTCCTCGCCGGCCGCCGCCTGTTTGGTAGCAGCCACAAGATTCGCGTTCACTCGATTAAAGCGCTCGGCCCCATCTTCGAAGAAGACTCCATGCCCGACGTGGTCGTAACCAACGTTGCCAACAACCTCTGCACGGTGGGTTCCGTGGATCGTGACCATCCGGTTGAACGACTTCTCGATCACAGAATTCTTAAGATACTGTCCGTCACCGTCATCTGCCAACAAATGCCAGTGGAAGGGATAACGACCCGTCAGCCCCTTCTGACCAACCTGGAAAAAATGAACGTTGGAAATTTTTGCTCTTCCGGCCCTTGGCATACCGTTGTGGGCCCCCATCACCATCATATGAACTCCCAGCCCAGAGCCAATCTCAGGTCCAGCTCCCTCGATTTTGATGTTCCGAGTTAGATTCGCCACCTGTGCCCGCACCTCGTAGGTCCACGTCTTCGTCGGAGCGACATTGCGTTGTGAGGAGTAGCTCACTCCCAAGTGACGATGGGCAAGTCCCCCATTGAAATTGATGCGCTGACGTCCATTACTCAACGCGGTAATCCCTGTAATGGTTCTCACCTCAGCTTGGTCCCAACCTCGGACTGACGTGCTATTGTAAGCACCAGCAGTTGAAGTGATGAGAATTCTGTCCCCTACCGACCAATTGCTAGCAGCAGTAATCACAACCGAAGTTGCGCCCGCTTCTGCGGTCTGCCGCAAGCTCACGTAATTTTTGACGTTTCTCCCATGCAGGATGATCTCACCTCCAAGACGAGCACCGATGAAACGAGAGCCAAAGCCTTCCAGATTTTGAGTTGAAGATCCTCCTAAAAACGAAAGGGCTAGTCTGCCCGTAAAGGGACTGCCATCGCTTCCTGCCAACAGACGGGCATAATTTCCATCGACGAGGATATTGCGTGCCTGCAGTTGAATCAAATTCGAACTTTCAAGGACCGACAGACTTCCCTGAATGCGGAGATTTCCCACTAATCGAGAGCTATCGATGTAGACCCGAGCTCCACTTGGGATGAGGACCGAGTTATTGATGCCAGTGGATACCGCGCCATTACTCCAGATGGAGGAATCGTTCCAGTTCATGACTTCATTAAACTCGCAGTAGTCCAAAACCGCACTATGGTCACCGTTGGCACGAACGCCACGAATCTCTACCTGAACGTTACCACCGGAATGCCTGAACGGCTTACTGAAATAACGCCGGATTCCTCCTGGCAATAAACGCTCTCGAAAGACCCTTTGCCCATCAATGAGCACCTCAACCGTCTGCCTCTGGTAATTTCCATTTGCCAGCCTTTGGGCCCCGTAGAAGGAAAACTCATACACCCCGGCACTCATATTAAAGGTCCGTTTTGCCGACCCCAAGTTCCTCTGAAGAAAGAGACTGTAACTTCCCCCAAAGTTACGACCTGCCGCGAACGCAAACCCGTCTTTCACAATACCAGTTCCAGCCGCATTGAGCGTCCAACCGTTCGAAGAAGAGAGATACTGAAAAGTCGCAACGGAGTTGTTCTCGAAACCGCTTCCCGCGAGGAAAGTTCGCGCAGAAGACCGATTGACCTGATGGGTGGGAGTTGGAAAGGCACTTTGCGCGTGCATCGTCCCAAGTGGGAGCAAGGTGGTCGCAAGTGTCCAGTAGGCACTCCTCAAAAGGGTATTTTTAGATATCATACTGTTGGTTTTTATTGGTTGGTTTTAGTTGGTTGCTATTTCATTGCAGGTTGCTAATCGGAAGTTGGCTGCGAACGTTTCAAGAGCACTTCGTTGACCTCAAAAAAGAGGTCATTTTGAGCCTCCGCAGGCGCACCGATGAACTTCGTAAGTTCAGCGTATGCTTGGATAACGTTCGGTGAGGACCGGAAAGGGTGCTGATCTAACAAAAGCGCGAGAGCCCGGTAGCGTGTCGTGGTGTCCTCGCGCTGCAGACCTGCCTCGATGGCTCTCTCCCCCAAGCTAGGATCGGAGACGATGGCATCTAGATTTTCACTCAAGACGATTCCCAGATGCCGATCCGGAATCGAGCGGAACATTTCCGAGAGGTAATTCGCCCTCACCTCAGAATTTTCTTCGCCTTCTAGGTCTCGCAAGGGCTCTTGCCATTTGCGGGTGACATACTTGTCCTCTTCGAACTGAATCTGAGCCTTCATGAACTCAACTGCTTGCACGGGATTGACAAGTGCTTGCGCGAATGCGGTCTGCTCACGTTCGCGCAGGTTGTGGTCAATGATTCCATCGCTACCTTCAAAAGTGCGGGCTGGCCATTCAAGCCCTGCAGCACGAATGGCCGCCAGCCCTTTGAGCTCGGCTTGCGCAAACATGTCATGACTCACTTCCTCGTTTTCCCCCGCTGATTCCCGTTCAGCGAGTTCGGCCTCGTCTAGCGGACGCAGAAGAGCCTGCTGCTCGTAGTCACTCATCTCGTTGCTTGCTCCTCTCGATTTAGAAGAAGTGTAACCATCATCTGCCCCCGCTAATCGGGGCTGAGTTTCAGGAGAATCAGAATTGTCAGCAGCAGTCTTTCGAAGGAGAGAGGACGCGAAAAGGATTGCAATCAAGAGAACTAAGCTACCGAAGAAAAAGCGCGAAGAAATTTTCGCACTTGGTTTCTCGCTCTGCGGCACCCCGCTCCGCCGTCTTTGTCGTTCAACTTGTTTTTCCCTCATTCTGTCAATCGAGCCACCTTTGATGTAACAAGTTCATCTAATCCATATGCAAATTCATGCACGTAGATAGAGAGATAAATTATTACATTTTTAGATTTTTACGATTAAGACCTTTCCATCCCAAAGACGCAAGACACGTGATTACGTTACCAAATTGTGGTCAGTGTTTCGAAAAGTTATGAGATAAGATGATGGAATTTTCTCTTTCGATTTTTTGGAGATTTGGTACTTAAAAGCCACAACATTTTTATCAGTTCAGTGCAGTCAGAATCTTCACCCAAAATCCACCTCATTTTCTTCTTCGCGCTTGCCTCAGCATCTCTGCTTGTTGCCATTCTATTTATTCTTGAATGGTCCAGTAATCACTCAAGTGCCGCCTCGGTAGACAACATAACCGCGCAAATCCCCTCTCCTATCAACAATTCTCAGCCAAGAAGCCAACTGGAGACTGGGGCTAGTAACTTGAAAGAATTAGAGGGAACGTCTGAAGATTTTTAGGTAAAGTGATTCGTTCAGCCCTGAGAACTTGGCGAAGAGCGATGCTAGAGCATCTCAATTAATCAGGATACTGGCTTCATTCAAAGCGTTGATCGCCAAAGAATCCTCGGCCGATTTAGATATAGTTTCAAAAGAAGAAGAGCATCTATTACTGAGCTGCTAACGGGTAGTCTCATTCGACCTAGAAACGAATTCGATTTTCGAAAAACAAAGCAGGAGCGACGGCCATCAATGCCGCCCTACTGAATTCAAATGATGCTCATGGAGCGGCAATAAGAACTAGTGCTCCTGCATTCTCGAAAAGGTAAGACAAGTTATGATTACAGTTTAATCCTTTAAGCAATCTAATCGTGAACCGCCCACAAAGCCCTCAAACGGATCAAGTGAGATGCTTGAGTCGTTTGAAGTTACTTTTCACCTTTCAGCTACGACTCTTCCTCAATCAACCTCAGGTTCCAAACTCCAGCGCGCAGGTCAAAACTGCTACCATCAACGGCTCCGCCTTCCAAGGTGATCTGGTCGCTTTTAAACTGAGGGATTTCCACCCGGGCACTTGAGCCCTCAGGAATCGTAATCTCCCAAGTGACTACCGCTCCCTGCCGTTCCCAATGACTGGCTATTAGGCCCTGAGGTGACTGATGACTGGACTTCGCCCACTTAAGGTCCGGCAGAAAGCAAGGTTTCAGGATCACGTTGCGATAACCCGGGTTCGACGGGTCAGGACGAATGCCACCGATACTTTCGTGGAAAGACGCCGCGAAGCCGCTGTGCATGGGATGATTGAAAGAGTTTCGCAAGTAGCGCCGGGTGATGTCCCAATCGTAAGGAACTTCCGGCCAGACCGTGAGTCCGTGCTTCTCGGTCATGAATCCCAAGCTGGGCCAATCGGTAATTTGCCAGAGATGCCGTGTGACTCTGCTGTGTCCATAGTTGTTCAACTGGGTATAGAGCGGCCGATGGCCAAGGATGCCGGTCGTGTAGTGGCCGTTCGCGACGTCCATAATTTGTGCCGCTAAACCATCAGCAACGAGCTGTTCCTTGCCCTCGGGAACTAATCCGGAGTGAAGAGCGAGGGCGCTCCCGGTTTGCGAACCATAGCTTGCAATCGATGTCATGAGAAATGAGACCAGAGAATTCTCGGGAAACTCTTTGCTGACTCTTTCACCATTGATTGAATAATCCAACTTGAGTGCCTTCTGCTTGAGAGGTGCAGGATCCTTACCCGCAAACGCGTTTGTCAGCTGGAACTGATAGGAAGATGAGGAGACCAAGTTCTTTAGTCTCTCGGTGAGGTCCATGAGCTGTTCGTTGGCACCGTAGATTGCCTTCTCGATAACAATATCCACAGTCTGACGCGGAGATTTGACCGGGATTTCTGCCGTGTGAAGAAAGCGATTGTTAAAAGCATCCTTCAAGGTCCGAGCCCGTTGCTCATACTTTGCTTCTTCCTGATGCCTGGCCAAGGCCTTTGCCATCGCTTGCATCGCAGTGAGGGATTGATAATAGAGGGCGCTGGATGTGAGAACGGTTGGGGTATCCATCACTCTATTGGAACCGGGAGGACACCAGTCGCCATAGCCTTCATGAATCAGTCCATCTTCTCTAACGGTCTCGTTCAGGAATTCCATCCATCCCGTCATGAGCGGCCAGGCCTCATCGACGAGTTCGAGGTCACCATAGTGCAGGTAGGCAAACCAAGGAACGAGAACAGTGGCAGCTCCCCAATCTGGTCTTGCTTGACCACAGAGACGATTGCCTACCGAGATATTTGTAGGGGCACGAGGATCGGTGCCACCCTTTCCGAGGGTCGATTCGATATCCCGGGATGTTTTTCGCCAAAACTTCCGTAGATCATAGTTGAGGCTAGCAGCTTCTCCCGTGGCATGAATATCGCCCATCCAAGCACAGCGTTCCCGGTGAGGGCAATCGGAGAGCAATCCTTGCAGATTCCCCTCAATGGTCCGCATCGAGACCTCGTAAAACTTATTGATGAGAGGGTCAGAGCACTCGAAGTTTCCGATCCGCTCGACATCAGTACGAATGAGCCAGCCAGTTAGGTCAGAAAGCTTCGGCTTGGAAGTGAGACCTGTCATTTGGACATATCTAAAGCCATGATAGGTGAACCGAGGTTCCCAGACTTCTCTCTCATCGCCACGGCAGATGTAGATATCTCGCTGCTCGCCTCCGGTGGCATGGATACCAGTCGAGGCAGTATCAATATTTTGACGATCTGGCATCAGGTGCTCAGCGAAACGCATTTCAATGATCGTATCGGCTGGCTCGCTGACCGCAATCTCAAGCCAACCCGTCATATTCTCACCCATATCGATGATCCAAGAATTCTCACCGGGAAGGATTTCGATGGGCTCTACCTTCCTCACCTTTCGCATGGGTTCCATTGTATGCGGCAGCAGAGTTTCTGTAGGCACCTCCATCAATTCTGCCGACTGCCAGCCCTCAGAGGAAAACCCAGCCATGCTCCATCCGCTCTCAAGTTGACGGGCATCGTAGGTCTCCCCCATGTAGATATTGTCGAAGAGAACAGGACCAATCTGTGCCTGCCAATCCTCACTGGATTCAACCCGATCCGAACTTCCATCCTCATAATTAATCTCTACCACCACACGACCACGAGGAGCACCGTATTGGAGGGAAGGGGCAAAGGCGATATTCTGGCCATAGAAGCCATTGCCAAGCATCAAACCAATGGCATTGGGCCCCACTTCCAACTGCGTCGTGATGTCATGCTCGACGTAGAAGGCGTGCTTCTCATAGCTCGTCTGCGCCGGGTCAAGAACCCGATCCCCTACTCGCTCTCCGTTGAGATGCAACTCGAAAAGCCCCAGCCCACACAGCACCACTCG
Source organism: uncultured Roseibacillus sp. (assembly GCA_964529725.1). Taxonomy (GTDB): domain Bacteria; phylum Verrucomicrobiota; class Verrucomicrobiia; order Verrucomicrobiales; family Akkermansiaceae; genus Roseibacillus. Next base: position 66,778 of record CAZGXV010000001.1, read on the forward strand.
GGCGGACTCAACAGGCTTATGAACGTCGAATTCTTTCCGCAACAGGGGCGCCGGATGGGACTTGCGCAGGATCGGACTTAGTTCGGCTGCGGTTGGCTTCCATGAGGAAATATCAGCTGGCGGCTGATTGAACCTGACCTCGCGTGCCGCCCATTCGTCAGGGCGATTGTCAGTAGTGAAACCAATCCAGCGGGACTCTCCCCACTCTAGAAACACAGGTTCAACTTCACGCGAGAGAGCGGGCTCAAACCCGAGCATCGCCGTGACTATCATTGTTCTAAAAACTGTCATTATCAAAATTATCTTTGCTCGTTCCCCAAGCTTCTTGAGCGCAAAAAAAGGCATCTCTAAAGGGCATGATTACCCATGCCTTTAGAGCTGCCCATTTGTGATTTTCTTTAAAAAGGCTTCCTTCACCGCAGCGCGCTCAAGCACCGATGAGCTGCACGCGACAGAATATACGGAAGCAACCCCTCGACTTAGGGTGCGGGAGGGAAGGTGTCACCTGAGTTCACCACCGCATAGAAACGTCTTTCGTCTGCGACATTGTCTTCGATGAAGGGCGAGGACGCCACCTCTGTGCCAACGAGACTCCACGTCACCAAGTCATCCGAGGCGTAGACATCAACAAGACCGGGAGCGGTGAAATCAATCGTAAACATTTGCCCAGAGACGGTTCCTTCTTCAGCCATGCAGCTGTTGATGACGATTTCGGTTGGGACTTCGGCCTCTTCCAATAAAGCGTTCGCGAAGGCGTAGGTATGGAAGGTCTGCGTGCCTAGGATGGCAGTCACGGAAATCGTTTCGGTAGCACCGCTCGCCACGAACTCATAGTCGATACGTATACCATTGTTATCCCCAAAGTTGTTGTGAGTGATCGTCAATTCCTCATCAACGCTTGTTCCAGTAAAGGTGGAATTTCTGTCAAATCCATTTCCGAAACCGACTGAAAAAATACTGGTACGATAGGTGGCTCCTGGAGTCAGACCCTCCATGATCAGATTACCAAAACCTCCGTTGAAAACAAAATCACTCGCCAAGGTGGAACTTCCATCTTCGGCCACGAGCAGATTGTTGTTGTCGGTGGTGCGATTGGGCATGTTCAGAGAAAAGGACCCGGCAACGGCAGGACTTCCTCCGCTAATCCCGACAAAGGTCACTCCGTTGACATCGACATCAGACTCCATTCCCATTGCTTGTCCCAAATTAAAAGCATGCGTGTAGACCAGAGAGCTGTCGATGCCCGAGGTCGCGTCACCGTTCCAAGGTGAGAAAGTGATTTCAGGCTCAATCTCAGTGATCGTGAAGTCGTCCACAAGCAGAGTTTCGTCTGTGCTTCCCCCTGTTACATTCACGTCAATCTCGAGAGACATAGTCTCAGCGGTCGCAACAAAGGTATACCCCACGGGCTTATAAGCCCGCTGTGCGCCGACAGAATTGACATTATTGCGCAACACCTCGAGACCGTCGATAAACAGTGCCATCTCTGGATCCAAATTTTCAGCAACCAAACGAGAATTGACGTCGTAAGTGAGGTTGTAAGTATTGCCCACGACGAGACCTGTGATTCCATCAGTGCTGGCAAGAGTCACCACTCCGGACTCATTGGTCGCTTGAATGAAGCCAGCGTTCAAACCATCGGGAATGGTTCCATTATTGGTAAAGGGGTTGCCACCAGATGGATTGAGGCCCACACGCCCTACTGCGTCAGCCGACCAGCCTGTAATTGAGGCATTCCCTTCAATATAACCTGGAAAAACTGTGAAGGTATCCAGCTCGAAGCTGGGGTTGGCAATAGAAGGAGTCTGGGCTGTAGCGACTTGGCTCAGCGCGACAGAAACGATGGTGAAGAAGGAATGCTTAAGTTTCATTTTAAATTTTTCGATGGGTTTGGTGACAAGAACCTAGGAGAGGAACAAAAAGCGGAGCCTCTTTTTCCAAAGAGACCCCGCTGAAAAGGAGGGCGGGACTATCGTCGGCGACGAAGACCAAGTCCCAACGCAGAGAATGCAAGAACACCAAGAACCGAAGGCTCAGGAATAGCTGCATTGGAGAAAGCGTAAGTATGGAAGCTCGAGGGACCAAACAGTGCAGTGAGCTCAATGTTTTCAGTGGTATCTGTAGCGAGGAATTCGATATCGATGCGAGCGCCGTTGTTGTTGCCAAAGCCATTCACGTCCACAGTCAACATTTCGCCGTTCGGACTGGTAATAGTCGAGGCACGCCCATCACCAGAAGCGTCGAAACCAACAGTGAAAAGTGAAGTACGATAGAGCTGCCCGACTTCCAAGCCTTCCAAGGTCAGGGTCGACGCGGCGTTACCGAATACGAATCTTTCGGAGAGAGTCGCGCTTCCCCCAACGGTGATATTGTTGACATCATCACCTCCGATTGCGTTGCCCATGTTGTAACTAAACGAGCCCGGCAAGGAGGGATTACCACCGGCAACACCGACAAAAGGTACTCCATTGATGGTGGTCCCCGACGAACTACCGAGATTGACGGCGTGAGTGTAATCGAGAGAGCTGTCGATACCAGAGGAAGCGTCGTCAGTCCAAGGTGACACAGTAATACTAGGAGTCACCTCGTTTACCTGAAAATCGTCAAACAACAAGGTCTGGTCAGTTAAGGTATCATTTCTCAAAGTGAGTGAAGCACTCGGTCCAGTGGCAACAAAGTTGATACTAACGGTCTTGTAGGGATTGGATCCCCCCACTGCATTGATCCGATTTTGAAGCACAGTCGCGCCGTCAACGATCAGTCCCATATCGGGCTCATTGCCTGCTCGGCTGTTGACTCGGTAGGTCAGATTATAAGTTCTCCCAGCTACGAGCCCGGTAATCCCATCGACACTGGAAATCGTTCTAGCGAAGCCAGGGTTACCCTGCAGGAATCCCACATTGGAGCCCTCTGGAACGCTACCGTTGTTGGCAAAGGGATTTCCTCCGCCGGGATTGAGTCCAGTATTGGCATTCGCATTAGTGACCCAACCAGTGATGGGACCATTGCCGGGGTTGGCGATGTATCCTGGGAAGGTGACGAAGGTATCTGCCTCAAAACTAGCATTCGCAATGGTGGAAGCATGGAGCAGCGGTGTGCCAAGGGTTAGAATGGCGAAGGAATGAAGGTAGCGGTTTTTCATAAGTTTGTTGTAGATTTCTAAAAGGTTATTTCGTGTCTATCCTCCTCAAATTGGCAAAATCGATAATTTTCCCGTGTATTTAGGCTAAACTGTGCGACAACCCTACCTAAGAACCAATCAGAAACGTTTCTGGGTGTCATGTAACGCAGATGCGTCACCCTTCACAAGGCCCTGAAATTAGGACAAATCCTGCGGTTCAACGTCGATCATGCCTCCTCGAATTGCTGCAGCGACGGCAGCCGGAAGACTGCGGACATGTAATTTATCAAAAGCTCTCCGGAGATACTGATCGACGGTATGAACACTCAATCCCATCGCATCCGCAGCTTGAGCCTTCGTGTAACCATCTGCAACCAACCTCAAAACCTCCGTCTCGCGCTCCGAAAGTTCAATTTTGCTAGGAGTTACAATGGCAGCTCGAAAATTTTCTAGAACCATCCCCGCTATTTGAGGGTCGAGAGGCACCCCTCCCTCAGCTACCTCATCGAGCTTGTTCAGAACTTTGACGGCGCCTCCCGTTTTGACGAGATAACCATGAGCTCCGGCTTTGAGAGCGCTGAAGACTTTTTCTCGGTCATGAAAGGCGGTGAGAATAAAAATTCGCCCTGATTTCAATTTAGAGAGAATTGTCCCAATCCCCTCTAGTCCGCCCATACCAGGAAGCCCCAAATCAAGGAGAACAATATCTGGCGTCACTCCCGATTTAAGAGCGAGGAGAGCCTCCTCCATCGTCGAGAATCCACCAAGACATTGGTAGCGTCCGCTTTCTTCGAGGGTTTCGATGACCGAGCTGCGATAGAGCGAATGGTCCTCGATAAGAATGAATGAGTCGGGAACCATAACGAGGCTGGAGACTTGCTCTAATTAACCGGGAAGGTCAATGAAATGGTTGTCCCCTTCCCGATAACACTGTCTACCGAGAGTTCCCCGCCCAGCTGCCCGGCCCTCTCCTTCAAGGCACGCAGGCAAAAAGCAGAATTCAATTCCTCGCAAGAAATTCCGCAACCATCGTCCACCACTTGGAGTTTGAAAAGGCCGTCTACCAATGAAACCTCAATCTCGATCCGGTTACAACCCGAGTGGCGAATAGCATTGTGCAGAGTTTCTCTGAAAAAGAGTAAAAGCTGACGGTTCGTGTCGCGCGCTAAGAGACAAGCACGTGACGCCGCATCACAATCAATCTCCCAATCGACGGAATCAATCAGAATGGCAGCGGTCTCCCGAAAGTGGGAAACTGAGGGGCTTTGAAAAGCGGAACCAGGGCGAAGCAACCACACAATGTCTCCCAGCGAAGCGACCGAACTTGCGCTCAGAATCGAAATCAACCGCAGTCGCTCTGGGGAAGTATCGGGCTTGCGTTGAGCTGCTTCGGTTAGAATTTGGATACTCCCCAACGAGCTGCCGATCTCATCATGCAGATCGGACGCAATCCGTTTTCGAAGCTGACGTAACTGCTCCTTCTCCCGTCGCTTATAGCGAACTGGCAACGCTATTACTCCCACTAAGAGAGCCAAGCCAAAGAGACTTAACACCGAAACCAATCCATAACGGTAGGTGTCCACAATCTCATCCGCATCGAGATTAAGTTGATGCATCTTCACTTCGACTTTCCGACCTTGATCCAACAGTCCAATCCATGCTTTTTCGGAAACGATTCGCCCCCGTGAGGTCATTCCATCAGTCAAACTTCCAGGTGCCCAGAAGAGTGGACCATGAGCCCGGATGGGTTCTTGCTTCTCAGAGACCTTCACCGAACAACCTTGCGCCACATTCTTGCCGTCCGCATACACTTCGATTTCACTGAATCCAAAGAATGAGGGATAGTTCGCGGAAATCCGATTCAATAGAATCGCACTTATTTTAACGAACCGCGCTTCCTCTTCGGGCCAAGTAAGCAAGACTGCGTGATGTCCTCGGTTCAGATAGTCTAAATTCGAATAATCAACGACAGTGCGATAATCACCCTCCAGACCGCTGGGCGACACCTCTATCACAAATCGTTCGGGAAAAGCGAATCCGGCAAATAGCTCTCCCAACGGGCGTTGGGGTGGAAAAAGGCGAGTCCCGGTGACCGGTTGAAGACTCCCCAAGTCAACCTCAATCCAAGCCGTAGTCTCCCGGTAGTTGACCCCTTCCGACAACCATCCAATCATTCTCTCGGGGGCTGGCCCTACTTCAGCTAATCCCAAACCGGTGGAGCCATCAGCCACGAAAGTCGGCCACCAAGGCCACGGGGACGCGGCGCGATTGAGTGTGGAAACTTTGCCATCCATGGCCACGTTATCATCGCCTTCAAAGCACATAATTTCGCCCCAGGCCATGAATTGCCAGTTACCAGGGCGTTTGGGATCGCGATGATTTCGCGAAGCTTCGATTCTCAACCCGAAGCATCGGACTGGAGGATCAAGCGAATAACAAAACGGCCTCCCTTTCCGAAGAAAGTCGCGCCCGGTATCGCGTTCCCGAGCGATTGTGACGATTTCTTCTCCATCAGCATCAAGGAGAACGACGTCAAAGTCCTCGGGAAGGCCGTATTGCGGTTCGAGCCCGTATTGGTCGAATACCCGCGCGGGAATCAGGCTCACAAAGTCGATCTTTCTTTCCTCGCTCCAACTCACTCCCAAAAGCTGGTCCTCCAATTCAGGTCTGAAGCCCGTTCCTGACCACCCGCTCAAATACCCGATAGGTCCTCCGAAATTGGAAACTGGCATCTCCGGAAGAGTCTCGAGCTCGGCAGCAAGGCGGTCATAGTGACTACGGTTCTTCTGGAAGCTGGAGGAAAACCTTTTTGCCAATCCGCCTGCCCAGTCAAAAGACTTCTCACTTTGTGCTTGGGAACTATTAGTAACCAAGACCAAAGCGACCCAAGGAAGAATAACTGTGCGTGAGACTGACCGCACTACTCGGCGCCTGAGCCGAATGAAGACCATCTCGAGAGGCTAGCCGGAGATGCCGCCACTTCAATCAAAATCAAGATTTACAAACGCGATAGCGGCTACTTGATTTTGTTCTCACTCGCTTCAACTCCTTTCCAAAGTCACGAACACCCGTCACTAAAACAGGGATTTGTCAGTCACTTCTGACGCTCTCGCTCCCAGCCTCAAGAAAGCGACCGATGATTGCCATCCCTTCGATTTTGGCGTCGATCTCTTCCCTGCTTTCTTCTTCTAATTGTCCTGCTAGTCCGAACAAATGGGAATACATAGGTTTACCATCGACCCGTTTACGCATTTGGAAGGGTTGGTCCGATTCCTCCAATGAGTGCCACGTCCTTCGTATCGTTTCCCAAAATCCAGCAGTTCTCGCCCAATAGCCTTCCGCCTTCTCCAACGAAGGGGTCGTGATGCGCTCGTAACGCACTGCACCCAGTTCGGTAGCCAAGCGCCTTTTCACCTCACCGTCCTCGGTTACTAGTTTTTGATTGAGCTGGGTATGTAACCACCCTGTTGGAGTGATGGTGATTTCGTGTCTTCCCGCGAGCACATTGTAGTCGTCCCGCACTGAGAATTCGCGACGAGGCAACGGGCGCCAGAAGCTCTCACTTCGGAAAATAGACATCCCACCTCCATGAGACCATCGACCTACGGTCTGATAACGTGGGGAATCATCGACCTGATAGACCGCATGGACCCAAGTCCCCTTCTGTTCCTGTAGCTCCCGCTTCTCCCATCGCCGTTCTCCCTGATACTCAACCAAACTACGATCCTGATAGCTCCAATCCTGTCGCCAATGTTTCATCACGAAAGGCCCCTGCACCTCTCCACTCTTATCCACGAACTCCATCACCAGCAAATGCTGCAGGGAAATCAGATCGCTCTCATCAACGATGACAAATGCGCGCTCCGTGGCCCACGAAAAGTAAGGGCGCCGGGGTTCATAGTCTTCCGCGATCGAGGCGGTCTCGATGAAATCAAAGCTCACTCGATGATCACCCGCCAAAGCGAGAATGGCTCGGCGGTCCCGTTCTTTTTGGCTCAGGCCTTTTTCATAAATGGCGGCGAATTCCGGCTTGGTCGTTTGGTCCAAAACCGTCCGCGAGGCCTTCGTCGTGCCACCATATGGCTTCATCGATTCCCAACCTATAAAGGGCCATGAAAAAGGGTGTCCCACCACTTTCGGCGGAGCTCCCTTTTCCAATGGAGCTGTCTTTTCCCCTGCCATCAAGCTGGTAGCACTGGCGAATCCAAAAATAAGAACGGCAATCTTCATACCCAAGGAAACTGCCACATTTCCATCAACCCTCCACTTCGGATTTTATTGAGTGACCAAGAGGGCGCCCTTCTCTCAAAAAACCTCAAAAAGAGCTTGCTATTGATACTGAGTCTCAATAACTACGTCGCAGCTTATGAAATTAGCCACCCGACACTTCATTCTGTCGTCACTACTAGCCTCCCTCCCTCTTTCTGCTGTCACCGTGGAAGAGCTCGCCGCCCGGCTCGAAAAACTCGAAGGCAAGGTGAATGCTTACGAAAAAAAATACGGCCCACTAGACGCGGGAACACCCGCCCCGAAAGCATCTCCAACCTTCTCCGAGCCATCCAGCGACGACGAGATCGACGCTCTCTACGAAAAATCATCTTCCTTCGCTCCGACCGCAACAACCGACTTTGGTCCCAGCGTTGCCCAGCGGGATTACGGCAGCAGTTGGGCCGAAAACACCCACATCGGTGGTTACGGCGAACTCCATCTCAACCGCGACCTCGGTGGCGGAGATAGCAATGAGATCGACTTCCATCGCTGGGTTCTCTTCGTTAATCATTCCTTTTCCGACCGCATCAAACTCTACTCCGAGTTCGAGCTTGAGCATTCCCTCGCCGGCGACGGTCAGCCCGGCGAAGTGGAGCTGGAGCAAGCCTACATTGATTTCACCCTCGACCACGGTCTCAGTGCTCGAGCCGGCCTCTTCCTTCTTCCGGTTGGACTTCTCAACGAGATTCATGAGCCTGACACCTTCTTCGGCGTCGAGCGCAATCGAGTGGAAAACACCATCATCCCGACCACTTGGTGGGAAGCTGGTGCAGGTGCGTCCCAGACGCTCAACAGCGGACTCGGCTGGGACCTTGCCGTTCACTCTGGGCTCGATGTCGCAACCACGGGCTCCAATGCCTTCCGGATTCGCTCTGGTCGCCAAAAAGTCGCACAAGCCGCTGCCGAATCAGGAGCGATTACTGGTCGCGTTCGTTACAACGGTGTCCCCGGTCTTTCCTTGAGTGCTTTCGGACAATATCAGCACGACATTACCCAAACCACTTCCGACGAAGACAACTCCGCGATCCTCGTCGGCGGAACAGCGGTCTACCAAAATGGTGGCTTCGGACTGAAGGCTCTCATCGCTTCTTGGCACATCAATGGCGACAGCTTCGAGGCCAATGATGCTGACCATCAGTGGGGTGGTTATTTGGAGCCTTCCTACACTTGGACCTTCGCCAACGACCAAAAAGTGGGGGTCTTCGGACGATACAGCCACTACGAATTCGCGAGGGGTCTCGACAACACCCGCGGTGGCGAATTCGACCAATTTGATGTCGGCGTCAACTACTGGCCCATCGACAACGTGGTCCTCAAGCTCGACTACAATCACATCATCGACGAAGACGAGAATGTGGAGAGCCTCCTCAACCTTGGAGTTGGTTATAGTTTCTAAGATTGCTTCTTTTCACTGGTTAAGTCTGGGCGGTTCGTTTTCTCTCTGGGGAGGCGAACCGCTTTTTCCCTTTCAAATTTCATGGCTGTTATTTCAAAAATCCTTCTCCTCTGGTTCACCCTGAGTTGCCCACTTTTAGGCGGAGAGAGAGTCTATCAAAAGCCCTCCGATTTTTTGAAATCGGTTTTTGGCTCCAAGCTCCCACCCACGCAGGCGCTTGCTCTCAACGGTGGTCACCAAGCTCAGATTAAGAGTCTTTTGGGCCATCCCTATCGTCCCTCCAAGGTCCGCTACTGGAGCAACGGTCGCAAGACGGCATGGATTCTTGAAGAGATTGGCAAGACCGAACCTATCACCACTGGCTTCGTAGTGAGCGGTCATAAAATCGAACAAGTCAAAGTACTCATCTATCGCGAAGGCTATGGCTACGAGGTGGCAGGAAAAGGCTTTTGCAAACAATTCAAGGGAGCCTCTCTGGCCGCTAATGGTCGCCTGACCCATCAAATCCGGAACATTGCAGGAGCCACGCTTTCGGTCCGGGCGCTGGATAGATTAGGGCGAGTGGCACTCTATCTTAACACCATCAAGTGAGAGCAAGACGACGCTACCACCGCATCCTTGGAGGAGCCTTAGCCCTTCCTTGGCTCTGGTTGTGCCTCACCGGATTAATCCTGAACCACAGTGCCGAACTCCGGCTCGACCAAAAGACGCTCCGTTCATCTTGGCTCACTTCATTCTATCTCGAGCTACCAGCACCAGGCGAGGGCTTCTCCTATCAAGCTGGCTCGCGGACGGTCTCGCAGTGGGGCGACCACCTCTTCTTGGACCAACAGATGCTCCCCTACTCCGGTGAGCTTGTTGGCAGCATCCCGCTGGGGCCCTCTCTCCTGATTGCCACCAGCGAACACCTTTACCTCTTGGATGCTCAGTCGCAGCTTCTCGACAGTGTCGGCGAAGCAGCACTGCCAGCTTTTCCCTTGCAAGGACTAAGCACTGAACCGATACCCACCTTGTTCGCCGAAGGTGAAGCATATCAAGTAACTGCCGACTTGTTAGATTTCCCCGTAAGCAACGATCCACCGAGCAATTTCCCGCAATCCATTCCTCTTGCAGATTCGCTCTCCTCCGAGTTGCAGGCTACTCTCATTGCGCAAGCCGAAGTCTCCTACTACCGCGTCTGGCTCGACCTTCACAAATTCAGCTTTCTCGGGAGCTTTGGAAAATGGGTCCTGACTTTTTCGACTGTTGGTTTAATCATTCTCGCCATTACAGGAGTGATGCTGTTTCGAAAGCGAAAAGTCCCTCACCCCGTCTCCTCGTGACCCGTCGGCATGTTCTTCCGCTTCTTGCGTGCGCGCCTCTCTTTCCGGGTTGTCGCCATCGCGCCCCCGAGAGAATTTGGCGAGGCGTTCTCTTCCACAATCCAGTTACGATTCGCTATCGCAGTGCTCATTCCTTGCCAAAATCGCTCTGGGACAGGCTTCAAGAGCTCGAATCCACTTTCTCTCTCTCTGATCCACAATCGGAACTCTCGCGATTGAATCGTGACGGGAACTCTTCCAAGGCCAGCGTTAGTCTCCTGACGCTTTTGAAATCCTGTCGCCAATTTCATCAATCTTCGGAAGGCATTTTCGATCCCACAATTCAGAGCTACTGGACATGGCTCCAAAAGCAGAACCAGAAGGGGCAGCCTCCCTCCGAGGACGAGCGACAAAAGCAGCTTGCACTAGTTGATTTTTCGCGGGTGGAGATTCGGGAAAATCGCATCGAACTCAACGGAACCCAGCTCACTCTCAACGCGGTCGCACAAGGTTTCGCCACTGATAGCGTCACCCAGCTACTTCAGGAAAACGATGTCGAATCGGCTCTCGTCAACCTGGGCGAATTTCGAGCCTTTGGCGACAGCTACCCCATCGATATTCCCCATCCCTCGGCAAAGAAGCGGATACTTCATTCCCTCATGCTCACCGACAGGTCCTTGGCTACTTCATCTGGTTCGGGCTATCGTCTCACCGCGACTGGCACCGACAACCACATTCTCTCGCCCACTTCCGGCCACAGCCCAAGTGCTCATCGAACGACCACCGTCATAGCCCCCGATGCCACCACCGCTGATGCTTGGGCTACTATCCTCTCCCTCGATCCCGCACTCGCCCCCAAGCTCCCCTCCGCTTGCGAAGCAAAGTTCTTTGCCGAGTGACAGTTCCCTCTTGAGGAAAGTTAAGAGCACACTTGGGAGGAAAGCTTGCACACGATTGCGACACAGCTCTGGTCGTTTGCTTTCCTTTTTCCTCCTTCAAGACCTTCTCGCCGCCCTCCTCTTCAGGGTCGGCTCCGCTCCGACAAAAGAAAGTCGCGCAAGAGCAATCAAAGATGACACATCATCTATAATTTAACTTTATCTATCAGCCCTCTCTACATAGCTCTCTTTAGCAAAACTGATGAAACTCCTTCTTATTCTCTTGGCCTCACTAGTGCTTGCTAGCTGCGGCGTTCAGCCGGGGCAGCAAATCGTTATCCACCCTTACGCGGAATTAAAGACTCCTTCAGAGGAGATAGCCTCTCGGTACTCGACAAACCCAAACTACGGAGGCAAGCGACAACTCCTCCTCTTTCTGGACGGAACAGGAAACGACGTCGCCTCAAGAACTCATGTCCGCAGGTTCTTTGAGCAGGCCGCAGCACAAGGTAATCCTCGTCTCCTTTGTTACTATGACCAAGGTGTCGGTACTCGAAAGCTCGGCACTTCAGCCAAGAAGCCAATCCTTGGATTAGGGTTCGGTTGGGGATTCATTAACAATATCTGGGAAGCAGTGGGCTTCATTGCTGCCAATTATCGCGAGGGTGACGATATTCGCATTTTTGGATTTAGTCGCGGGGCTTATACCGCCGTCGCTCTCTCTGCTGTGATCAAGCATCACGGAATACCTTTTATCAAAGAGGAGAAGGGTGAATCTGCCCCCAAACGTTTAGCGAGAGCGACCGCAATATCCAAAAACCAGACACAGAAGCTTTTCCGAAGTATCAGACGAATTGGGAGAAGCAGCACCCTCAATTACGCAGGGCAATCGGGAGCAGAAGTCGTGCAAGCCGGGACAGCAGCTCACCTTGATTTTATTGCTCAGGTTATCCAAGAAGCCGAAGCGAGTAGACCCAGTGACAACGAGCCGCTCGATACTGAATCTCTTTGCCTTTGGGACCCAGTAGGAGCACTCTATCATCCCTTTAGCGGTGCCATTAGGCGCTCCATTCGCCATGACCCTCGCTCAGAGTTCGAGCGACATGCAGGTGACATGCGCACCCCCTACTTTCTGGATTCTCATGTCAAAAACTGCTATCTGGCCCTTTCCCTCGACGAGAAACGACAGCCGTTCACAGCAGACCTCCCCCTTCTCAAAGACCGTTGGCCAGCAAAGGGCTACAAAGCGGTCTGGTTTGCAGGAGACCACTCTGATGTCGGAGGAGGGCACAAGAATAAGGACCTCGCTGGCATCACCTACAATTGGATGTTGAAGCAGGTGGGGCAGGCTATCTTTGGTGAAAAAGTCGCTAGCCGCTACGTCTACTTTAACGAGAACGGTCCACGGCACGATCTGTCAGAACGAGGCTTTCACTTCAAAGCATCTTCAACTCGTTTGCGAGGAGAGTGCTTTCCTCCCAACATCAAAACCCCAGTGTTTAAACGAGGGAGTCATCGCTATGATAAACAACCCATTCGCTCGCATCACTGGAAGATGAGAATTCATCGCTCAGTCATCAATAGAATGAAGAGTGGCTACGATATTCTCGCAAAAGAAAAGGAAGATAAACTCTTCGAACAAGCCTACATACCTGCGCCTTTCAATGGTGAGCAGGTCACCGGAACGTATTATCGTTCGAACGAAACATTCAAAATGTTTCATGCTCCCGCAGGCTGGATGAAAGAGCCCTGGAATACATCTCGAATCAAGCAATCTCCTTGGTTCCAAATCGAAGACTACTAGGTCACATCAAAATGAAAAAACTCCTCACCCTACTTAGCTTCGGGCTCCTCACTCTCATCGTTTCTTCTTGCTGCAATTTTCAGCCGCAGGAGGGCGATATCAGAGTTCCTCTAGGGCCGGAAGATATCGCCCTTCATCGTAGTCAGTCGGCGGAGGTCACTCTTTTAGCCTCATGTGGTGGGCGACGATCTAAAAGCAGTGCGGCGGGAGCAATCGTCGAGATTCATCCGGAGACGCTTTCGAGTCGTATTGTCTATCAAGGAAGTCAGGAGTCGCCTTTCTTTCCGCAGGGTTTGTCGGTTACGGGTGATAAACTCTTTGTCATCAATCATGCTACTCAAGACCGGTCTGAAGTGCTGGAGCTCTCTCGAAACAGGCAGGGCGATTTTCGCTTAACCGATAATCTCGCTTTCGAAGCTCTCGACAGACTCTCAAAGGGAACTCCCAACGACTTGGCTGTTCTGCCCAACGGCGATATTCTGCTGACTAGTCCTCACCCTCTCAGTTCTCAATGCGACAGAATACTTCGGTATCGTCGCTCTACTGGAACATGGGAGGACTTTGATTCTAGCCCAAAAGGTCGCTTCCCCAATGGGATCTGGGTGCACGAAGATTACGTCTATGTCTCCTTTACAATGAGTAAGAATGTTTACCGCTACCAGTGGTCCCATCAATCCCCGAAGAAAACCGAAAAGCCAGTATTCAAAAACCTCAAAGGGGCAGATAATTTCGGAGCTATTGCCGGTGAACCAAAGAAAGTTCTTCTCACTTCTCATCGTTCACTAGGTGCCTTTCTCTTGAGTAAACGCTTTCCTCGTCTCTGTGCTCCGGTACACATTTGGGAACTCGATCTCGAGTTGGAAGATTCGAAAGAAGTCCTACCTGCTCCGAAAAGCCAGTTCCGAGTCAACTCAGGTTCGGTGGCTGTGAATGCAGGGAACGACCTCTTCATTGGCCAAGTTTACGGGCCCTCTGTAGTTCGAGTTCCGGAGAATGGATTTGCAACCGCTCGCTAAACTTTGGCGGTGCTTTCACTTTCTTAGCTCGCGGCCGTTTTATCAAAACGACCCTCCCTTGATGGGAGCACGGAGCACCAGCTCCGCCAATGCTACCATGGGTGAACGTCATTGCGGAGCTGGTGCTCCGCGCTCCGGCTTGCTTATACTTGTCTGTCTCACGACTACAGGTGAGACAACTTGGTTGAGAGCTGGCGTCCCCGCCAAGAATCGAACTTGGATCTCAGGTTTAGGAAACCCGTGTTCTATCCGTTGAACTACGGGGACTTGGCTTGCTGAGGCGGAGACTAGCTTTTCTCCGAGGAATTTGGAGAAAAATCGTCCCCTAGAATCGAAGACCATTTTCATCCAACACTGTCCTCGAAACAGACTTCCCAATCTGTTCCCGTGCGTTAGAGTCCGCCCGTGGGCAATACTTTCGGAACCCTTTTCAAAATCTCTACCTTCGGCGAATCCCATGGCGGTGGCGTCGGAGTGATCATCGATGGCTGTCCTCCAGGGATTGCTCTCTCTCAAGAAATCATTCAGCACGAACTCGACCGCCGTCGACCGGGCCAATCCGAAATCGTGACTCCACGGAATGAGGCCGACTCCTGTGAAATTCTTTCTGGCGTTCACGAAGGTTACACTTTGGGCACCCCTATTTCGATACACGTTCGCAACAAGGATCAACGTCCGGGGGCTTATGATGAGATGGCAGTCAAATACCGTCCTTCTCACGCTGACTATACCTACGATGCCAAATTTGGTCGCCGCAATCCCAATGGTGGTGGTCGTTCCTCGGCTCGCGAAACCATCGGGCGGGTAGCGGCCGCTGCGGTTGCCAAGGAAGTGCTCAAGGAACTAGCCCCGGGGCTGGAGACCTTAGCTTGGGTTTCCACCGTCAAGAATCTTCAAGCACAAGTGGATGCCAGCACCGTCACGTCTGACGTCATTGAATCCAACATAGTCCGCACAGGCGATCCCGCCATGGTCGAGGAAATGATCGAACTGATCAAAGCGACCCGTCAGGACGGGAACTCCATTGGCGGAACCATCGAGGCTGTTGTGCGCAACTGTCCCACCGGATTGGGTGCTCCCGTTTTTGATCGCCTTGAGGCAGACCTCGCAAAAGCGATGCTCTCTCTCCCTGCGACCAAAGGTTTCGAAGTTGGTTCGGGATTTGCTGGCACGCTTCTCACTGGTCGCGAGCACAATGACCCTTTCTATCTCGAAGGTGACCGAGTGCGCACTCGAACCAATCATTCTGGTGGCGTCCAAGGTGGTATTTCCAACGGTGAGAATATTCTCTTTCGCGTTGCCTTCAAGCCGGTGGCTACGATCATGACTTCCCAAGAGACGGTTTCCTCCGCTCGCGAAGAGACGGAACTGAAGGGTAAAGGGCGCCACGATCCTTGTGTTCTGCCACGCGCGGTGCCGATGGTGGAGGCAATGACCAATCTTGTGGTGCTCGACCACTTCCTCCGCCAACGGGCGCAGTGCGGCTGATACGGTTGAGGTGGTGGAGGTGGTGGAGGTGGAACCGAGAGAGGAACTGCCCGACTTTCCTATTCCGCTTCCGTTGATTCGGGCTAAGGTGCGGCATGGACTTTCTCGATAAGATTCCTCTCGACCAGACCGCGCTGACTATCGCGATGGTCGCCATCGTTCTTCTTTTTGCCCTTATTTCTATCATCAAGGGGATTATCAAAACGATTATTACCCTCGTTTCTCTCTCGATAGCAGCGGCAGCGTTTCTCTTTGGCTTCCTGCAATCGCCTCCCTACATCGAGAACTTTATCCCCGAAGCGATTGGGTGGATGCCCCTTGTGGTTGGCGGAGTTTGCGCACTTTTAGCGATGGTCATTCTGCAGGTTTTTCTGGGTGTTTTTTCTGGGAAATCCAAAAAGAAAAAAAAGAAAGCACCTCAGAAAGAAAGCGACGAGGGCGAAAGCTCGAGCGGCAAGAGCAGCAGGAATCCGCTTGCTCCAGTCTTCGGCTTGCTCGTGGGCATTTTGGCGCTTTACGGTGCTATTACTGCCCTTCGTTACTTCGGAACCAATGCCGAGCTTGAGCATCTCCAAACCTACGTGACCGAGGGTGCGGAAAATGCCGGTGAAGTCCCCCTCATTGTGCAAGCGAAGCAGTGGCTCGATGATTCTCCCATCGCGACGTGGCAGGAGAAGTTCGACATTCTCAATACCGCCGACTACCGCTCGCGTCTCAACTTGGCAAAACTGATCATTATCTCCGGCGACCGCGAAGACTTGGCCAAGGCTCTTCAAGAAGAGATTAACAAGGAAGTCATCAAAGTTCCCGAAATCAATGCCGTCACTGTCACAGGAGACGACTTGCGAGCACTCTGCAAGGACTGCGACTTCCCAGCTCTCTTCCAAGATGAACGCTTCCAGCGCCTCACCACCCGCCCTTCCACTCGACGCGAATTACTCCGGGTGAAGCTGGATGAGTTCCTCTCCAAGGTTGAAGGCAGTTAGCGCGGTCCCTGCGCCCGAATCAACCTCGCATTGGCGACTTCTTCTAACCCGAGACGCACTTCTCGGATCAACTCATCGGGTAAGGGATGCTCGACGATGAGCCCGAGGATGAGAGTTCCAAATTGGGAAGGCGTGGGCACAACTTCCAAGATCGAGTCTTCTCCAATCCGAACGTGAAGGCCGCCAATTTCTCCTGCTGATGCCTCGCCAGAGGCTCCCGCAAGTGAGCGTGCTACTTGGATAAGCTTGGGATTACCCACCTCATCGATGAGAAGTTTCCCCTCAGTATTGGACACGAAGAAGTTCTGCGCTCCCACTGGTCCTTTGAGCCATTTGCCGAACTGAGTCACCCTCGCTAAAATTGGATCATCCCCCGAAGGCACCGGAGGACGTTTCAATCGATGGGTCAATTTAGGCTCCACCGAAGCGGCAACCATCTCGGCGATTGATTCGTTAGGAGCTTCGGGTTCGACATCGTTGACGCGGCGGAAGGGTGAATGGATGGCCCTTGGCTGAGGCTCAGGCGGACTGGCGACATTCACTGCTGGGATGTTGGAGGGCGAAACTGGAGGGGCTGCCATCGGCGGCTTTGACGCAGCACGAATCACCCCCCCGGCCTTCCCTTCTGCTTGCGCTTTTTTGAGAAATTGAACGGCGGAGCGAACGACAGAAGGTGAAGGTCCGCTGGCAGGTTGAGTCGTTCTTTCTAGTTCCAGGTGAGAAGGTTGAGGGCTTGCCGCCTGCTCTGGTATCTGACTTGCTTGGATCACCAGCTCAGGTGTTGGGTCCGGTTCCGCATTCGGTCTCGATGCGGGCTGGACCGCAGGCGTTGCAACCGCGCCGACGTCGGCAGCAAACCCCTCAAACTTGCTTCCGAAATCGACCTCCAAGCCTCGCATTTCGTGGCCATAGGGTCGGCTCAATAACGATTCGGCGAGCCTGCGCATCTCGTCCTGATCGACCCAAGCTGAAATCACGTCACTCATTTTCCCTGTGCCAAGGCTGTCAATTTTGCTTCTACCTCCATCCTCACCCTATCAAATACTGCCATCGCTCCTGCTCCATTCTCCATCGCCCCCACCGGCAAACCTCGCGCACTGGCCCGAATAAACAAATCATCCCGAGGAATCATTGTCTGAAAAAGCAGTTCCGAAGGCAAAATGTCCTTGAGGGCCTGCGCCGCCTCCCGGCTTTCGGCCAAGCCTGGTTGCATCATCGTGAGCAACAGCCCAAGAACAGACAGCTGCGGATTGACGACCCGCATTCGCGCCAGCACCGACATTAGTTTCGGCACGGATCGGATTCCCAATGGTTCTGCTTGTTGAGGAATGATGACTGCCGACGATGCGGAGAGAACATCGGCAGTAGCTCCAAAAAGCCCGGCTGCAGTGTCGATGATACAGACCTCGAAGCCTTTTCCCTCCGCACTTCGAAGGAACTCTCTCACTCGATGAAGAGTCACTCCCATTTCGCCGCCCCCGAGCTCGTAGTCGCTGGTCTGCCCCGCGGCGACGAGGCTCAATGTCTCGAGCCGGGTGGGAACAATGAGCCGATCAATCGGATAGACCGGGTCTGCCATGAGGTCATAGAACCCAGGCAGGACGCGGGATTGACGGGTCAACGACAGCCCGACCGATCCTTGGGGATCGGCATCAACCAATAGAGTCTTGCGCCCGTTCCGCGCAAAGGAATGGGCCAAATTAATACAGAGGGTCGTCTTACCTACGCCCCCTTTTTGACTCGATACCGCAATAGTAATCACTTGTTACAAGAAGTCTTGTGCACCTTTGCCTTTCGCAAAAGCCTTTTCTCTCTCAGTCGGATGCCGTTGACAAGGTGAGATGCAATTGGCATCACCAGAGGGTGAAGTTTCTCTTTCTTTTCCCTCTTCTAGTGATGTCTCTCTTGATGACGTCCTGCCGCAAGAAAGATAACAGCAGTGAGAACGACCTCAAAAAGAAAGAAACCAAATTCTTCGAGACAGCTCCGGAAGCGGTCTCTGAACTGAGTAGCAACCGTCTCGCAAACGAGCCTTCCGATTTTTTACAAAAGCACGCAGATTCGCCTATCCGCTGGCAACCTTGGTCCCTGCAAGTCTTGGAACATGCCGAAAAATCACAGCGGCTAATCTTCGTCTTCGTCGGTTCTACCCTGCATCCGCAATCCTCTTCCTTTGCCAAATTACTGGAGGATAAATTCGCCGAGGAGATCAACGAGCAATACCTGCCGGTGATGGCGGATACGGAAGCCAGTCCCGCCTTGACCCTCGCTTGCAATCTCCTCGCGACCGAACGCAAAGACTCAATCGCCTTTCCTTACCTGCTGTGGCTGAGCCATGAAGGTCATCCCGTGGCTTGGATTCCGGTTTCTAACGATAGCGAGGATGACCTTTTGCTCGGGTTCCGTCGCGCCCAGAACACGGTCCGCACCATTCAAGAAAAGTCAGCCCGCTATGTTGTCGAAAATAGTCGCTACGACAACGAGGGCCGGATCAACCGAATTTACTTCAGCTTCCGACTCAACGAAGAAGGGCTGAAAAAACGCCCCAAGCTCAGCCAACTCTTTATCGCCGCCCAAGACCTTGCCGATCTCTATGATTCGGTGGACCAAACTTTCGACAATACGGGCGGCATTCCTCCCGGCAATCTCATCACCACCCTTGCCCGTGTCAGCAACCATCCCTCCTGCCCCAATCGGCTTGAGAACGATAGCGAGACGGCGACACGAGATGCTGTCGCTCACTTGGCACAGACTGCTATCCGCGACCCTTTGGACGGCTACTTTTTCGCTCGAAGAAACAGTCGCTCCTTCGCTGTGCCCGCGCTTTCCAAGACCCTCATAACACAAGCGGAGATGCTCTCGGCGATGGCTAGTAGCCCGCCAACTGCGTCCTCCCAGTTGGCGGTGCAAGACCTTCTCGAGGCCTTGAAGAATCGTCCCCTGCAAAGCCAAGCTCTCACGTTGGGAGAAACCTACGAAATGGCCTATTTTTGGAATACCGACAGCCTTGCTGATATTCTCAATGCCGATGAGCTGGCGGTTGCCAAGGCCGCTTTCGATCTCCGGGGTTTGGGCAACATCCCCAGCGCGGACGACCCAAACCGCAACTTCTTTCGCAGGAACACCCTTGGCCTTAAACTTTCCGGCTCCCAGTTGGCCCGAACAACAGGTAAGAGCGAGGCAGAGGCCAATCAATTATTGCGATCTGCTACGCAAAAACTCGCGACACGGCGGGAGGAAATCCTATCGGCCAGTGGTGCGCTCGCGGAAGAATCGATGCCCGTGCTTTCGACGCAGGCCAGGCTATTGACGGCACTTGTTCGAACGCAAGCTGTCGATCCCAGTGCGGAAGCCGTCGCAGCAACAGCGAAAGTTGGAGGCGAAATTCTCAGCTCTCATTTTTCGCCTGAAGGAGAACTTCTTCGTGTTCCGGCAAGAGACGGCAAGAAGGCCGTGCCTGCGACAGGTTACGATTATGTCGCCACCATTGAGGCATTTCTCGAATGGTATCGTCTCAGTTGGAATCCCGAACTACTAGAAAAGTCGGAGTTACTCGCGACCCAATTTCTAGACGACTTCATCGACGAAAAAAATTACCCGGTAGAAGTTCCCATCGACAAACACCTCATCACCTTCCCCATCTACAACAACTCGATGGTGTTTGGACCATCCACATGGGGCACCGCATACGGTGTTCTTCGCAAATTGTCCTTCCTTGGTTTTGAACACCCCAAGCTCCAAGCATCCCTTGAAGCGATCACCCCGGTGCTAGAAGTCGGCCTCGAAAGCGTGCCCGTCATCCACACCGATTACCTCTTGAATGCAATCAACACAGTGGAAGGTTACCTTCTCGTTTTCTCTCCTGCGCAAAGAGACAACGAGACCCTTCGCCGCCGGTTGGCGCAGTCGAAATTTGATAGCGTTTTCAGTGTGGTGGCGACTGAGGAGCTCACCTCGCTCGCCCCTAATGGTGAAAACGCGGCGGTCCTGTTGAGGGACGGCAAGCAAGTTGCCACCTTCTCAAATGCCAATGACCTTCCCGGCAAATTGCTGAGCATACTTTCCAAGTGAATCCGTCAATTGACACCCCATCATTTGCTTTCCAAACTTTTGATATGAAACTCCGTCGTTTTCTTCCTCTTGCTCTTCCCCTTGCGATTCTGTCTTGCGCTGCTCCTAGCGCCCTTGGTCCGGATGGGAATGTGCAGGTTCGCTCGTCTTCGCCAGCACTCATCAGCCAAGGCACGCAGGCCTTCAACGCAATGAAGGCCAAAAAACGCATTTCGACAAATTCGCGTTACCGGAACCAAGTCGATCGCGTCGCGAGCCGCCTCACCCGAGTCATCAATCTGCCCAATGCGCAGTGGGAATTCGTCGTCTTCGAGGACGCCACTCCCAATGCCTTCGCCCTTCCTGGTGGGAAAGTTGGCATCAATACTGGGATGTTCCAAATCACCCAAAACGAGGCCGGGCTCGCTACCGTCCTTGCTCATGAGATAGCACACGTGACCTCCAATCACGCCGACGCACGCATCAAAAATCAGCAAACCATCGGACTTGGCGCCGCAGTTCTGGGAAGTCTCCTTGGTGGCGAAAGTGCATCCTCAGCAACTCAGCTTCTCGGCGGAGCAGGCAACATCGCCTTTGGCCTTACCTTCTCGCGCTCGCAGGAATTGGAAGCCGATCGCATTGGCGCCCTTTTCATGGCACGAGCTGGCTACAATCCCAACGAAGCCATCGCGATGTGGGAACGCTTCGCTGCCTATAATAATGCTCGCGGAAGTCAGGGCGCCGAATTCCTCCGCACCCATCCTTTGAACGAAACCCGCATCAGTGCTCTTCGCGACTTCCTCCCCACCGCCCAACAAGCGTATCGCAACTAGGGGAATATTATGCCTCTTCTTGCCATCGAATCCTCTTGCGACGAAACCGCAGTCGCTATTTACGGAAAATCTAGTAATTCGACTCGGGATGAACTCCTAGTCTCGTTAATCTCCTCCCAAATCGAGCTTCACAAAGACTTGGGCGGAGTGGTGCCTGAACTCGCATCCCGCAACCACACTCAACGCATCCAGCCCCTTGTTGCCAATGCCCTTGCGGAAGCCAACCTGGCAGCCCGAGACCTGAATGCCTTCGCTGCTACCGGGGGTCCAGGTCTGGCCTCCTCGCTGATGGTTGGGCACTCTTTCGCAAAGGGATTGGCCTTGGCCACTGGGAAAGACTTTCTCTCCATCAACCACATGGAAGGTCATCTCCTTAGCCCGTTCTTGGGAGAGCCAACGATTCCTCCCCATCTCGGCCTAATCGTCTCCGGCGGTCACACCATGCTGGTGAAGGTGAGCCAAGTCGGCAGCTATCAGCTCCTCGGGCAAACGATGGACGATGCCGCTGGCGAAGCTTTCGACAAGGTGGCCAAAATGCTCGAACTTCCCTACCCCGGTGGTCCAGAAATCGAGAAACTCGGGCAAGCGGGAAACCCGAGCGCCTTTGATTTCCCACGCTCGCTCCTACACGAAAACCACTTTGACTTTTCGTTCTCCGGACTCAAGACCGCAGTACTCTACACGCTCCAGAAGCTCGAGAATCCGCGCGAACATCTTCCCGATCTTTGTGCATCCTTCCAAGCAGCCGTCTTCGAGGTCCTCATTGCCAAGACGCTCCGCGCGGCTCGTGAACACGGTCTCGACCTCATTACCCTTTCGGGCGGAGTTTCCTGCAATGCCACCCTGCGCGAACAGTTTTCGACAACCTGTCACGCTCAAGGCCTGACCTTCCGGGCCAGTCCGCCCAGTCTCTCGACGGACAACGCAGCTATGATTGCCTACGCGGCCCATCAAAAGCATCTCGCGGGGCAGACCTCTCCCTTGTCCATCGACATCGATCCTAATCTTAAACTCGTAACCACCTAACCACCCTTTCTCTTGCGCTATCCAGCTCTCATCTTCGACTTCGACGGTACTTTGGCCGACACCCTCGCTGCGGCCATTGCGGCTTACAACGAGCTTGCTATCTCCTATTCACTACGTCCTGTCGCGAAAGAAGAAGTTCCGTTATTGCGAGACTTTGAGCTGAAAGAACTGCTCAAGCATCTGGGCATCTCCAAGTTGCGGGTGCCCAAACTGCTTGCCAAGGGACGGAAGGCACTCCGAGCGGACATTACCAAACTTAACCTCAATGAGGGGATGGAAGAACTCTTGCCCGAGCTTCGCGAACACTGCTCTTGCTTCGGCATTCTCACCTCCAATTCCACCGAAAATGTAGAAGCCTTTTTGGAGGCCAAAGGACTCCGTGAACTCTTCACTTTCATCTCCAGTACGTCCAAACTCTCCGGTAAACATAAGCATCTTCGTGCCATCGAAAAGACGTTCTCGCTCGAGCGTTCCAAGATGCTTTATATCGGTGACGAGACTCGCGACATTCGCGCTTCGCAAAAAGCAGGCATCAATGTCGCGGCTGCAACCTGGGGATTTAATTCCCTTGATGCCCTCCGCAGCCAGAACCCGACCTATCTCCTCGATCACCCGTCAGACCTGCTGAAAGTCTGTCAGCTCCGGTAGCCAGTCTGGCAACGCTTCCAGTTGAGGAAGACGGCCTTTGGAGAGCAAAGTGTTTTTCGATGTCGCACTACAAACGAGCAGCTTGGCGCAAAAACACATAAATTAATAAGGAATCCCTTATTTTTGGCAGAATAGCGCAAGACCCTTACCGCTTAGCCCCCTATGGTCTTGCTCGCACGATGACTATCTCTGACCTTCAATCTCTTCGAAAACCCGGCCGAAAAATCGAGGGCCACGCTGCCATACTTTTGCCCTTCGAAGCTGACGGCTCCATCGCCGAACAGGCCTACAAGGAGGCTTTGCTACGGACCGATGAGGCAGGCCTTGGATGCGCCGTCAACATGGATACTGGGTATGCTAATTACCTTACTATCGAGGAGCGCGCAACGATGCTCGGGTGGGCCCAAGATACTCTTCCGAACGGCTTCATCGCAGGTGTCTTCGTGGAAGGACTGGAGGGCGACCTTCCCGCCCTCTACCTCGAGCAGATGAGGCAAATCGCTGAACATGGCGGTACACCTATTCTTTTTCAGACTACAAGATTTCACGATTGGTCTCCTCAACAAATCACTGACCTCTATGCCGAAGTCTGCGCTCCCTTCGATAGCGTTGTTGGTTTCGAGCTTGGTCCCGTCTTTGCTCCCAATGGCATGATTTACGACGAAGCGACGATTCGTGGGTTGATGTCCATCCCCGCCCTCAAAGGCATTAAGCATTCCTCTCTCTCGCGCTTGGAAGAAATTAAGCGCCTCGCGATTCGCGATGAAGTGCGGCCTGACTTCAAAATCTATACCGGTAACGATCTCGGGATCGACATGATTGAATACGGCTCCGACTACCTCCTCGGACTTGCTGCCTTCTGTCCCGAAAAATTCGCAGAACGCGATCGTTACTGGGAAACAAGTGACCCTGACTACTACGAGCTCGCCGATGCCTTGCAATATCTGGGCAACGTGGCTTTCCGTGCTCCGGTGCCAGCCTACAAGCACTCCTGTGCTCATTTCCAACATCATCTCGGACGAATCCCAACCCCCAACCCCCATCCCCAGTGCCCTACTCGTCCAGATTGGGAACCCGGCATCGTTGCCGATTGCGCCCTACGCCTGGGATACAACAACACCCCATGAAACTGATCTTAGTCAGTCTTATTTTCTCAAAAGCGATCTTACTCTATTTAGTCATCTCATACTGTTGGACATCCGATGAGCCTTGCGAAGGTCTCATCGAAGACTTTCTCGGCGCAGAACCAAAGGTGTTGGACTCGGAGGGTCCAGAAGACACCTCGAGTTTTGTTATTTCGCTTTCCCAAGCCGGCGAGTTCTTTATTGGGACCGAAAAAATCAGCTTGTCGCAAATCAAGGCAGTCTTGAAAGAGGCTTCACTCGCCAATTCGGAGATCATACTGGAAGTCGAAGCCGAGGAGGATTGCGAAATTGACCACTTGCAGGGAGCCTTGGCTATCGCAACTGAAAGCAACATCGCGAAAGTTGTTTTCAAGAAAGTGGACGCCGAGGCAAAAGAAGAGGAAGGCAATGAAGCCACTTCAATCAACTAATCCCTTATTTTATTCAATGAGCTATCCCAATCTGGCCCTCCACACCTTCACAACCAAGCCGTGGACCATCTCCGAGTGCATCGAGAATTATGCCCGCCGAGGGATTGGAGGGATTTCGATTTGGAAAGAAACCGTCGAAGGAGCGGATTTGAAGAAAGTGCGTAAGCAAGTTGCCGACGCTGGATTGAAGCCTGTCTCATATGTTCGGGGAGGCTTTTTCACAGCAGAGACTGCAAGCGAACGAGAGAAGGCTCTCACTGACAATCGCCAACTGATTCGAGACGCTCACGACCTAGGCATGTCCTCTCTGGTGCTCGTCTGCGGAGCGACGCCTGGGCAGTCTCCGCTTTGCAATCGCCAACAAATTAGAGATGGGATCAGCGCAATCGTGGAAGAAGCCGCTGAGGCGGGAGTCGATCTGCTCATCGAGCCGTTGCATCCTCTCTATTGCGGTAACCGGAGCGCGGTTCCGACCTTAAAGGTTGCCAACGACCTTTGCGCCGAAATCGCGGCACCCAACCTCAAGGTAGCTGTCGACGTTTATCACGTGTGGTGGGACCACGAGTTGGAAAGCGAGCTCAAGCGTTGTTCGCAGAATGGGTGGTTGGCAGCTTATCATATTTGCGATTTTAAAGCCGAACAAAGCGACCCCTTGTTAGACCGTGGCATCATGGGTGAGGGCTGTGCCAATTTGGCAGAAATCGACCAATGGGTCATGCAGGACAATCAGTTTCAAGGGCTGCGCGAAGTAGAAATCTTTTCCTCCCATTGGTGGAGCCAAGACCAGAATCTCTTTTTGGACAGAATCCTGACAGCCTACGACTCAATCTATTCCCCAAGCTAAGCAGGCACGTTGTCTGCCAAGCTCTAACCCTACCCCTACGACAAAAACCTGATTACCCTCTCTAACAAACCTTTACAAGCAGGAGGCTTGCACCCTTACCACCAAATCCTAACATACCCAATATGACTAAGAAAATCGGCATCATCATGAACGGCGTCACAGGGCGCATGGGCACAAACCAGCACCTTGTGCGGTCCATTCTGGCCATTCGCGAACAAGGCGGAATCACCCATAACGGTGAAACCATCATGCCCGACCCCATTCTAACCGGACGCAACCCGGAAAAGGTGAAGGCTCTCGCCGAGAAACATGGTGTCGAGCGCTACACCACCGACCTCGATGCCGCCTTGGCCGATCCTTATAATGAAATTTTCTTCGATGCCTCGGGCACCCCTTATCGCATCCAATTTCTCGAGAAAGCTATCGCTGCTGGCAAACACGTCTATTGCGAGAAGCCCACGGCCTCCGAGTATGATAAGGCTCTCGCCATTGCGGAAGTTGCCGAGAAGGCGGGAGTCAAGAACGGTACTGTGCAAGACAAGCTCTGGCTACCAGGTATTGTCGCCTTCAAGAAGCTGAAGGAAGAAGGATTCTTTGGAGACATTCTCAGCGTTCGCGGCGAGTTTGGTTACTGGGTCTTCACGGGTCATGACCAAGCCCGTCCTCCTCAACGCCCTTCTTGGAACTACCGCAGCGAAGACGGTGGCGGCATCATCATCGACATGCACTGCCACTGGCGCTACGTCATTGATAATTTGTTTGGCAAAGTGACCAAGGTGCTCAGTCACGCCGCTACTCACATCCCCGAGCGCATCGGCGAAGACGGACAGCCCTACAAGTGCACATCCGATGACTCGGCCTATGCCATGTTCAAGACGGATACTGGCGTCTTCTGCCAATTCAATTCTTCTTGGAATGTTCGCGTGCGGCGTGACGATCTATTGGTCATGCAAGTGGATGGCACCAAGGGCTCTGCCATTGTCGGTCTCCGCAAGTGTTGGGCCCAGTCTATGGAAAACACTCCTGTTCCGGTCTGGAATCCCGATGTCGATAGCCCCATTGACTACTATGAAGGCTGGGAAGAAGTGTCTCCCGGAGAGTGCGATAATGCCTTCAAGATCCAATGGGAACTCTTCCTCAAACATGTCGCCTTCGATGAGCCCTTCCCTTGGAGCCTGCGCGAAGGAGCCAAGGGCGTTCAGCTTGCCGAGCTGAGCTGGACCTCCCATCAAGAGGAGCGCTGGGTTGCAGTCGAAGACTAAAGCCTACCGGAACGCGAGTCTTCAGCTCGCCCCTCTGCCCGATCAGAGCCCAAGAGACGTCTACCTTTCTCAAACATCAAAGCAAGGCATTCACCGCCTTACCAGAACCACGGACCGGCGGGGCGAGCTGAAGACTCGCGTTCCGTCAGGAGGCCGCATCTCACTGCGAGAACTTGGCCCAGATCCGTTCCTGCTCCTTGGCCATTACTGCCGCATCTTCCTCCGAACGGTCGTCGAGGCCCGCCAAGTGGAGCATTCCGTGAATGAGGTAGAGAAAGGTTTCTCCTTTCTCGCCTTTGCCAAACTCCTCTGCTCGTCGCGCGGCCATTTCCACGCTCACCAGAATTTCCCCATGGGGAAACGTGATCACGTCGGTAACAGTCGGGTCATCTAGAAAGTCCCCATGGACTTCCGCGAGGGTAGTATCATCAACCAACGAAAACTCTAACTCTGACAACTTCTCGAGGTCACTGCCAGGATGACTAGCGATGACCTCGTCTAAGGCCAGTTCAATTCGTGCACTCAGCCAAGCGAGTTCCTCTTCGGTGAGAGAGCTTGCGCAGTGAACGTAAAGTTCTGCCACTGGCCTTGCTTTCGGCTTCGACATCACTTCCCTCCCGCTTTGCGCTGACGCT
>CAZGXV010000001.1:93899-100294 GCA_964529725.1 uncultured Roseibacillus sp.
CTCCAGTTCTTCCACCGGAACAACATTCTGGGCATCATCCTTCAGCTTGCCCTCTTTCTTCTTGGAGGACTTTTTAGCCTTCTTCTTTTTCTCCTCTGGATAGGCAATGCGAGTATGCAGCATGCTTCGCAGGGTCTTACTGAAGACCTCGCGAATCACTTTGACATCATTCAAGGTCAAGCCGCAGTCGTCCAACTGACCGTCTTTGATTCGGCTCAGAACAATATCATCGACCAACGCGCGAATCTTGGTCGGGTTGGGCTTTTCAAGAGAACGAGAAGCACTCTCAACCGCGTCTGCGAGAGAAATAATGCCGCTCTCGCGAGTTTGGGGAACTGGCCCCGGGTAGCTGAAGTTTTTCCGATCGACCTCCACCACTTCTTCATCAGAAATGTGCCCTTCTTCCGCTTCCCCTTCCTGCTTGTTCTGCTGCTCCTGCGCTTTTCGATAAAAGTAGTAGACCAGAGAATCGCCGTGGTGCTCCTGAATGACGTCGATAATCTCCGGGGCCAGCTTCTCCTTAATCGCCATGTCTACGCCATCCTTGACGTGGGCCACAATCACGAGCGCACTCATGGTTGGGGTGAGGTCATCATGGGGATTTCCTTCCACTTGGTTTTCCACGAAATACAGGGGCTTTTTCAGCTTCCCGATATCGTGGAAGTAGGCACAAACCCGGCACATCGAAGAATTGGCACCCACTGCGTCGGCAGCAGCTTCCGCGAGCTGGGCTACCATCAAACTGTGATGAAAAGTTCCCGGAGCTTCCAGTTGCATCCGCTTGAGAAGCTTGTGATTGAGGTCACTCATCTCGAGCCAACTAATCTCCGTCGTTACTAGGAAGACCCCTTCCAAAATGGGTAAAACGGCGCTCACGGCCATTCCGGTCAGAAGTCCCATCCCGAAGGCCATCCCCAATTGCGCGAGGCAATTTTGGCAAGCTTCCTGACCGCCCCAAAGCCCGGTGATGTCAATTTCCTTAAAAAGAATGCCCAACAACACGCTGACCACTCCGACATAGAAGCCCGCGCGCAAAAGGCGTCCCCGCTTCTTGACGCTCCGGGTCACGAGCACTCCGGTGTAGCTGGCAACCAAAGAAAAAGCCAGAAACTGCATCGCCTTTCCTGGTTCCATCAAAAGCGCTCCCAAGATCGAAGTGAAGATGGCGGAAAAAGTGCCCACTCGCTGACCGATCAAGACTGAATGGAAAATGGGAATCAGAGCCACCGGCAGCACTAGCATCTCATGTTTGGGATCGAGCGCCATCACGCCACGAATCAAGAAGAGTTCGGCGAGGAGTCCTCCAATGACCAAAAAAGTCTTACTACTGCGGCTGGATGTCTGGGGATAATTGAAGTGAAAAATGAGAATCGCAGCCGCCAGAATCACAAGAGTGACGGTCCAACCCGTAACCAGCTCGCCCTCGAAAGTACCACCTGGAACAGTCGTTACCAACCAACCGGCTATCAAGGCCAACACTCCGTAAAGACCAAGCCGCACGCCGAAACTGCTCTCTAAGGACTCGGTGACATGCCTGTCCTCCTGCGTGCGACGCTTCTTGCCCGAAGACAAACCGCGTCGAGCTAGGCGCTCGCGTTTGATTTTATCGAATAATTCCAAAATCAGAAAAGTTGCCTCAAAAGCGACCCGGAAGCAGCCTTCGATATCCCCAAGGCTACACTCCGCCTCTTCTCATGCCAACCCTGCACTGGAAATTTGATGAAATCTAAGTATTCATTCAATAGACTTAAATAGAGCAACTTACGGATGATTCAAGAGCTATTTCCGACAACTTACATCGCTTAGAATCGAGCTACGGACTCTTTTTGAAGGTATCAATCCGACCCCACGCGCTTGGGGAGATTTCTCGACTCTGGGAGGAAGATTGGAAAAACTAGCTCATGCGCAAGCTGCTACTCGCTTTCCTACTCAGCCATCCCCTCATTGCCCAATCCGATGACCAAGCGACTCTTCCCGATCACGAGGAGGGTTATCAACATGTCGAACGCTTCATCAAGATTTTGGAAGAAATCCGCACCCATCATCCGGACGCCGACAAAGTCAGCTACGAACGGCTGGTGAATCATGCCTTGGAGGGAATGGCCGGATCCCTCGATACCTTCTCCGCCTTTTATCATCCCGAAACCGTGCAGCACATGGACTTCGATGGCCCCGAAATCGAAGAACAATTCGACGTTCCCAGTCTAGGGATGAGCCTCGCGAAGCGTGACGGTGAAGTCTACCTGCAACGCGTGCGGGAGCACTCCACTGCCGAGCGAGCGGGCTTACGGTCCGGTGATATCCTTCGGAGTGCGGATGGCGACGACCTGACTGGACTCGACCTTCCTGCCGCAAGGTCCGCGCTCTCGGGGCAACCGGGTCAAGCAACGAGCCTCATCGTCTACCGGAAGTCTGCCCGCCGCGAAATCGAAGCCGAACTCCTACACGCAGTCGTCAAACAACCTGCCTTGCCGGATGCTTTTTTACTCGAACAATACCAGGCACCCACAACCGGATACGCGCGACTTACCGAATTCACCGCCACGGCCGCGCGTGAGTTGGAAGCAGCCTTGGACGACCTTGAGGATAAGGGCATGAAGTCTTTAATTCTCGATTTGCGCGGAAATCCCGGTGGTCTTCTCAATGTCTCTGTTGACTTATTGGGCCTCTTTCTCCCTCCTCACACTGAGGTCGTCACCACTCAGGGCCGCTCTTCCCAAGCCATCCAACCAGCCCTCAAAACGCCAGCGCGCCAACGGGTGAAGCGCGAATATCCGCTCGTCATTCTCTTGGATCGGAACTCGGCCAGTGCCTCCGAGCTGGTTGGAGGTGCCCTCAAGGACCTAGGCCGAGCCACCCTGATTGGGGAAACCTCTTTTGGCAAAGGTTCGGTCCAAAAAATCGAAGGCCGGGCGGGAGGAACCGCGCTCCGCCTCACCTTTGCGACCTATCACACCCCTTCCGGGAATACGCCCCACGAAGTTGGTGTCGCACCCGATATCGCTGTCGAAATCAGCGACGAAGACCTCGCCAACTTCGAGCGCTTTCAGGTCCGCAAGACGGCTCCGCCAGAGACTCTCGCCATTCTCGAGGCATGGACCGATCCTGTTCTCGCGGCAGCTATCGAGCATCTGCAAAAGTAGTGCTTCCCCCTTGCGTCACCGCCGATTCTCACCAACTGTTTCTTTATGACCAAGACCGAGATTCAAGACCTCTACTTCATGGACTCGCGCGCAAAACTGATCGATATCGCATCTTTTCTTGATCGGCTCGAACGCATGGAAGGTGAAGCCGACTTTCGCCAGCCTGCCTTTTTGGAGGCGCTGCAAGCGATGCAGAATCCTCCCTCTGGCAAAACGCGGGTGCAAGCGGTTTTGGAGTCGCTATCCGACAACACCTCCGAGCCTCTGGAGGCTGCTACGATTGGTTTCGCCTATGGTGCGAACAAGCCCCGATGACCTGTTCAGTCCACACTTGCCGCTTGGTTCTACCTCCACCCTTCAGTAGTCTCTTGTCATGAAGACGCTCGCCGCCATTCTCCTTTTTCTCACTCTCGGCTCATTCGCCGTTAATGCTCAGCAGGCCCACGTCATTGTCTGTGGTGGTCCCGCCCTGCGCAGTTGGGAAGATCTTCGCGTTGGCCCTGACCAACATGACCGCTGGTGGGCCAACTTCGTCCGGGCCTCAACCATGCGGATGGATGAACTCAATAAGGCCTACGGGACTCAAGCCAATCTCATTTGGATGGTTTACAAACCTGGTTACGTGACTCGAGGACGCGAGGACGGGAAGCCCTACACTACGTGGATTACCGAGCAGGCTACCAAGAGGGCGGCCAAGCTCGTGTGGCTCAATTCTGGGGATGACTTTTTCCGTCGCATGAACGCTCTCCCGCGTGGCTCGGTGGTCAATTTCGACTTCTTTGGCCACTCTAACAAGCATTGCTTCCTCCTTGATTATAGTAACGAAATCATGGCCTCTTGCAAGGACTGGATTCACGAAACCGAACTCAATCGGCTCAAGGCGAGTATCTTCAGTCGCAATGCCCATTGCCAATCATGGGGTTGTCACACTGGCGAATCAATGTCGGCCTACTGGAAGCGCGCCACCGGTGTTGCTTTGATTGGGGCCAAGGGAAAAACTGACTACACCGCCTTGAGCTTTGGCCGTATGCCCAAAGTCAATGGCTCGTGGATTCGCTAGAACGGAGCTCTCACTTGCCTTCACAAGCCAAACAATCTACCGCACACCTATCACACCATGGCTGACAAAACTGCAATCACCCCGACCCGAAGCGAAGACTTTCCCGAATGGTATCAGCAGGTCATCAAGGCCGCCGATATGGCTGAAAACTCGGAAACCCGAGGTTGTATGGTGATCAAGCCATGGGGCTACGGCATCTGGGAACTGATCCAAAGCGACCTGGATGCCCGCTTCAAGGCCACCGGCCATGAGAATGCCTACTTTCCTCTTCTGATCCCGCTCGCCTATTTGGAAAAAGAAGCCGAGCACGCCGAGGGCTTCGCCACGGAATGTGCGGTCGTCACCCATCATCGCCTCGAAGCCGAAAAGGATCCGGAAACCGGGAAAACGAAGATGATTCCCTCTGGAAAATTGACCGAACCCTACGTCATCCGGCCCACTTCGGAGACCATTATTGGAGCGGCTTTTGCCCGTTGGGTCGAGAGCTACCGCGACCTTCCTCTCCTCATCAACCAATGGGCCAATGTCATGCGTTGGGAGATGCGCCCCCGCCTTTTCTTGCGGACCGCGGAGTTCCTTTGGCAAGAAGGTCATACTGCCCACGAGACCGCAACCGAGGCAGTCACCGAGGCGAGCACGATTCACCAACTTTACGCAGATTTCCTCCGCGACATCCTCGCCGTCCCGGTGGTGATGGGAGAAAAGACCGAAGCCGAGCGATTTCCCGGTGCTGAGATGACCCTCACCGTGGAGGCCATGGTACAGGATAAAAAAGCCATCCAAGCGGGCACCTCCCACTTCATGGGGCAGAACTTTTCCTCCGCGCAAGACATCAGTTTTGTAGACCGTGAGAATCAGAAGCAATTCGCCTACACCACCTCTTGGGGCGTCTCGACCCGGCTCATTGGCACACTCATCATGGCTCACTCCGACGATGATGGTTTAGTGCTTCCGCCCCGGGTAGCTCCCAAGCAGATTGTGATCATTCCGGTCACCCCCAAGGAAGACAGTCGCCAAGCGATTATCGATGCCTGTCAGGCCTTGGCCAAAACGCTCCGAGCGCAAACCTTCCATGGTCAAGCTCTGCGCGTTCATGTTGACGACCGCGAGCTCAGTGGTGGGCAAAAGAAATGGGAATGGGTCAAGAAGGGTGTCCCGCTCCGAGTTGAGATCGGCCCCCGTGATTTGGAATCACAGAAAGTCTGCCTCCAACGCCGCGACCACCCTATCCGCGACAAAGAGTTTCTCGACCGGGAGGAATTTCTTCGCGAGGTCCAAACTCACCTCGATGCGGTTCATCAGGGACTTCTTGAGCGAGCGACCAAGCTCCGCGAAGAGGCGACCCGACAGTGCCATGATATGGAAGCCTTCGAAAGCCATTGGACTTCAGAGGACAATCCCGGCTGGCTTTTGACTCCTTGGGCCGGCAGCAGAGAAGAGGAAGAGCACCTCTCCAAAAAGCACAAGATTTCCATTCGATGCCTGCCTCTTTCGGCAGCCGAGACCGGAGAAGCCCCGTGCATCCTCACCGGGTCCGAGACCTCGCAATGGGCCCTTTGGGGACGGAGCTACTAGGAGGCTAGTAATTGCATTCTTCTCGTTAACGGCGCTGACAACACAGACAGCTCTGGAGCGGGACTCGGGTTCGCCGCCTCCAACTTAAGCAGGATCTTCTCCGCCTTGCTTGAGCAAATAGAGGACAGCCATCCTTACCGCGATGCCATTTTCCACCTGCTGGTTGATGAGGCAACGTTCGTAATCCATCACCGAATCCACCAATTCAACACCCCGGTTAACTGGCCCGGGGTGCATGACCCAGAGACCTTCCTGCTCGATACGGCGAAACCGATCCTCGGTGAGACCGTAGAGCTTGTGATACTCGTTCACGCTGGGGAAAAACTGGCATCCTTGACGCTCTTTTTGAACTCGCAGCATGTAGAAGACATCCGGCTTCCACTTCCACGCCTCCTCAAAACTGGTGAAACGAGTGAACCCCGACTCTTCTGGCACGAGAGAACCCGGGCCGAGAAAAGCAACCTCAAAGCCGAGAGTTTTCAGCACCGTACTAGTCGAGCGCGCCACTCGGCTATGCCGGATATCACCCGCAATCAAAACCTTCTTCCCCTCTCCCTTTGGGTAAACCTCGCGCAAGGTAAAGGTTCGGTTCGTGCGCGAAATGACGCGGGCCGCTA
>CAZGXV010000001.1:100304-170635 GCA_964529725.1 uncultured Roseibacillus sp.
AGGTAAAGGCATCTAACAGGCCTTGGGTAGGATGAGCGTGAGCCCCGTCTCCAGCGCTAATGACACTTGCTCTGGTCATCTGCGCAATTCGGCCCGGCAAGCCGGGCATCTGGTGGCGCACAACGATGTAGTCTGCCTGCATCGCCTGCAGGGTATCGACGGTATCCTTCACGCTTTCGCCTTTAACCACCGAAGAGCTGGGAACATCGAAGACCGTAACGTCGGCCCCCATTCGTTTCGCGGCCACCTCAAAGGAACTCAAGGTGCGTGTGCTGGGCTCATAAAAAAGCATGAGAACCGTCTTTCCCTTGAGAGCGGGAAACTTCTTTACCGAACGCTGGAAAACATCCTTCAGCGGCTGGGCTTGACCCAAAATTTCCTCAATCTCTTCGCGGTTTAACGAAGCCAAATCCAGTAAGTCTTTTCGTGCTATCACTTGTCGTCAGTTTTCAGTTCCACCAAATCCTTGCCGTCAGTTCCCTGCAAGTGGACCACCACTCGGTCCAGTCGCTCCGTCTCCAAAACCTTGCCGACATACTTGGGTTCAATCGGCAATTCACGCCAGCCCCGGTCAATCAAAACCGCCAGTTCGACTTTACGAGGCCGACCATAATCAGTGAGAGCATCGAGAGCCGCCCGAATCGTTCGGCCCGTGAAGAGGACATCATCCACCAAAATCACGTGGGCTTCATCCATCGCGAAAGAGATTTCGCTGCTCTGCAACTTGGGGTTCTGTTTGAGATGCTCTAAGTCGTCGCGATAGAGGGAGATGTCGAGCACGCCATAATGGAGTTCTCGGTCTGACTCCGCGAGGCGATTACAGACCCGTTCCGCGACTTCGTCACCGCGGCTACGAATACCCACGATACAAAGTGGTCCCTCTTCCGCTTGCAAAATCTGGTCTGCAAGGCGGTCAACCGCCTCCGCCATCTCCTCCTCATCGAGCAACACTGCCATCGCCCAAGGTTCTACTCTCCCCACCGTCAGGCAGCAAGACCAGAGACAATTCATCCCGCCTTCATCAAACTTTCACAAAGTCCCATCACTTTCGATGCCCATGAAACCTCGCTACCTCGCCATCCCGCTTCTCTTGGCCGTCCTCGCGCTCCTCATCTTCATCCAAATCGCTAGCCACCGCATCACCTCCCCGCAACGGGCTACACTACACGACTCCCACTTCGAAATCATGGCTGAGCCCGCCAATCACGGGATGAAACTCTCCTATCACACCGCCCCCGACGGCACGCCCTATCTCCTTTGTGAGGGCCTTCGAACCAGCGGAAAGAAAGGCCTCCTTCTCCGCCAACAACTTTCCGCAAAGAAAGTTCAGCCCATCCCAGAACCCGCTGCCCTCCTTTTGCTGCATGGACACGGAAGTCGTAAGGAACACCACCTCGCCATCGCGGAGCGATTTTGTGCCGTTGGTTTCACTTGCCTCATTCCCGACCTCCCAGGTCACGGCGAACACCCGGATGAAAAAGGTACCTTCGGTAAAAAAGAAGTCCCCCGCTTGCGCGAACTGCTCACTCATGTCCACAAAGAACATCAGCTCCCCGAAAAAATCGGGCTCTTTGGCCTTTCACAAGGGGGAGCGATAGCCCTCCAACTTGCTGCCGCTGATCATGACTCCTTCACCTCGGTCGCCACCGTTTCCACCTTCGCTGATCTTGCGCAGACTCTCGAATCGACCGCCCATCGCAAGTCCCCAGTCCTCGCCGCCCTCCTTCCAGTGATACAACTCGACCTCAAGCTTCGTCACCAACTTTCTGTAAAAGAGATTTCTCCCGCGCAATCAGCTACCAAGATCAATCTCCCCGTCTTCGTCATCCACGGATTGGACGATACCTTCATCCCCCCTTCCAACGCAGAGACCATCTACCGCAACCTGTCTCACCCCGAAAAACGCCTGCGCTTCGTTCCCCAAGCCGGACACGGAAACGTCCTCGCCAAAGGCGACCTGATTTACGCCGAGCTCTGCGAATTTTTTCTCACCAGTCAGCCCTTTGGAGTGCGGTAAGAATTACCGCTTTGGACTTCTACCCTTCAGCCTTCTCATGAAGGAAAAGCGTGCACCTCCTTCAGCGGTTTCCCAAGTAACCTTGTCTTCCTGCCTTTCGAAAGCGGTGATTCTCACCAGTAAGCCACTTGGAGTGCGGTAAGAACTACCGCTTTGGACTTCTACCCTTCAGCCTTCTCATGAAGGAAAAGCGTGCACCCCTTCAGCGGCTTCCCAAGTAACCCTATCTTCCTGCCGTTCGAAAGCGGTGATTCTCACCGCACTCCAAAGACCTAGTGAGTGCTGACTTCGGCTTCGGAGTCATCACCCATGGCGGCGCGGGGATAGCGAACTCGCTCGACGAGCTCACCCACTTCCTCCGGTGGAGCTGGAGTGAATCGCGAAACCACAATCGAGACCACAAAGTTAATCAACATACCCAGAGTGCCAATGCCTTCGGGAGAAATGCCGAACCACAGCGCGGACGAATCCGGATTAATGAACTTGAAGTAGACGATGTAGCAGCCCGTAAAGAGCAGCCCTACGATCATGCCCGAAACAGCTCCCTGCATCGTAGTTCGCTTGGTAAAGATTCCCAGAATGATGGCCGGGAAGAACGAGCTAGCCGCGAGACCAAAGGCCAAGGCTACCACCTCGGCCACGAACCCCGGTGGGTTGATGCCAAAGTATCCTGCAATCACGACGGCCACTGCCGCTCCTCCCCGCGCCCAACGAAGTTCGGTTTTCTCATCCATGTCGGGACGGAAGGTCTTTTTCACCAAATCATGCGCCACTGAGGTCGAAATCACGAGAAGGAGACCGGCCGCTGTTGAGAGAGCGGCAGCCAGACCACCTGCCGCAATCAAGCCAATGACCCAGTTGGGAAGATTCCCGATCTCAGGATTGGCCAGCACCATGATATCTCGGTCGATGTAAACCTCGTTGGTATTCGCAGTTGGTTCGTTCTTAAGAAGGCGTTGCCCGAAAGAACCAGTCTTTCCAGACTCATCATCAAAGACAGGTTTCATCTTTTTCTGGCCTGCCGTTTTTTGCAGCGCAGCTCCAGAGCCATCATATTGCACGATGCCGTCACCATTCTTATCGACCCAGGCGATCAGACCTGTTTTTTCCCAATTGGAAAACCATTCGGGCAACGCCTCATAGGACGTATTGGGAACAGTATTGAGAAGGTTGGTGCGCGCGAACACCGCGATTGCGGGTGCGGTGGTGTAAAGAATTGCGATGAACAAAAGGGCCCAAAAAGCGGATAGCCGTGCGGCACTCGCTTTCTTGACGGTATAAAATCGCACGATGACATGCGGGAGCCCAGCGGTGCCGCACATCAATGCGGCAGTGATAAAGAAAATATCGAGTCGGGGCTTTTGACCCTCGGTGTATTTATCAAATCCCAGTTCGGTGCTTATCCCGTCCAACTTGTCGAGCAAGGAGACTGATTCTCCCACGGCATTGCCGCCCCAACCCAATTGAGGAATCGGATTTCCGGCCATCTGGATGGACAGGAAAATAGCAGGCACCATGAAAGCAAAAATCAAAACGCAATACTGCGCCACTTGAGTGTAGGTAATGCCCTTCATACCACCGAGAACGGCATAGAAAAGAACGATGACCATTCCGATAATGACTCCGAGCTCTACCTCCACGCCCAAGAAGCGCGAGAAAACGACCCCTACGCCACGCATCTGCCCCGCGACGTAGGTGAAGCTGACAAAAATCGCGCACACCACAGCGACGAGGCGAGCAGTCCTTGAATAATAACGATCGCCGATAAAATCAGGCACCGTAAACTTACCAAATCGTCTCAAGTACGG
Organism: uncultured Roseibacillus sp.; assembly: GCA_964529725.1. GTDB lineage: Bacteria > Verrucomicrobiota > Verrucomicrobiia > Verrucomicrobiales > Akkermansiaceae > Roseibacillus. Next base: position 104,130 of record CAZGXV010000001.1, read on the forward strand.
GGCCAGTAGTAGCGCCAAGAGAACATAGCCACCGGTCCAACCCATGAGGTAGACGGAGCCATCACGACCCGCAAAAGAAATGATACCAGCCATCGAAATGAAGGAGGCGGCGCTCATCCAATCGGCAGCAGTCGCCATCCCGTTGGCTACCGCAGGAACTCCTTTTCCAGCAACATAGAACTCACCCGTTGTTCCAGCCCGTGACCAAATCGCAATGCCAATGTAGAGAGCAAAGCTGAGGCCAACTAGCAAATAGGTCCAAAAATCGACACTCATGATTGCTCCCCCTTCTGTTCCAAGATTTCCCTATCAAGGCGATTCATCACCTTCACATAAATCGCGATGAGGACCACAAAGACATAGATGCTGCCCTGCTGCGCGAACCAAAAACCGAGCTTGAAGCCCGTTCCTGGAATCGTGATCTTGTCGAGGGAGTCCACCCATAGGATTCCGCATCCATACGAGACTAAAAACCACACAACTAACAGACCGGAAAGCCACTTGAGATTGGACCGCCAGTATCGGTCGCGCGCTTCTTTGGAAACCTTTTCACTCATTGCAAGCCAAGTGGTAACAAGGCTCCCATCCATCTGGCAACGACCATTCTCGCCACCATCACCCCAGAGTCTCCTTTCGCCATTATGACAGGAGACACAAAAGTCTCTTGAGCAAGGTAAATGGTCAATGTATCCAAATAGTATGCAGATGAGCCCACTCCCCGCTGTTTTAGCTACCGCCTCTCTCACTTCCATGACCCAAGCGGTCATCTTAACTGACGACTTCACTGGTGGCCTCAACCCCACTCTTTGGGACGGCAGTCCTTTCATCGAGAACTCAGGCATGATTTCCGCCGTCAACGATCGACTTGAGTTTAGCGCTTCTCCTGCCGCCGATCTCTTCGACGCCAACCACTTCGGTTCTTTCTCCGCATCTAGCGTCGTTAGCGGAAATGACAGCTGGACGGTGGATGTTCTTTCTTTTCTCGCTCCTACTGGCGACTTTGGAACATTCGGGCTTAACGAGGCGATTGCTCTCACCCTCACCATTGAGAACACCAATAATTCTCAGGATAATCTGGAAGTCTCCCTCGTCGCTGGCGATCCCTTTGGCAATGGCAGTAGTGACAAGCAAATCCGCGTGGGCCTTCGAAACGACGGTAGCGATGAGACTCCTCTCGTGTCCGGTCTTCTCGGTAGCATTGGTGCAACTGACCTCAAGCTGAGCCACGACGCCACCAGCGGGCTCGTCACCATTTCCTATGATACCGGTGGAGGGGAAGTCGTCCTCGGTAGTCAGGACATTTCTGCCTGGGACTTTGATGCGGATAAAAATCTCACCCTCGCCCTCGGAGGCGGAGCCTTCAGCACCGATACCACGATTCAAAGTGGCACCATCGAGGCCCTCTCTGGCGAAGCCTACTTCGACAACCTCGTCATCAATAGCGACACCTCCATCCCCGAGCCTTCGAGCTTGGCCCTGGGTACCCTCGGACTATTGGCCTTTCTCCGTCGCAAGCGCTAATCTTCGCATCAGGAGCTATCCCTCATTCGGGAAACTGGGGAAAACAGGCTCCTTCCCTTCGCTACGAAAAGTCCCGAAAATGCGGAGTTCCAACTTCGCCCGTTGAGCCTTCATTGATGCGGGGCCGATTTCCGGGCCAGCCCAACTCTTGACGACTCAATCAAGTCTCGAACAGGACTAACTCTTTGCCACAAAGCCCAAGTCCTCAATCAGACCCTCGCCATCGGCAGCCTCGGTGGCCAATTCGTCACAACGTTCGTTTTCGGCATGCCCGGCATGGCCCTTCACCCAGTGCCAACTCACTCGATGCTTCGAGCGTAGCACATCAAGTTCCTGCCAAAGGTCGGCATTGGCCAAGGTCTCACCCTTACCTCTTTTCCATCCTTTCTTTTTCCATCCCTCTATCCATTTTTGATTGTTGGCATCGACGAGATACTTGGAATCGGAGTAGACCTCCACCTCACACGGCTTGGTCAAGGCTGCCAGCCCAGCCATCGCCGCCCTTAGCTCCATGCGGTTGTTCGTGGTCAGGCGATAACCTTGGCTCAATTCCTTACTAAAGGAACCACTTTTCAAAATCGTGCCATAACCTCCGCGTCCCGGGTTTCCACGACAAGCGCCATCAGTGTAAATTTTCACCTCATTCATTGTTTAACTGTCCTGTTCCCAGACTGGTTCACTCTTCTTTGTTTCCAGGCTCTTGAGCCAATCCTGCCAACTCTTCACTGTGAATCGGGCCCTCCCGAAGGTCTGCAGTGATTTTGCCACTGAGGCCAGAGTCCTCAACTCTTCATCGAGCTCACGAGACGACCACTCCTTATCCCAATCAGGCTCACCCACTTCCAATAGCGAGGCATCTGCGGCCAATTTCTCGCCCCAGTCTTGATAGAGTTTCACCCATTCCTCGCGACTCGAGAATTTGGCCTCCACAAAAGAGTTGAGGAAAGGCTGCACCTCTCGTTCACCTTGCTCCCAATTCTTCAATAATCGGGCAAATTCCGCTAAAGCTGATTCTGGGTCGCGAGGACTTTCCTCTAATAATTCGAATGCGCGAATGTCATCCCACTCCGCCAACAAGGCTTCTAGATTGACCATGGTTTCTCCGCTGAGACCTGCCGATTCGATTCTTGATTCGAGACCGGTGAAAATCGCCCTCGCATCACCGGAGCGACCATCGAGGAGCGCACAAAGCCCGGCCTCGAAACCAGCCCAAGTCCCGGTCGGTTCCGGAACATCCTTGAGACGATGCAAACGCAGGAAATTGAGCTCAGCTTCATCCAGTCGTCCCTCGCCCAAGGCTTCCCGAGCCTGTTCGTAAAGGCGGGTGATCTTCATCTCCTCAGGGGGAGCACTCGTGCGAACAAGCGCAGTCGAGCTACCCTCGTCCTTGGACTGTCCAGCTTCCTTGCGACCTTGCAAAACGAAGTAACCCATCACTAACAAAACAGTAGCAACTAGAGCTGCCACCCATGCGAAATTAACATTGCCGCCGCTTTGGGATGACGATGCTCCCGCCTCCTTCCAGCTTTGTTCTTGTCCTTCCAACGCCCGTTGCAACCCGGCAGTGACCTCGTCATAACTCGCCGGACGAGCTTCCTTTTGAAAGGACATCATCTTCGAGACCAAGTCGGATGTCGATTGGCTGATATGAGCCGCTACCATTCTCAAAGCAGGAGTTTGCAGTTTAGCGTCCAGCAAGACCTTGGTATTGGTCGAAGTGGTCTCGATGGGCGCCTCTCCCGCGAGCGCGTGGTAAAGCGAGGCCCCGAGAGCGTAAATGTCGCTTCGAAAGTCTTCTACCCCTGCCTCGAGAGCTTCTGGCGGCGCATAATAAGGCGTCGCAAACACTTCCTTCGCTTGCGCCGAACCAGCCTGTGTCACTAAGGACAATCCGAAGTCCACGATTTTAGCAGTGCCATCGAGGTCTACCAAGATATTGCCGGGTTTGATATCGCGATGAATGAGTCCGGATGCCTTTGCCGCCTTCAGACCGGAGGTGACTTGGAGTGCAATCTGCAGAACTTCCTTTTCAGGCATTCCTTTCCCCGATTCCAGCCGCTTCTCCAAGCTTTCTCCCGCAATGAGTTCCATCGCAATGTAGAAACGGTCAAATGCCCTTCCCACCGAATAAACCCGCACGACATTAGGATGGCTCACAAGCGCGGTCAGTTCAGCTTCCTTCTCGAACTGAGTGGTGCGCACTTCATCACTGGAATATTCCTCGTTAAGAACCTTTAAAGCCACTTCCCGGCCCAGAGTCTGGTCCTCGGCCACGAACAAAACGCTCATACCTCCAAAGGCGAGACGCTTTTTGAGAAAGTAATTACCGAGGTCCACCTTGACCCTTACCTCGGCTTGGCAATTAGGGCATGCGACGCGATTGAAGGGACCTGCCGTGGTAACATCCATTTCCCCGTTGCACTCCGAGCATACTGCGATATCTGCCATTCTTCCCGGGGCAGAATGCCTTAAAATGGCTGGACGTCAAAGAGCTAAGGACGTCCTGAGTCACGAGCGGGTCAACTCGCAGGCGTGGGCTGCAAAGCCAGCTCCGAAAGCCGTCAACCAAAGGTGTCGGTCGTCGTTAGGTTTCTCTCGCAGACGTTCTTCTAGTGCCATCATCACACTGGGACTGCTGCAGTTTCCGAACTGGCTCATTACCGAGCGCGTTTCTGGGAGTGCCCGGTTCACCACTGCTTCCACCACTTCAACCACCTCTCGTCCTCCCGAGTGCGAGAGCACCGCATCGGGTTCGCCGCTTCGTTGCTCCCAAAGCACTTGGACCGCCTCACCTGCCAACTGTGGCACGGAGCGATGAAGCTGATTTTTCAAAAAGCCGCCGCTATTCACAAATCGAATCTTCTCTCGTTCGGCAGGCACATGTCTGGTCACAAATCGGCTGGCCTGCCAGTCATCTTCCCGAGCTTTCTTTGCCCCTGTCCACACGGCAGCGGCCGCGCCATCGCCAAAAAGGGCGGCGCTGATTAACACGCCCGGTTCTTCGTTCAAAAAGAAGGCTAAAGAGCAGGCCTCCACGGCCACAGTGGCCACCACCGCATCCGGATGCATGGAGAGAAATCCTTGCGCCGCCCGCCACATCGGGATGGCAGCACCGCAACCAAACCCGTTGACGTCTTGTAGGAAGGCATCACTTCGAATGCCCACTTGTTCAGCGAGATAACTCGAAAGGCCCGGGCACAAATAACCGGTGCACGAACAGACGAAGAGCGCGTCCAATTGGCGGGGCAATACGCCTGCTTTTTCAAGAGCATCGCTCAAACTCGTGCCCGCAAGCCGGGGAGCTTCGCGCTCGTAGTGTTGATTGAGTTCCTCTGCACCCATCGTTAGCAAATCCAGCGGATCTGGCAGCACGAAGGAACGGTTGGAGATGCCCGAATCGCCACAAAGGACTTTTTCTAACAACCCGCGAGAACGGTCCGGCAAGGCCTGAACAGACTCAGCCCCCTTGATACGGTTCCAGACCTCGGGCTGCTCAAAACTGTGGGGGGGCGTGGCTTTCGCCACCGATTGCAAAAACATCATGTGAAAAGTCGATTGAGGAGCCCAAAGGGAAGAAGACCAGGCTTGGCTAAGGCAGTAAGAAGACCTTGCGCCGGCTGCTTGAGGATGAAGCCGTGGAAGCCCTTGGCGAGAGCAATCCTTCGCTCAAAGCGATTTCCCAGTCGGGATTGAACCTCTTTGCGCGTCGCGTCCCAACTGGTGGTGCCTGCGGCGTAACTTGTCAGCGGCTCGAGAGCACACTCCGCGGCCTCGAAAGCCATTGACATGCCGTTACCGGTAAAGGGTGGAATCATTCGTTCGGCGTCCCCGAGGGCCATCAGGCTTTCCTCTTGTTCCTGACTGCCGAAGGCGATTCCCGACACTCCGGTAACCGAGGCCTCGTCGGCCTCGACTTCCCGTAGTCGTTCGACCAAAGCCTGCAATTCGGAAGCCTCTAGATAATTGAGTAGGCGCGCGCTCCCCTTCCCTCCCAAGCCCGGTCGCAAGCGAAAGAGACCACAGACGTTCACTCTCCCATCCTCGACTGGCGTCAAACCCACGTAGCCACCGTCGCCCAAATGCATTTCCAAGCCCGAACGAGTCTCTAGTCCTAAAAAATGAGCCTTCAAACCCAACCATTCGCTCTTCTTTTGCAAGCGTCGCCCGGCGGCCCAGACCCGACCTTCCATTGGCTCGTCCGCAATGCGCTCCCGACAGAGAAGTTTGCCACCCATCTCACAAAACCGGGCACTCATGCGCTGGTCCATCTCCCAACGAGAGAGCGCGGTCACGGGCTCCTTCAGACTTGCTTCTGCAATGAGCTGGTCCTTTCTCCACCAGGTCATTTCCTGATGACGGGCGGCTCCGGCGAAGACCTCTTTCACCCCCAGTGCTGCTAAGGTCTCGTCGGAAACACCATTCACGAATTCTCCGCAAAGCCGATGACGAGGATAGCTCCCGGCTTCTCGCAAAACAACGGGCACTCCTGCACCACGCAGTCCTATTGCGAGTGAAAGCCCCGCTACTCCACCTCCCACGATCTCTATTTTGTCCTTCTTCAAACGCTGCCGAAACCTCCGCTGAATTCAGCGCAGGTCAAACCCTTTTCCCGGTCCTTGCAGTAGGAAGGCTCAATGAGACAACCTTCGAGAGCCACTACTCCCACTCGATGCTGGCAGGAGGTTTGGTCGAGACGTCGTAGAGCACCCGGTTGACCCCCGGGACATCATTGAGAATGCGGTGGCTTGTTTCGCGAAGAATCTCGTAGGGCAACTCGACCCAATCGGCAGTCATCGCGTCCTCACTAATCACCGCTCGCAGTCCAACCGCCCACTCGTAGCTGCGCTCATCTCCCTTGACGCCGACTGTTTTCACCGGAATCAAACACGCATAAGCCTGCCAAGTCTTCTCGTACCAGCCATGTTCATGCAGCTTCCCGATAAAGATAGCATCGGCCTCTTGAATGATGCGAATTCGGTCCCGGTCGACAATACCTGGACAGCGAACGGCCAGACCCGGTCCCGGGAATGGGTGGCGATTGACGATATCGGGTTGGATGCCTAAAGAAATCCCTAACTCTCGAACCTCATCTTTAAAAAGCTCGGCCAAGGGTTCGAGAACCTTGCCTTGCTTCTGAAGTTCTAGAATGCGGTCCACGCGATTGTGGTGAGTCTTGATTTTGGAAGCCTTAGAGCCCTCGTTGGAGGCACTCTCGATGACATCGGGATAAAGGGTCCCCTGTGCGAGTAACTCTGCATTGCCAACCGCCTCCCAAAAGACATCGACGAACAGGTTTCCTATAATTTCGCGCTTCTTCTCAGGTTCGGCGACGCCTTCTAGCTTCCCGAGGAAAAGTTCGCTCGCATCGACGGTCTCGATAGGAACTCCCATGCGCTCGAAGTTTTTCCGCACTTCCACACCCTCATCCTTTCGCATCAGACCGTGGTCCACAAAGATGGCGCGCATGTTGATGCCTGCTTCCTTTAGCAATACTGCGAGGACCGTGCTATCCACGCCTCCGCTCACTCCACAGACAACCTGCTTGTCGCCCACTCGCTCGCGGATTTCGGCGAGAAGATCTCGCTTCATGTCTTCGATTCGAAACTCCGCTAAGCCTTTTGCAAGATGGAGAAAATTACGGAGCACGCTCGTGCCCTCGTGACTGTGGGTCACTTCGGGGTGGAATTGGATGCCGTAGAAGCGGTCTTGCCAACCCAAGCTCACCGGAGTGCCGTGTTGATTGACGGCGAGGACGGTGGTCTCCTCGGAAAGATTTTTCACAGTGTCGGAGTGACTCATCCAAATTTGCGAACGCTCCGAGAGGTTTGCAAAAAGGCCCTCGTTGACCTTCGGGATCAGCTCTGCGGGGCCATACTCTCGTTTGTCACTGGGCTCCACCGTGCCACCGAACTTCAAGTTCAGGAGCTGCATGCCGTAACACACTCCCAGAACGGGGACTTGAAAGGAATCAAGGGTGGCAAAATCGATATCCGGAGCATCGGCATCGGCGGTGCTCTTGGGTCCCCCCGATAAGATAATCGCTCCCGGTTTACCCAAGCGCGCCAAATCCTCGGGGCGGTAGAGTTTGGCAAAGTAGCCCAGTTCGCGAACGCGCCGAACAATGAGTTGCGTATATTGCGAGCCGAAATCCAGCACCGCGACGTGATTCACTTCTTCCATAAAATACTAGCTTCCTAGTGGTTGGTAATTGGTAGGCTCTTCCGTGATGGTGACATCATGAGCATGACTTTCGCGCAGACCACCAGCCGTAATGCGAACGAATTCCGCAAATTCGCGTAGTTCAGACAAATCATTGGCTCCCACATATCCCATCCCCGAGCGCAGGCCACCCATGAGCTGATAGAGGACATCTGCCAATGGTCCCTTATAGGCAACCCGGCCCTCGACACCCTCGGCAACCATCTTGCCGGAGCTGTTCTGACTGTAGCGGTCGCCCGAACCCTTCTTCATCGCACCTAGGGAGCCCATTCCGCGGTAGGTTTTGAAGCGGCGCCCTTGGTAGTGAACGGTCTTGCCGGGGCTCTCGCGGGTGCCAGCCAACAGTGAGCCCAGCATCACAAGGTCCGCTCCAGCAGCGAGTGCTTTTACGACATCACCCGAGTAACGGATGCCGCCATCGGCAATGACGCGCACCCCGGCTTCCCGGGCAATATCGGCAACATTTCTAATGGCAGTGAATTGTGGCATTCCCACCCCCGCAATGACACGAGTGGTGCAGATGGAACCGGGGCCTACCCCTACCTTGATGGCACTTGCGCCTGCCGAAATCAAATCCTTGGTGCCTTGCGCAGTGACCACATTACCCGCCACCACCGGGAGGTCTCCCATCGAGCGCAACTCGCCAATCACTTCCATCACTCGGTCAGTATGACCCGTAGCGGCATCGATGAAGAGAGCGTCGGCACCAGCTTCAATCAAAGCCTGTCCCCGCTCGCGGAAGTCAGGCCCCACCCCGACTGCGGCTCCACAGCGCAAACGACCGTCCGGGTCCTTGGCCGCACTTGTATAGGTGATTCGCTTCTCGATATCAGCTCCGGTGATGAGTCCTACTAGTTTTCCAGTAGCATCCACGAGGGGGAGCTTCTCGATGCGGTTTTCGTAAAGTATTCGGCGAGCGGCTTCCATCCCGGTGTCGGGCCCACCGGTCACGAGACGGTCTCGAGGAGTCATCACCTCCGCCACTTTTTCCGTCTCGCCATCAAAGTAGCGCAAGTCGCGGCCCGTCACCATTCCCTCCAAAATCCCATCTTCGCTCACTACAGGGAACCCTGAGAAGCCACGCTCTTCCACCAAGTCGCGGACCTGACCAACAGTCATCTCCTTGGTCACGATTTCCGGTTGATGAATCACCGCATTCTCCGAGCGTTTGACTCGCGAGACCATGGCGTGCTGTTCCTCAACGGAACACGCCCGGTGAATGACCCCGATGCCGCCTTCCCGTGCCAGCGCAATGGCCAATTCGGCCTCGGAAACGGTATCCATCGCTGCCGAAACCACGGGCGAAGTCAGCTCAATATCGCTCGTTAAGGAGCTACTCAGGCTTACCAGATTAGGAAGCACACTGCTTCGCTGGGGCACCAGAAGAATGTCGTCAAAAGAAAGGCCAAGAATGGGCTCTGCCATGGGCGAATGAATGGAAGTGCGGGCTGATGATCAAGCCCGAAGTGCAACCAAATTGGCATGAAAGCCAATTAAACCATGTGCATGGGAGCGGGAACGGCCACAACCTGCATTCCAGCGAGCTGGGCAGCCATAATTCCCGGGGCGGCATCCTCAAAGGCGACGCACTTGGTGGGGTCGATACCGATTCTCTCGGCAGCCTGCAAAAAGACCTCGGGGTCGGGCTTGCCCACCTTGACATCGTCAGCGGTTACCACTTCATCAAAGAGGTCCGACAAACCAAGTACCTGTAGGGTTTTCTCAGCGACCATGCGGGAACCTCCGGTCGCAATCGCCATTGGGACTTTGCCGCGCCAAGATTTAGCATACTCAACGACCTCCTCGTTCAAAGTCACTTTGTCGAGGCGAGCCATGAAGGCATTCTTCTTCGCAAAGGCCACGGTGCTGGGATCGAGATTGAGACCATACTCCTCGTTCAGCTGAACGACGATATCTTTGGTCGGACGTCCACCCATTGCGTAGAAAACATCTTCTTTAAAGACACCAGCAGCACCGACTTGGGCCAGTGCATCGCACCAGGCTTCGAAGTGCGCGGGCATGGAATCTACCAGCGTTCCATCCAAATCAAAAACCAGTCCTTCAAAGCCGTCAGTTGGGAATTCCATAGCAGTGTGTGGAAGGGCAAGTGCCCAAAAATTTTCGCTTCTGCAAGCGGATTATTGGTCTTTTCAGGGAACAATTTTGTAACGCAAAATGCTGGACGCAGGCCTTGGCTCTTGTCTGCACGATGCCAGCGGGCAGAGCGGCAACCACTTAGATAAACGAGGTATGAACTAGGTAGCAGGCGACTTTGCGAAGGTTTGTTAACGGCCGAAGTCCACCTTGCGCAAGTCTCCACTAACGGTCTTGCGTTGGCCGACCCAGCGAGTGCTTCCGCCGCCCGACTTTTTCACCAAGGACCAGTAGGCAATCACCTTGCCCTCCTCGCCGGGCTCCGTCTCGCGCAAGAAGAGCTTGCCCTGCGAGTAGTTGTGCCCCTCGAGCAGGAAGTCCTCCCGCATCCCTCGCACGAAACGAGTGTCGTGCCACTCGAGACCAACCTTGAGCTCATCCGTGCCCATCAATCCTGAATAAGAAGTCCGCGCAACCTTGTAGGAGACCGGGTTGGGCTGCTTGCGACTCTTGAGCACGATGGGCGACTCCCGACGACGGTCATCGAAGAACCGTCCCCGCAGGTCTCCATCTTCATCACGCACAAAGCCACGACCAATCCGGGTTCCTTCCTGCCACGCCTCAAAGACGACGCCACCGCGCTCCATTTTGCCTCCATAGAGAACAATCGTGTCACCCCGCTCAGCTAGAAAAACACCGCGCCACAACTCCTCACCGCGCCATTGACCTGCTAGCAAGCCCTGAACGCCTTCGATCTCCGCTTCATAGAGAGTCACCTCATCAGCGGTTGGCGAGTCACCGACCTCAGCCTTCCAATCGCGGACCGAGCTATTCGAGCCCGAGCTGGTTTCGGCAGCGACAACATTATCCCCACGACCTCCCACGGACTCGGCTTCTAGACGGGAGAGACAGCCTTCTAGGATTCGGGTGCGGTAGCGGGTGAGCTCGCGCATCGTCTGGAAGTAAGATTGGGGATACTTTGCTTCTCCGCTGACGCCATCAGCATCAGCCTTGGCCTGCTCTTTGACATATTTAATCCACTCATTCTGTGCCCGGCGGAACATTTTTCCGCGCTCAGACTCCTTGCCCACCATCGTCAGGATTTCCTCAAAAGTAGCCTCCATGACCTTGCGCTCCGCCTCGGCTGATGAGGCAGCTTGCTCGTTGCTGTTCACCGTCGCCTGCGCGGAAAGAAGCCCGACTGTCAGCAACCAGCTCAAGGGGATGAGTTTCAAAACCATTGGGCAATCATCTTAGGGAAATCGCGTCCGTCAAGACCGTGCCCTGTCGCCGATTCTTGCCCGCTAGCGAGCCTTGCGTTTCTCCTTTTGCTGCTGGATCCACTCCCGGTCTTCCGCAGACACGTTCTTTTCGTGGGTGCGGTAGCGCACACCATTGGGGGCGACCAAGACCAAGTCACCCTCTCGATAGGAAACCAATTTTGCCAAAATCTTCTGCTTATTCTTCCCTTGCCACCTTCGATAGCCCTTCTTCAAGACACGATCCTCGAACTTTTTTTGCTTCGATTCACTAATGACCGCTGCCGTTTTGAGGAGACCCCAGACATACTCTGAGGTGCCTGTCCGGTAGCCGCGCACGTTTTGCACTACCGAGCCATCTGCCGCTACCACGATGATGGCCGGGAAGCCACCTACCTTGTAGCGCTTTTTGAGCGAGAGAAGGTAATTCTCTTTTTTTACCGCTAAAGTTTGTTTGGCGGTATCGGCCGAGCGGCGGTCCTTGACGTTGAAATCGAGCTTCAGTCGTACGAACTTCTCACCCGCCCAATCGGCGAAATCATTGCGCGCCAGCAGCTCACTCTCGAGTCGCGCGGCCGCTGGGCTGCCCCCGCTTTGTGAACTCGGGGTGTCGGTGAAAAGGATGAGGAGAGGCTTGGACTCCACTAGAGCGAGATTCTTGGCGACCGTATGGCTAGAGAGCCAATCCTTCTTCTGGACGGAAAACAGGCCCTCGATTGCGGCCTCGGAGGCTTCGGCGTCGTCGGGATTAGTGAAAATCATATCCGACTCCGAGGGCAATCCCGCGATTCCTCCCTGTTCGGTGCTCAGGCTAGCGGGGTCCACTCCGGCAGCGACCGTTCGCTCTTCCGCTGGCTCCACCTTCACGGTTGCGTTTCCTCCTGCTCGCAGATGCGCGGGCACTTTGGGGATTTTACCAAACTTGTCCTCCTCTTCTCCCGGTTTGAGTTTGGAAACCAAGCCACCTACCCGACTGCAGCTCGACAGCATCAGTAATAATGAAAGGAAGACCAGAATTCGTGCCATGAGGCGGAAAGCTACTCCGCTTTGGGCCGCTTGACAATCTTGCCCGACTGCCAGTTTTTCCTGTTCGCAAGGCTTGGTTTCTCTTGCCTTCGGACGCTCTTCACGCCATGTCTCCCGCCCTCTCTAAAGTCATGTTTGCTTGTTTGCGTCCATTATTTCTCGTTCTGATTCTTTTTTTGCCAGCCTCCCTCTCAGCGGCTGGCGACGTCGAGCCCTTTTACCCCGGCGACAAGAAACTTCATCTAAAAGACCAATATTCCCAGTTTCCTGTTCCAACCTACAAGCTCCCTGCTGAGAAAAATGAGGATGGTTCCATGAACCTCGGGGGCACCTTGGCGGCACGCATCAAGGCCGATCCCTTCAACCTCGTTGCCACCCTCATTTTCATTTTCGCCATCGCGCACACTTTCATGGCGGGTTGGTTCAACAAACTTGCGCACCAAGCCGAGGTCGAGCATCACGAACGGATTCATAAACTCGGGCTGACCGGTGCAGCCAAACCCCAGCCCGATGCCGAAGACGACGTCTCCTTCAAGGCTACCATGCTTCACTTTTTTGGTGAGGTGGAAGCCATCTTCGGTATTTGGGTCATTGCCCTCGCGGCAGCCGCGATTGGATTCTACGACTGGGAGGCCTTCAAACTTTACGTCGGCTATGATCGCCAGTTCATCGAACCCGCATTCGTCGTCATTATTATGGCGATCGCGGCCTCGCGACCAGTGTTGCGCGCTTCGGAAACAGTCATGGCCTACGCTGCCAAGTTCGGTCACGGTTCCCCGGCGGCTTGGTGGCTTTCGGTGATGACCATCGCGCCTATCCTCGGTTCCTTCATCACCGAGCCCGCCGCCATGACCATTGGTGCGCTTCTGTTGGCTAAGAAAATCTATAAGCACAAGCCCAAGGCAGTCTTTGCCTACGCCACTCTGGGATTGCTTTTCGTGAATGTTTCGGTAGGGGGCACCTTGACTCATTTCGCCGCTCCTCCGGTACTGATGGTTGCCAGCACTTGGAGCTGGGACATGCCCTTTATGTTCACTCACTTTGGCTACAAAGCGGTCATCGCCATTTTTATCGCGAACGCCATCTTCTTCTTCAAGTTCCGGGGTGAACTCGCTCGTCTGGCCGATAGTGCGGATGGAATCGAAGACGGCATCCAGCACCCGATTGCCTGGCACGAGCGCGAGGATCCTATCCCCGGTTGGGTCATCGCCACCCACGTCTTTTTTCTCGCTTGGACTGTCTTCAACGCCCACGACCCCATCCTCTTCATCGGAGGGTTCCTCTTCTTCTTGGCCTTTGTGGCCGCTACTCAACATCACCAAAATGCCATCGCGATGAAGGGACCTCTCTTGGTGGGATTCTTCCTAGGAGCGCTCATTATTCACGGTGGCTGTCAGGCCTGGTGGATCGAGCCCATAATCGTCTCGCTGAACGATTCTCCCGGTCTCCTCATGTTTGGAGCGACCATTCTAACAGCCTTTAATGACAACGCCGCAATTACCTATCTCGCGTCGCAGGTGACCGACATCAGTTTCGCGGCCAAGCAAGCCGTCGTCGCAGGTGCGGTGGTCGGGGGTGGTCTAACCGTGATTGCCAACGCTCCCAACCCAGCCGGACAGTCTATCCTCTCCAAGCACTTCGAAGGTGGCATCTCCCCGCTCAAACTTCTCGCAGGAGCAATTGTGCCCACTCTTATCTGCTACCTTTGCATGAGCTTCTTGCCCGCGATTGGGGATAGTTCTAAATACGACATTGCTCCGGCCAAGCACCACCACGTCGAGGAGCATCCCGAGGCTGCTTACCCGGCCGAAGAGAACCCTGTTATCGGAGCCCCTCTCAAGGACAACTAAGATGTTTACCGGATTGGTCGAAGCCGTTGGCACTGTTTCCCAACTCGAGGAAAAAGGCGAACAAGCGCGCCTCACGGTCAACCTCCCCTTCGCCAGCGAGTTAACTTTGGGTGACTCCGTCGCGGTCAATGGTTGCTGCCTGACGGTCACCGAAGTCTCGGTCTGTGCAGCCTCCTTCGACATCCTCTCACAGACACTGAAGGTCACCTCCTTGGGTCAACTCAAGTCTGGCTCCCCAGTCAATCTCGAGCGTGCCCTCCGGGTGGGTGATCGCCTCGGTGGGCACTTTGTGCAGGGACACGTTGATGCCGTGGGTGAGATTCTCGATTGGTCCGAAATGGGCCAAGACCATCGCCTCGAGGTCAGTCTTCCTGAGGACATTCGCGCCTTGTGCATTCCCAAGGGTTCGCTTGCCATCGACGGCATCTCACTCACCCTTGCTGAGCTCACTGCGGATTCGGCAGTCTGCTGGATTACGCCTCATACAGTCGTAGCGACCCATCTCGAGAGCGCGGCAGCTGGCCAGAAAGTCAATCTGGAAGCCGACTTACTCGCCAAGTATGTGCGCCAGCAATTGCCTGCCTCGCCATCGACTGAAACGACGAAGTAGTCAAAAAAATCAATTCGCCCTTTTCGCCAAGCCTGCTTTCATTAGGACCTCAATGAGCACCGCAAACGTCGAAATCATGGGAGCAGATCGCTTGCCTTCCACCGGAACCATTTTGATTCCGGGAAGTCTGAACCTGCCCCAACTCCTAGCCTTGGAATCCAAGCTGTCCGACCGTCGCGTCACCTTTTTAGCCGAGGAGGGTCTCTCGCTCGATCCTGAGGTCCAGAAGCATCTCGACCGGCCTCAAGTCGCCGGGGCCGTTTTTTCCCGCAGTGACAATCCCGACTCCGTAGCCAAAGCACTGTCCGAAGCCCTTGCCAACAATGGCCTGGTTCTCTTTGTGCCTGGCGTGGCCAATGCCCGCCCCGGAACACCTTCACTCGTTCCTGCCGAGGTGCTGAAATTCCTCTGTGGTCTCGGCATGAGTGTCACTCCGGTCGCTATCCACACCCCTACCGATTGTCGCCTCAGTATCGAATCCGCGACTGGGCTTCCCGATGCTATTCTCACTTTTGGAGTCCCCATGGCGACAGGTGAAGCCAGTTTACCAGGCTATCAGGAGTCGCTTTTCGAGGCCTCGGAAGCCGCTTTCTCGAGCCGTGAATTCCTCGATGGTTCTTTATCGGTCGCGTTGCTCAAAGGCCTGAAGCTGCATGCTAATACGACCGTGCTCCATGATGGCACCGATGATTCCGAACTGCCTTTTTCGAAAATCCTCGGCGTCGCCATTGCTTTTTCCAAAGAGATTGCCAAGTCCACCAAGAAGAAGCGGGTGGGCATTCTTCTCCCTCCCGGCAAAGGCGGCATGATCGCCAACCTCGCGGTTCTCTTTGCTAACAAGATTCCCGTAAACCTCAATTTCACCGCTTCCCAAGACGCGGTGAAGTCCTCCATCAAGCAAGCGGACCTCGATAAGTTCATCACCGCCGATCCCTTTGTGCGCAAGGTCTCTTCTTTTCCTTGGCCACCCAATCGTGACCTCATCTTCATCGAGCGGACCCTGCCTTTGATTAAGAAGCAGATCATCAAGTGGATCGTGCTGTCCAAACTCCTTCCCGCGAATGCCCTCATCAAAATGTTGGGGCTTGGCCAAAGCAAGGGTGATGACGAGGCCATCCTTCTCTTCACCTCCGGCTCCTCGGGAGAACCCAAGGGAGTTCCTCTTTCCCATCGCAATCTCCTCGGCAACGTCTGCCAATTATCCAGTAGAATCAAACTGCCTGACGACTCCAAGATTCTCGGCTGCTTGCCTCTCTTCCACTCCTTTGGGTGTACTGTCACTCTCTGGTTTCCGATCATTGAGGGGCTCAATCTCGTCACTTATTCTTCGCCGCTGGAGACCAAGCGACTGGCTGAGCTGATTCACGATCACGAGATTCCTCTCTTCCTAGCGACCCCCACCTTTCTTCGCGGTTACCTCAAACGGATTAAACCCGAACAACTCGCTCCTCTCAAACTCGTCATCACGGGCGCAGAGAAACTGCCCGACTCCCTAGCCGACTCCTTCGAAGAGAAGTTCGGGATTCGGCCCCTTGAGGGCTATGGTCTCACCGAAACGTCCCCGGCCACGAACGTCAACCTTCCGCCGTTGGAAAACCGTGAGGGCTTGGAACCGATTCCCAGCAGTCGCCCGGGGTCAGTGGGCCATCTCCTACCCGGTATCGCAGCCCGGATCACCGACCCCGCAACCGACGAGCCGATACCCGTGAGCCAATCCGGTATCCTCTGGCTCCGTGGGCCCAACATATTCCCCGGCTATCTCAATCGTGATGACCTGACAGAAGGGGTCTTCGAGGAGGGCTGGTTCAAGACCAACGATGTCGCGCGCTTTGATGACGACGGGTTCCTCTACATCGAAGGACGCATGTCCCGCTTTTCCAAAATCGCTGGTGAGATGGTGCCTCATGAAGTGGTGGAGGCCGCCGTTGATAAGGCGCTCGGTTACGATAAGGAAGATGTCCGCAAGGTGGCTGTCGTCAGTGTCCCGGACGAGGCCAAAGGTGAAGGCATCGGCCTTCTTTCTACGGTCATCAGCGACATGCTCGAACAAGACGTCATCGACCTTCGCTACAAGCTGCTGGATGCCGGGTTGCCCTCTCTCTGGTGCCCCAAGGTGATTATCCCAGTCGCTGAAATCCCTGTCCTCGCTTCCGGCAAGCTCGACCTGAAGGCCTGCCAGGCCATCGGAATGGGCGAGAAGAGCTAACCACTGGCCGGTGCTTCTGTGAGGAACCGGCCCCTGCCAATAGGAAGAGTAAGGGCGAGCCCCGGCTTGAAAAGATGACCCGTTTCGACCGCTTCATGGCAACTGCGCTCTACCATCCGGAGCGTGGCTACTACACTTCTCGTATCAAGAGCGTCGGCACGCGCGGGGACTTCACCACTACGCCCCAGGTCTCCGACACGTTGGCAAAAGCCATTGCCAACCGTTTTCGACAATCCGGTTTCCGACATCTCATCGAAGTGGGCCCCGGCACGGGGCTCCTGGCTCAGCAAGTGAGACAACAACTCCCCTTTCTAACCAGACAAAGAACCCAGCAACACCTCGTCGAAGTTTCTTCACCACTGCGGTCGCTTCAGAAAAAGAACAACCCAAAGGCGCGCCATCACGACAGCATGGCATCGGCACTCGCGGCGACCCAAGGCGAAGCGTTCATCTACTCCAACGAATTAGTGGATGCCTTCCCCGTCCGCATTTTTCGCAAAGAAGAAAATGGTTGGTCGGAGCTCCACCTCGCCGGAGCGCAACCCAATCTCAGCGAACATTTTCTCCCCGCCGAGAGCCTTCCACAATCTTCCCTTTTTGAAGAAAACTACCCACTGCACCAACGAGTCGAGATTCACGAAAGCTATCATCATTGGCTCTCGCATTGGCTGCCTTCTCTCCATCGAGGGCAAGTTCTCACCATCGACTATGTCGCTCCCTCTCAGCGGCTCTTGGGCGGCACCTTGCGTGGATATTTTCTCCAAGAACGACTCACCGGTTCCAACCTTTACCAGAACGCAGGTCACACCGACCTGACCGCCGATGTCTCTTTTAACGATTTGGAACGGTGGAGCCAGGCCCTGGGCCTTCAGACTGTCCTCCGTCAGAGTCAACGCGACTTTCTCAGCCCCTTCTCCACTGACTCTGCCCGCGATCGCTTTCTTACCGACGGCGAGGGAGCGGGCACTGCCTTTGAGGTTTTGATTCAGGAAAAACTGAAGTGAGCAATCTGCGTTCCCGGACCTGAAAACACGGTTTTTCCAAGAAAAGATAAGGCTCATCCGCTACTCCTCGACCTGAATGACTCGCGAATGTAGAAAGGGAACGGTTTGGGGTTCAAAAGTTCGTCAAAGCCCGCTAACCCCTCCCCGTGCTTTCTGTCAAAAACCTCCGTGTTGAGTTCGGTCCCCGGGTCGTGTTCTCGGATTTGTCCTTCTCCATCAACGATGGCGAGCGTATCGCCTTTGCGGGACACAACGGCGCCGGAAAATCGACTTTGATGAAATGCATCGGAGGCGTGCTCAGGCCCAACGGAGGCGAAATCAATAAACCCCGTGGCCATCGCATCGGATACCTTCCTCAAGAAGGAATCCATGTGAAGGGCAAAACCGTCTACGAGGAGACGGAATCCGCCTTTGGGGAATCCCAGCAATGGCAGCAAGAGCTGAAGGAATTAGAGCAGGAGCTAGAGACCCTCGATCCCCGCTCCGACCCTTACTCCAAGGCACTCGAGCGGATGGGCGAAATTGACCTGCTTCTCGAGCACTTCGATCCTTCGCGCATCAAGGCCAGCATCGAGTCAGTGCTGGCTGGCCTCGGCTTCAAGCGGGAAGACCTGCAACGTGATTGCGCGGAATTCTCGGGCGGCTGGCAAATGCGCATCGCGATGGCCAAGCTCTTCCTCGCCGAACCCGAGATTCTCTTACTGGATGAGCCCACCAACCACCTCGACATCACCGCCCAGAACTTCATGGAAGGCTACCTCCACAATTATCGCGGAGCCATTGCCCTCATCTCCCATGACCGCTCCCTCATGGATAGCTTGGTCACTCGCACCATCGCCTTCCACCATGGACGTGCTGAAGAATTCTCCGGTAACTACTCCTCCTACGAGACCCAACTCGCGGAACGGCAGGAGATTCGAATCAAACAGAAAAAGGCACAGGACCGCGAAATCGAGCAAATTGAACGCTTCATCAACCGCTTTCGCGCACAAGCTAACAAGGCCTCCCAAGTGCAGTCCCGCATCAAGCAATTGGCCAAAATCGAGCGTATCGAAATCGACGCTGCCGAGTCCCAGGTTTCCTTCCGCTTCCCCGACCCTCCACCGACCACGCAGTCCGTTGCCAAGCTCGAGAATGCGGGCAAGGCCTACGGTGACCTCAAAATCTTCGAAGGCTTTGACTTCGAAATCGAACGAAAAGAGAAAATCGCCATCGTGGGGCCCAATGGGGCAGGTAAATCAACCTTCTGTCGTCTCATTACTGGCGAGGAAAATCCCAGTTCCGGCAACCACGAACTGGGTGCTAAGACCTTGCCCAGCTTTTTCAACCAGAACCACGCCGACGAACTCGACCCCGAGCTGACCGTCCTCGAGACCGTCGAGCAAGTCGCGACCCGGGGCCGCACTCTTTCAGCTCGCGATGTCTTGGGTTGCTTCTTGTTTAAGGGTGATGATGTCTTTAAAAAAGTCGGCGTTCTTTCAGGGGGTGAACGCTCGCGCGTTGCTTTGGTGCGCATGCTTGTTCGGCCCGCTAACTTTCTCATTCTGGACGAACCCACCAACCACCTCGATATGCGTTCGCAGGACATCCTGCAGCAAGCGCTCATGGAGTATGAGGGCACCCTTCTCATTGTATCGCACAATCGGGACTTTCTCGATCCCATCATTTCCAAAACCATCGAGTTTCGCCAAGGTCACGATCCTCGCCTCTTCCACGGCAACCTGACCTACTACCTCGACAAGGTTGAGCGTGAAGAGAATGAAGCCAAGAACAGGGTCGCGGTCCCCGTCGCAACCGCAAAGCCGGCACCCGCTCCCAAACCAGCCTCGCCCTCCAAGCCAGCAAGCTCAGCTAGTCCTACTCCCACCCAACCTCAGGTCAACCGCAAGGAGCAGCGGAAGGCGCAAGCGGCTGCGCGACAGAAATTGGCCCCCTTGCAACGCGACCTCGAAAAACTGGAAGAAGAAATCGCCCAAATCGAATCGGCGCAGAACCAACTATCCGAACACCTCTCCAGCCCCGAAGTGGCCGCTGATACTGAGAAATTTCAGGAGACTAGTCATGCCTTGGCGAACCTCACGGACAAACTCAACAAAGCCTACTCCCGCTGGGACACCCTCACTGCGGAAATCGAGGCCTTGGAAAGCACACTCGGCTAACAGGGCCCAAAGGCCAGAGACGGTGTTTGCGATTCATGGCGAAAAAGCCTAACTTCCGGTGCCAGGCCATGCCGCTTTTCAAAAAGATCGCCCTCACCCTTGTGTTCCTCCTCGTCGCTGGCGTGGCCAGGACGCCCTTGGAACGGCCTTTGGGTAGAGAGATGAGGGCGTCGGGAATTTTGGCTGAGCCTCTCGATGCGGCCACCTCGGAATCGCTCGGGCAGACCTCGGCAGCTATCGCGCTGGGAGGACTTCGTTCGCTGGTGGCGGCCACCCTCAACTTTTCCCAAGTGGTCACCGCCTGGCAGGACCAAGATTGGCTGAGCATCTTCAATACCTTCAAGCAAATCCACACCTTGCAACCGCAGGTCAGCTATTATTGGGAAGCTGCTGCGGGCTATGCTGCTGATGACGCCTACTCGGACTATCGCGACCGACCAGGAGTCCCCGAAGCCCAGCGTAAGCTGCGACGGAACGAGTTTTTCACCAAAGGCATCTCCTACCTCGACGAAGGCATCGAGAACATTCCCGACGCCATCAAGCTTTATGAGATGAAGGCCCGTATGCTCTCCGATACTTACAAGCCCGAGCACATCGATTATGCCGCCGCCACCCAAGTTCTTGATGAGGCCGTAAAGCAGGAAAACAAGACCGACATCGTCGACCGTCAACGACTGTATCTGATGTCCCGGGTGCCCGAGAGACGTCGCGAGGCGCTCCAACTCGCGAAGGATATTTTTGCCACTCCGGAGTTTCGCTTCCCCTCCGTCAAGAGCACGCTCCACGCGCTACAAAACGAGTTCCCGGAAGAGGCCACGATACCGACCACCGACATCTATGCCTCGGAGACCGATGTCATTCGCTCACTCTTCAACTACTATCAGCGTCGTAGCGAGGACTTGCCGATGGCAGGGGTGCGAAAAGAACTCGAAGAGCGCATCTCTCCGCTTAAACTTCCGCAAGCTCTCGACCCTTTGCGCAATCCGGACATTAAGCGCGTCACCCTCAAGCTAGCGGACCTGATGGAATACTTTCCCATCACCCTCTCGGACGATCCCTTTGGTGAGGCCTCAGACTGGCCCATCGTGATTGACCACTTTCAAGAATACGGAGACGAGAGCGTTCCCACCGTTCGGGTACTCTTTTTTGTTCTCCAAAAAATCTCAGGCATCGATAGCGCCCAACACTTGCCCACTTCCAAGATATTTCCGGACGAGCTGGTCAAGATTCGCGACTTGGCCAATTTCCATCTCGATGAGAGCCACGACTTCCCGCGTCAAGGGGTTCTCGAGGAGCTGGAGTCGTCACTGGTAAGCGCGGGAATTCCCGCTGAACTCAATCCACTGGTCACTCGGGAGCTCTTTCCGCTGACCCGGGACTGGATTAAGGAAGTCACCAAATGGAGTTTCGAGCAGGCGGTCAAATAGTCATTGCGCCGACGCCTGAGAGGAAGCTGAATTCGCCAGATTTTAGCTAGGACTCGCCCCCCTCACCCTGTTAACCTCCACCTCCCTGACACTCACAACCGATGCGCATTGCCCTTTTCGCTGATATCCACGCCAACCTCGAAGCCTTGGAGGCCGTTCTTGCTGACGCCGATGAACAAGGCTGCACCGACTATGTCTGCCTCGGTGACGTCGTCGGTTACAATGCCAATCCCGCGGAATGCCTCGAGCGGATTCGTGAAATTGGTTGCCCGGTGGTGAAGGGAAACCATGACGAAGACTGCGGCGGCGATCACTCGCTGGATGCAATGAACCCGGTCGCTGCGGAAGCCCTCCGCTGGACGCGAACGCAGCTGAACGAGGAGCAGCGTGATTGGCTGCGGAAGCTGCGCATGGTGCGACAGGTAGAAGACTTTACCATCGTTCACTCTTCGCTCGATCAGCCTCAGGTCTGGAATTACGTGACCAATAAATTCGATGCGATGTCGAGTTTCTCCTACCAGTTCACTAAGATTTGCTTCCACGGACACACTCATGTGCCCCGAGTCTTTTCCAAGGATGACTCTGTGACCGAGCTGCCAGCCGAACAAGTGGAGTTCGACGATAAGCTCAAGTATTTCATCAATGTGGGTTCGGTCGGACAACCCCGGAACGGCGATTGGCGGGCCTGTTACGCGATTTACGACATTCCTTCCAACGTGCTGGTCTATCGCCGCTTGGAATATGACATTGTCACCGCCCAGCAAAAAGTTCGTGAGGCTGGCCTCCCTGAAATGCTGGCTACCCGCTTGGCTGAAGGTCGATAGAAGGCTTTCCTCCACCCAATTTCCTTCTAGTTCGAGAGTTGTCAGACAGCTCATTCGGGTGTTTACTGTTTTGATATGGCAAAAGTGCGTATCCTTGGTGTGCTCCTACTCGTAGCGATCCTCCTCATCACCTGGAGAGTCAACAGAGTTCAAAAGGAAGCAGCCGAAACAACTCCGACGCCTAGCCGGATTACCTCTTCCCAATCGACCGGGCTGAAATCTCCTTCGCGGGCGGAGACCTCGACTGCCGCAAACACAAAGCAAGGCCCTGGCGGCACCACTGAGAAACTCGTTCTCACTCCACCCGACCTCGAGCCCTTGCTTGCCGCTGCGCGAGAGCGTGACAGCAGAAAGCTTCCCTTTCGCTTCGCGGCCCCCTTGCCTATCAACAAAAGCAGTGCCCTGCTCGCGCCTTGGAAAGTGGAAAACGAGGTTGCCACTTGGAGCTTGGAAATCCACGCGCCCGATGCCCTCAGTCTCAACTTTGCCTTCGACCAATTCCACATGCCACCGGGAGGTTCGCTTTCCCTCACCGCGCCTGGTTCACCTGATGTCATCTCCTTCACCTCGCGCGACAATGACGACCATGGCGAGCTTTGGACCCCATTGTTCACAGGAGATACAGTCAGACTCACGGCCTCTGTTCCTCAGTCCTTGCTGTCGGAACTCCGGCTCAGCTTAGCGGCGGTCAACTATGGATTTCGCAACAAAACAAAATCCAAAATCGGTGGCGACACCTCCGGCAGCTGCAACGTGGATGTGGCCTGTGACTTGAATGGGATCGTCGATGCTTATCGAGACCAGATCCGTTCCGTGGGAGCCTACACCTTGAGCGGAATCGATACTTGTAGCGGTGCTCTCATCAATAACACTGCCGAGGACACACGCCCCTTCTTCCTGACCGCTAATCATTGCGGAATTAACTCGTCCAATGATGCTTCCATAGTTGTTTACTGGAACTTTGAAAATTCGACCTGTCGCACACCGGGCTCGAGTAACAGCGGCGGAGTGGGTGATGGCGATCTGACTGTTTTCAATTCTGGTTCCACCCTACGAGCCAATTTAGCCAGTTCTGATTTTTGTCTAATCGAGCTCGACGATCCCGTGAATCCCGATTCCGAGGCCTTCTTTGCTGGCTGGGACCGCTCATCGGGTGCCCCCAACATGGCGGTGGGCATTCACCATCCGGCAGTTGCGGAAAAACGGATTTCGTTCGAATTCGATCCACTGTCGCTCACCAACTATTTCGGCACTTCAGTGACCTCATCGGGCACCCACCTCCGTGTGGCGGATTGGGACAATGGCACCACCGAGGGAGGTTCCTCGGGTTCTCCGCTTTTTAATGCCGAAGGTCAAATCGTGGGGCAGCTCCATGGAGGCAACGCCGCCTGTGGCAATAATGAAGATGACTGGTATGGACGCGTCTTTCGCTCTTGGACAGGCGGCAACTCGAATGCAACGCGCCTCTCTAACTGGCTGGCACCCGGAGGCTCGGCTCCGCAATCTCTCGAGGGCATCGAGCTTGATATCCAGCTACGAGTCGAAGACGTGGCCGTTGCGGAAGGTGACAGCGGTTCACAAACCGTCAGTATCACTGTTGAACTCGCATCGGAAACCGACGAACCCGTGACTTTTACCCTCGCTCCGAATGGCGGCACCGCTTCTGCTGGCACCGATTACGAAGACCCCGGTGGGCAGACCTTCACCATCAGCCCACCCCTGACTTCCGCGACCGCGACCTTCACCGTCAATGGCGACATGGACCCCGAAGAAAACGAAACTGTTCTCTTCTCGTTCAGTAATCTTTCGGGAGCCACCGCACCGTCAACACCAGTCACGGTGGTCATTACCAACGATGACTTCATCACCCCGGTCATCACGAGCAATCTCTCTCTCAACGGAGATGAGGGCAGCCTTTTTGGCTATCAGATTGAAGCCGACAACACCCCAACGACTTATGAGCTCTCTGGGGCTCCTAGCGGAATGGTAGTCGATAGCGCCAGTGGTTTCGTCTCTTGGCAAAGCCCTCAAGGCGGGGTCTATAGCTTCACTATTTCGGCAGGCAATCCTGCTGGAACGACTGAAAGCGTCGTAGAACTCACCATAAATTTAAGCCCTCTCAAGCCCGCCTTCGAGGTACCCAGCTCAGTTGGCCTTGGCGGCGACGTGGCGAGCTGGAGCATTACAACGAGCAACACCTTCGACGGCGAAGACGCGCTTGAACTCACAGACGCTTCCAATTCTACCAACACCAGACTCACCCTCACTGTGACCGGTCCAGACGCACTCACCTTCTGGTGGAAATGCTCTACCGAATACCTTTTCGATGTTTTCTCTCTTTCGCTCGACGGCAACGTGGCCTTTGCCATCAGCGGCGAAACTGACTGGCATTCTGAGACCGTTCTCATCCCAGCGGGAGAACACTCTCTCGAGTTCAGTTACCAGCGGGACAATGGCGTTGACGGTGGCTCGAACACAGTAGCTCTTGATCGTTTCACCCTGAATTCCTTATCAGAGCCAGCCTTTAGTAAGACCTCGCCTATCTTCGTCCCAAACAGACAAGAAGTCTCAATTCAACTGCCGACCAACTACGAGAATTCTGGTATCACAACTGATGCCCTTCCAACCGATTGGGAGTTGCTTTCTGGTGGCCATCTCACAGGCACCGTTGCCAGCAGCTTTTCGGTAACCGCCACGGCTGAGAATGCACAAGGAAGCACCACCCGTGAGTTTCAGTTGACCCCGTTCTCCCCCTCCCGTTCGCTCTCAACAGCAGTGGATTTTGCTGACTTGCCCCTACGCACATCGACACCAGCCTTTTTCGTCCAATCTTCGGTCCGCTCCAATGGTACTACCGCAGCACGCAGTGCCAATATTGGCGACGATGACCGCAGCCAGATGACCGCAAGCGTAGTGGGCCCAGGCACCCTTCGCTTTCAGTGGCGAGTGTCCACAGAGGAAGGGTTTGACTATGCTTATACTCTTCTGAACGGGAAGCAGGTGGCAGTATCCTCCGGCGACAACACCAGCTTCACCGAGGTGGTGGTGCCTCTTGCCTATGGCCTCAATGAAATCACATGGCTCTATGTGAAGGACGAGACTGTCGATGAAAACCTCGATGCCATTTTCGTGGATAACATTAGACTCGAAGGCTACGCCCAATGGGTCTTCGACAACGACAGTTCGCCCTTCGCACTCGCTCCTGGCTCCGGTATCGACGGCGACATCAATCCATCTTTGTTGGAATATGCGGTCGGTCTCGACCCGACCATCCCGGAACCACCCTACCTCTTAGAAATGAGCAGAAACACTGGCAGTCTTGTTCTTTCCACCACGCTCAATCCCTCGGCCCGCGATATCACTCTCAGTATCGAAAAGTCGACAAGCTTGCTGCCGGGAGCATGGTTCACGATAGCCTCGGACGCAGCACCCTTTGCAACATCTCTTTCGGAGCAAGACACTTCTGACGACGAGAAAGCGTTTTATCGTTTGCACGTCACCTCTCCCTGAGATTGACTTTTCACCAAATTGTAGCAAGCTGTTGCTAGTGTTCCGGCAGTTGTCATCGCTCATTCTCATTTCCTTCCTGACCGTTTTGGTAGGAGCGAAGGACTTGGCACTGGGCTTCTGTCTTTGCAACGAAACCCTATTTATCGGCAAAGACCCATGTGCCCAGTTGGAAGAATCGGAAGCTTGCTGTCCATCCTGTGGCGAAGAGCAGAAACCCTGTGATGACTGCGTGGTCCCGATCACTCTCGAAGTCTCCGATTACCTGTGGACCGCCGATTCTTATTCGACTCAAGCTCCGGTCGATCCGGTAGCTGCCGAGAGCAAATTGAACAGTTGCTTTTTCAAGGTTGCGCCTCGGCAAGTCACTTTTCCTCCGGCCTTCGAGCCTCCCCCTCCTCTCGGACGTTGCCTTCTCTATCAGCAACGCCGCCTCCTTCTTTGATTTCTGGGAACCGCTCGCTTTCGTCGGGCGTCGAATCACTTGCTTGCCCGCTGATGCTCACCGCTCAGCCAAGCTCTCCTCTTTCCAAGAATTCAAAGAATCAAAATGTCTCTCACCACTCTCACTCAATCAGGATCTCCTACTGCAGAACCGACGCGAAGGCGAGGCTTGCCCGGCTGGCTTCTGCCGGTAGGCCTCATGCTCGGCTTTGCTGCCATCTTCGCCGTTCTCTTCGGCGAACGACTGCTTCCGACTCTCGAGGTCCGCACCTCCCAGGTTGTCACTCTTCGCGGGACCGCCTCTTCCGCCGACGTCTCGCGACCATCCGGAAGCCTCCTCTTTCAAGCCTCCGGTTGGTTGGAACCTGACCCCTACGCTATCCATGTCCCCGCGCTGGTCAACGGGGTGGTTGCGGAAGTTCATGTCTTGGAAGGAGAACTCGTTCGAGAAGGTGACCTCCTCGCCACCTTGGTCGATGACGAGGCCAAGCTCACCTTGCAACAGGCTGAACGCAATCTCACCACCATTCGCTCCCGCATCGCGGCCCACTGCTCCAGCGTGCCAGAAATCAAGGCTCGTATCGAAACCGCCCGGGCCAAAGTGACTGCTGAGCAGGCACGGCTGGCCGAGCTTGAAGACACTGCCAACCGGCTCAAGACTCTTCCCGACGGTGCAGTCTCCACCTCGGAAGTCACTTCCGCCATGCTGCAAGTCAATCGTCAGCGGGCATTTTTAGCAGAAGCAGAAAGCGAAATTCCTCGTCTGGAGGCCCAGCTCAACACCATCGATTTCGAACGAGTGGCGATGGGCAACGGCTTCATTGAGGCCGAGAGTAGTCGGGATATAGCCAAACTTGCCCTAGAACGCCATCGCATCACCGCTCCCATCGATGGCCGCATCATGCACCTTCATGCTCAACCCGGAAAGAAGCGCATGCTCGACATGGACGATCCCAAGTCGGCCCTGATCGTTGAACTCTATCGGCCTGACAAAATGCAGGCGCGCATCGATGTTCCTCTCAACGAAGCATCCGCATTGGCGGTGGGACAAGAGGTCAAACTCACCACCGACCTTCTCAACGACATTGAACTCTCCGGCCAGGTCACCCGTATCACTGGTGAGGCCGACATTGCTCGCAATACTCTCCAAGTGAAGGTCGCTATCGAGAATCCTGACGATCGTCTTCGTCCCGAGATGTTGGTGCGCGCCAAGTTCTATCCTGCACCACTGGACGAGAACTCCGAAGCACCACCAGAAGGAGACGGTGCCGAACGTCTCCTGCTTTTTGCTGCCGAAGAGGCCTTTTTTCAAAAAACAGAAACCTCCGCACAAGTTTGGGTCGTGGACACCAACTCCCAGGCCGAACTCCGAACCATCTCTCTTGGCACTGCCTCCCGAGACAACTTCCGCGAAGTGCGCGCAGGCCTTCGCTCTGGCGAACAACTGATTCTTCCGCCCCATGCGGGCCTGAAAGCAGGAGCCCGGGTTACCACCAATTCTCTCTAACTATGTCTGCCTTTATTGAAATCAAAGACCTTTCCAAATCCTATTCCAAAGGAAAGGTCACCATTACTCCTCTTGAGGGGCTCACCCTCGACGTCGAGAAGGGAGACTTTCTTGCGTTGATGGGTCCATCAGGTTCGGGGAAAACGACCCTCCTCAATCTCATCGCCGGCATTGACTCACCTACTACGGGTACCCTCCGTATTGGCGGCAGCGACGTCGCTACTCTCTCTCGAGCCCAACTCGCCAAATGGCGTTCCGCCCATGTGGGATATATTTTTCAGCTCTATCATCTCGTTCCTATCCTTTCTGCCTTTGAGAATGTCGAACTCCCGCTCCTTCTCACCAAACTCACCCGCGCGGAACGGCGCGAAAAGGTAAACTCCGCTCTCGAACTAGTTGGCCTCTCCGACCGCGCTAGCCACCGTCCCACCGAACTATCCGGTGGCCAGGAACAGCGGGTCGCCATTGCTCGCGCCATCGTCCACAATCCCGACCTGCTCGTTGCCGACGAACCGACTGGTGACCTCGACCGCGAATCCGCAGACTCCATTCTCGCTCTTCTCGCCAGCCTCGCTGATGACCATGGGAAAACAATCGTCATGGTCACCCACGATCCCAAAGCTGCTGCTGCCGCCAAACGCACGCTGCATCTCGAAAAAGGACAACTCGTCACCGCCCTTGCCGTATGAAACTCCTCGCCCTTGCGCTCAAGAACATCACGCGCCATCGCTTGCGCTCGCTGTTGACCATTCTTGGTGTTGCAGCCGGGATGTTTCTCTTCAGTTCGGTAGAGACCATGCAACATTCGCTCGAGTCCTCCACGAAAGCGAGTGCCAACGAGACGACCTTGGTTGTCTTTCGCGAAAATCGCTTTTGTCCCTCGACCTCGCGCCTTCCCGAGCACTACGCCTCCACCATCAAAGACATCCCCGGCGTGCGCGAAGTCATTCCGATCCAAATCGCGGTCAACAATTGTGGAGCCTCTCTTGATGTCATTACCTTCCGGGGAGTTCCGCCCGAAACGCTGAAGAGTTACACCGCAGACTTAGAGGTCATCAGCGGGTCCTTTGATGATTTTCAAAATCAAACCGATGGGGCTCTTGTAGGCGAACACTTCGCACAGCGTCGTAGCCTGAAAGTCGGCGACACCTTCGAGGCGGTCGGAGTCAAGGTTGTGGTCAATGGCATCATTCGTTCCAGTTCGCCACAGGACAACAATGTGGCCTATGTCCACCTTCCCTTTCTTCAGCAAGCCTCGCGACTGGGTCTTGGCATTGTCACCCAGTTCAATGTCAAAGTGGAGTCAGCTGAGAAGTTAGAAGCGATTGCCGCGACCATCGACGAGACTTTTCAATCGGACCAGCAGCCGACTCGCACCCGGCCTGAGCAGGCCTTCTTTGCCGAGACCGCAAAGCAAATGATTGAGCTCATTGGCTTCACGCGGTGGCTGGGACTTGGAGCTGTAGTTGCCGTTCTGGGCTTGCTCGCCAACGCGGTCTTGCTGGTCGTGCGCGGAAGAGTGAAGGAAACCGCTATCCTGCAAACGCTCGGGTTCAGTCGTCCAGCTATCGGCATCCTAGTCGGGATCGAAGGCATCCTCCTTGGTCTCGCGGGAGGCCTACTGGGCGTATTTTCCTCGGCCTTGTTTTTTCATTTCAAGAGCTTCACCCTCGGCAACGAAGGTCTCACCCTCGCTCTCCAAACCTCTCTCGACGTTCAGCTCAAGGGATTGTTGGTAGCCTTCCTGATGGGTTTTCTTGCTTCTCTCTTTCCTGCTTGGAAAGCCACTGCGCGACCTCTTGTTGACTCCTTAAATTCCTGAACATGCTTCCTTTCACCTATGCTGTTAGAAACCTTTTGCGCGACCCCGGGCGTCTCGCGCAAACGGTCGGAGGCTCCGCTTTGGTGGTATTGCTTCTCATTGCGGCTGTCGCCTTCAACAATGGCATGGACGGTGTCCTCACCTCCTCGGGCTCGCCGAAAAACGTCATGCTGGTGAGCAAAGGATCGGAGGAATCAATTGAACGCTCGGAGGTCCCCCTGTCTTCGGAATCCGCAGTAGCCACCTCCGTGCGTGGTCTTTCCGAGACGCTGGGGCAGCCAGCAGTCTCTGGCGAGATTGTCTATCAGGCTCCTCTCACTATGCCTTCCGGGCATCAGGCCCAAGCTTACTATCGTGGCGTTCTCCCTGCCAGCCTTCTCGTCCGTCCCGAGGTGCGCCTTCTCTCCGGACACTTCCCCGGCCCCGGCGAAGTGATGGTGGGCCGACTGACCCATCGGGCTCTGGGCGTCCAAGAAGATGAACTCGCTACCGGCACCTCACTCACCTTCGAGGACCAGTCGTTTACAATTTCGGGAACTTTTGCCGCACCCGGGACAGTTCTTGAATCCGAAATCTGGCTCGACCGAAACGACCTAGCGACCGTCACGCAACGGGACAGCCTTTCCACCGTTTTAGTGCGACTCGACAGTGCCGAGACCGAAGACCTCGAGGTCTTTGCCCTGCAGCGCAACGACCTTGAACTCGCGGCCATTCGCGAAGATCGCTATTTCGAAAAGCTGGCCCAGTTCTATGGTCCCATCAAAATCATGACTTGGCTCACTGCCGGACTCGTTGCTGCCGGTGCCATCTTCGGCGGGCTCAATACTCTCTATGCAGCCTTCGCTTCCCGCATTCGCGAGATGGCAACTCTGCAGGCGATTGGGTTCAATCGTAAGGCGCTCTTGGTGTCCCTTTTGCAAGAGTCTTTGCTTGCCACCTTAGCCGGAACGCTCATCGCCTTTCTGGTGGCCTACTTCCTCCTGGAAGGCCGTACGGTCTCCTTATCCGTGGGCACCTTTTCGTTGGCCCTTACCCCGACTGTCATTTTGGTGGGACTCGCCACTGGAGTTCTTCTGGGCACAGTCGGCACCCTTCCACCCGCCTTTCGCACTCTCGCCCCTTCCTTGCCAAAAGCACTTCGCTCGCAATAATTCTCAAACAACCATCGTAAACCTCCTTATGAAACAAACTCCAATCCTCCTCATCCTGAGTTCCTTCTGGCTTTTCAGCTCCTGTCAAAACGAAGAAAAGACCGCCCAGTCTCCATCAGAGGGCAATGCACTCGAAACTGTCCTTCTCAGCGAAAAACCAAGCGACGCTCTTTCGGTCGCAGACGCCTTTGCCAATCCTACTCCGGGAACAGCCGTCACCATCACTGGCGAAGTGATGGGTCGGATGGAACCTTTTATCGAGAACCGAGCTATGCTCGTGCTGGGTGATCCTACCAAAATCACCCCTTGCAATCGCAACCATGACGACGGTTGCCAAACTCCTTGGGACGTTTGTTGTGACGACCCTGAAGTCATCAAAATATCTGTCGCTACCATTCAAATCCTTGGCGAGGACGGTCGCCCTCTCAAGCAAGGCCTCAAAGGCTTAGGTGGCATCCAAGAACTGACCACTCTCACCGTGGTCGGCGAAGTGGCAGAAGGCTCCAATGCCGAAAATCTGCTCATCAATGCCAGCGGGATTCATGTTGGAGAAACCGACCCCTTCATGGCGCAAAAATAACCTCTCGTTTTCTAACAGAAGGAATCAGCCAATCCTTCTCGTGCATCCATGAAACACTGAACGAGAGCTTGCCCCTTGTTTCCGTGACAACGAAACCGCCGATTCCCTTGCTGTCCTCTCTCTCTATTCCTAACTTGTGAGACTATTCTCATGCAAGACCGCAGAACTTTCCTCGAAACTCTCTCATTTGGCTCCGCCGGAATTGCGCTCACAACTGGAGGCCTCTTCACGAGCAACGCTTTCGCAGCGGATCAGACTTCCTCCACGACAGATACTGCCTTTCTGCGTTTAACGGAAAACCTTCTCACCGATTGGGTGGACGGGATGCTCGCCCGTCAAATCGACGAACCTAACAACCCCACCCATGATGGAGCTCTCGCTTGCCCTTCTTGTGACCATATTCACGGTCGTTGCTGGGAAGCAGTTTACCCCATTCTTCGAGTAGCCAAAACCAGCGGCGACCAGAAATACCTCGATGCGGCGGTCAAACTATTCGACTGGTCCAAACATGTCTCGGGAGAAGATGGACGTTGGACTAACGACCTCAACCCGAAGTCCTGGCACGGCACTTCCATCTTCGGTGCCATTGCTCTCGCAGAGGCGATTTACTATCACGGCGACCTCTTGCAAGAAGAGCAAGTGACTGCTTGGAAAGCGCGTCTCGACCACGCGGCCAGTGACTATCTTTGGAAAAAATTCCGAACCCTCGACTTCACCAACGTCAACTATGGCTTCACG
This sequence comes from uncultured Roseibacillus sp., assembly GCA_964529725.1. Taxonomy (GTDB): domain Bacteria; phylum Verrucomicrobiota; class Verrucomicrobiia; order Verrucomicrobiales; family Akkermansiaceae; genus Roseibacillus. Next base: position 136,078 of record CAZGXV010000001.1, read on the forward strand.
GCAGTACATGGTTTCGACCTCCTCGGACGGGTCTTGGAAGAAGAAAAGTATCTCGCACGCAGCCGGGACTTGGCCAAGGGTATCAAGGACTTCTTCACGGAACCCAACAAGTTGCTCTTTGGAGAGGGCAAACCTTACAACAACCGAAGCGCGCGTAACCTTCTGCCCGTGGACCTCGGTTATAACGTGGAGGAGTCGCTCAATGGAGTGACCCTTTACGCCCTCCATCATCAGGATGAGGAGTTGCTTTCCTTGCTGCAGAAATCTCTCGAGGGGCACCTGGAGTTCATGCTCACAGATGGGACTTGGGACAACAGCTGGGGCACTCGACAATTCAAGTGGACCTGTTGGGGAAGCCGCACCTCGGATGGATGCCAGCCTGCCTACGCTATGATGGCTGACCGCAATCCAGCTCTTGGGACAGCCGCCTTCAAGAACGCCGAGCTTCTTGCCCGTTGCACTGCAGACGGCCTCTTGCATGGCGGACCTCACTTTGTCTCTCATGGGGTCAAGCCCTGTATTCACCACACCTTTGCCCATGCCAAAGTCCTCGCCTTTGTGCAGGATAACAAGGAGTCACTCACCCACGTCAATCCGTCTACTCCTTTGCCCAGAGACCAGGCGCAAGGCATCAAACACTTTCCCGAGATTGCCGTTTGGTTGGCGGCCAAAGGTCCCTGGCGCGGAACGGTATCGGCCTACGACTCCATTTACCGAACCAAATCAGAGCCCGAGTATATCCAGCAAGCTACTGGTGGTTCGTTGTCCGTTCTCTTTCACCAAAAGGTAGGGCTCATCTTTGCCGCCAGCATGGCTAAGTACCTTCAAGTTGAGCCACTCAACCAGCAGGCCAACCCCAGCGAAGACTTCCCCTTCACTCCTCGGATCGAAATTGATAAAGATGGCGGGTGGTATACCAATCTCTATGACCTGAAGGCCAAAGTCGAACCAAGCGACTCACCTGATAGAACTGACTTCCGAGTGCAAACAACTCTGCAGGACAAAGACCGCAACACAGTGCCCGGCGAAGACTCAGCCTTCGAACTACGCTATCTCTTCGAAGATGAACTCACGACCGTGACGGCCAACAGGAAACAGGGTGCAGAAGACATCAGCAAAGCCTCGCTGGTGCTTCCCGTTATTTCGCCAAGCGGTGAAACGGTTCGCCAAACTGCTAGCAACCGAATCGAAATCGACAAACCAGAGGGGACGGTCGTCATCGAAGGGAGTGGGCCTCTTGTTATCAAAAAAACCGCGAAAGGGCGCGTCTTCAATCAGGTCCCCGGTTGCGAAGCAGTTCCCATCATGATTTCTCTCCCCTCTGACGGAACTGCCATGACCTGCACGGTTCAAGTGATGGCTAAGCCCTAGAATTCTGGTTTGGCCACGTAGGAAGCGCCTTGGGAATAGGTTTCGGGCAGACCAGCCTTGGCTCTCCAGGCACCTTCGCTAGCGATTTCTGATTTTCCCAGACTACGGGACAGCTTTAACGATAGCTTGCTGCCCATAGCGACGTTAAAATATCTCAGCCTGCTCCATGATCTCCTTTTTTGCCCGCAACGACATCGCCACCAATATTCTCATGGTGGCTATCTTGGTCGTAGCGGGCTGGTTCACGCTGGAAAAAATACCCTACGAGATTCAGCCTAATCAGGTTTGGGATGAAGTTCGTATCGACATCGACTATCGGGGTGGGAGCCCTGCTGATGTGGAGCGCAATGTTGCTATCCCCATTGAACAGGCCTTGGAAGGGCTTTCGGGGGTCAAACTTCTACGCACGGAGAGTAACCGGGGCGGCTGTGACATCCGGGTAGAAGCGAAGGACGGGGTCGATCCGAAGGAACTTTTGGAAGAAGTGAAGGCACGGGTGGACCGCGTCAACACCTTCCCGAGCGAGACGGAGCGCCCTCGCTATTTCGTGCCGACGAGCGAACAGTGGCGCGAGGTTATCACGGTGGCAGTCATGGGTGAGCTGAGCGAACAAGACCTCCTCGACGCCACCCGGCTGGTGCGCGATCAGGTGGCAGCTCTGCCGGGTATCTCGAACGCACGCATCACCGGGAACTCTCCTCCGGAAATCGCCATCGAGGCCAAACCTGACCGCCTGCTTCACTTTGGCCTGTCACTTAGTGACATCACCAACGCCATCCGACGGTCCTCCATCGACCTGCCGGCCGGACAGATACAGACCCCCGGTGGCAATGTCCTGATTCGCACAACCGGGCAGGCCTACTCGCGCGAGCAATTCGAAAGCATCGTCTTGCGCTCGCGCGATGGTGCCGAAATCAGGTTGGGCGATGTTGCCACGGTCTCGGATGGCTTTGAAGAGAATCGGAAAATTGTCCGCTTCAACGGTATTCCGGCCCTGATTGTGGAGGTCTACCGCATCGGGGACCAGAACGCTCTCGAAATTGCCGACACCGTCAAAAACTATGTCGCCAACTCCGCTTCCAAACTACCTTCCGGCGTCGAGCTCTCGGTGTGGGACGATGATTCCCAGGCGCTGCGAGGCCGTCTTTCGACATTGGTCAATTCTCTCGTGCAAGGGGCTCTACTCGTCCTCCTGGTTCTGGGGCTCTTCCTTCGTCCCACGCTTGCCCTTTGGATTCTCATCGGCATTCCCGTTGCCTTCGCCGGGGGGCTCTTATTCATGCCGATTTGGGGCACCACCATCAACATGATGTCTCTTTTTGGCTTCATTATCGTGTTAGGAATCGTGGTCGATGATGCCATCGTAACCGGGGAAAATATTTATACAAAACTCCGTGAAGGACTCGACCCCACGGAAGCCGCCATCGTGGGCACCAAAGAAGTGTCCACACCAGTCACCTTCGGAATCATTACCACCATCGTCGCATTCGTCCCCCTCATGTTCATGCCCGATTCTTGGGCTTCCTACACAAAGCCCATTCTTCCAGTGGTGGCGCCAGTTCTTTTATTTTCCCTCATCGAGTCCAAGCTCATCCTTCCCTGTCACCTCAAACACTTGAAGACAAATCGCGACAAGAAGCGGCTCAATTGGTTCGAGCGTTTCCAACAGAAAATATCCCATGGTCTAGAATACTTTGTCGCCAAGGTCTTCCAACCTATTCTCAACTTCACCCTCAACTATCGTTACGCTGCTCTGGCCTCGTTTGTGGCGGTGGCTCTTGCTTTCGGCGGATATTGGAGAGGAGGGCACCTCGGCTTCGTCACCTTACCCTCCATTGACCGCGATATGATTAATGCTTGGGTTGAAATGCCAGCCGACACCCGAATCGAGGAGACCGATAAAATGGTCGCCAAAATGTATGCCGCAGCCCAACAGCTGCAGGACGAATATACGGATGAGGCAACCGGCCAATCCCTCATCACGAACATCATCACTTCCACCGGCGGGTGGCACTCGCGACCTAACAGCAACCCCAAGCAAGGCTCCATCGCCTTCGAGCTTCTTCCTCCGGAAAAACGGGCCGAGCAATTTTCCGGACTGCGCAATGCTGATATCTCCCAACGCTATCGCGAGATTATGGGCCCCATTGACGACCAAGTGCGACGCTTCAATATCTTTGGTGAGATGGGAGGAGGACGCTTTGGTGAGGACTCCGGGCGCTCGATTGAAGTTCGAGTGAGTGGCCCTCATTCTCCTGAAAAAATCGAAGTCATGGATGCCATCGAAGACCTCTTCGATAGCTATCGCCCCCAAGGCATCACCTCCACCTGGCACAATGCAGAAGGTGGCCGGGAAGAGGTCCAACTGACGCTGAAACCGCGCGCAAGTGAGCTTGGGCTCACCCAGCGGGAACTGGCATCGCAGGTTCGAGCTGCCTTTTTTGGCGAACAAGCGCAACGTATCCAACGCGAACGAGATGATATCCGCGTGATGGTCCGTCTTCCGGAATCCGACCGCGAAAACCTCAACACCCTCGATAACCTCATTCTCCGCGCACCCAACGGAGCCGAGATTCCCTTTTCGGCTGCCGTCGATATCAACTTTACCCGCTCACCTGGAAACCTCCGTCGCATCAACGGTTCGCAAATCAACGAGTTCAATGCCGACGTCCGTGACGACGAAGTCGATGTCATCGGGATCGCGCGCGAGGCAGCCCCGCAGATTGATAAAATCCTGGCAGGAACCGGACTCACTTGGCAATACACTGGCTTCGTAGCAGATGACGGCGAAACCCTGCGCCGAACCCAAATTGGAGCCGGGTTACTCATTCTGACCCTCTACGCCCTTCTTGCCATTCCCTTCAAGTCATTGATCCAGCCCTTCTTCGTGTTGCTCGCCATTCCCTTCGGCGTCATTGGTGCCATGTTCGGCCACATCATTCTCGACCAAACCCCCTCTTGGCTTTCGGTCTTTGGAATTCTTGCTCTCACGGGAGTGGTTGTGAATGATTCCCTCGTCCTCGTCGACTTCATCAATCGTCGCCGTGACTCGGGCCTCGACCTGCATCAGGCAGTCTTGCAGGCAGGAGCGAGACGCTTTCGTCCCATCCTTCTGACCTCGCTCACTACTTTCGCAGGACTCATGCCTCTGATTGCGGAGAAGTCTCTGCAAGCGCAATTCCTAAAGCCCATGGCCATTTCCCTCGCCTACGGTATTTTATTCGCAACCTTCATTACTCTTCTGCTGATCCCCACCGCCTACCTCATCACTGAGGATCTGAAGAGCCTCTTCGCAAAGTTCTTCCGTTGGTACCGCTCCCCTTTCGAAGACAAAGAAGAGACTGGCAAATTAACGCCGGAGGAATCCTGATTCTCTCCATGAAGCCGCTCCCCCTTCTCATCACCCTCTCTGCCCTCGCGTTGGCCGGTGCCGTCGTGCTGATGCAGCAAAAGCCTGCCAAAGAGCAGCGGCAGGGCTCCCAGCTGACGCCGCTATCCAATGCACCGCTGCCCATTGATTACGTGGAACCGGAAGCCCCCCTTCCTCTGCCACCTTTGCTGGAGGAGGACCTCACGCCTGATTCTGCTCTCGTCGCCTTTGTCGAAAACCACTTGGAACTTTCTTTTCCATCGCCCCCAATCTTCCAGCCTGTCCCAGCAGAAGAGGTCATTCTAACGATAGCAAAAGGAGTGGATTTCTACCTACCAGAGAACCGTCTTCAAAAACTCAATACCGTTACTAAGGGCCTTGGGATTCTCCAGGATTTCCAGGAACTCGACCAAATTATCATTACGATTTTAGCGGGAGAAATGCGCGGCCTCGTGACCCCAACCCGCAACCTGATCCTCAATGATTTTCAGGCCTCATCCCCTCCCGAACAAGCCGCTCTCGTGAACCTTCTCGCGCAAAAACTTCTTTTCCAACGACTCCCCGTTCCTACGCAAGATGCCTCCATCGACGAGATTCTAGCCAATCACTTCGCGAGGCAAAGTTTAGCTCTAGCGACGGAAAAAGAGTTTCGAAAAACCCTTCCCGACTACCCGCCTTCACTTAACGAGAATTTGCGGGAAAGCATCCTGCTAGGGCTTCCCAGCTTCTTCCACGAACTCTCCACTTTTGCCGAATTCCATCTCTTATCTCAAGTCTCCAACGGGGCTCCAGCGGAGGTGCTTAGCACACTCACGAACCAGTCGTCGGTTCCTTCGCGCGCCCTCCTCACCTTTCCCTTCGCCGCCAAAGAAGGCGGACAAGCCAGCGAGTTTGGCGCCATTCCACTTTATCTAATTCTTCTTGAGACTACTGACCCAACAACCGCCCGCACTCTTGCAACAGCTTTAGTGAAGGACGAAATCGCTTTTCAACCTCACTCTTTCTCATGGATCCTTTCCTTTGATTCTCCGAAAAATCCTCCTCGCGTTGCCGAGCAAATGCGGAGCTACTATGCACTCCGTAATACTACCAAATCGGTTGATATTGCCGTGAGGGAACAAGAGGTCGTCATCACCATCCCTCTCGAGAGTGGGATGTGAGCGTAGTTTCGGTTCGGCGGGATTGAGATTGTTAGCGACATCACTGCCAAGTCAATCGAGCATCGCGCGCATTCCTCCCAAGAAGTCGGCGACATCGTCGTCGCTGGCCTCTTCCTTCATCACCGCTTCGTAGTCCGTCTCCTCAATCCACTCGAAGTCGAGTTCCCCGATGAAACTGCTCGGCTCGCAGGCAATCTCTTCGCCCCACTTCACGCGCGAGCTGCAATAAGTGAGCGACAGCCGTTCTTGGGCTCGAGTGATGCCCACATAGAGCAAGCGACGCTCCTCATCCTTGGTGCCCTCCTCGACCGAGCGTTTGTGCGGCAGAATCCCCTCCTCCAATCCCACCAAAAAGACTACCGGGTATTCTAACCCCTTGGCAGCATGCAGGGTGATGAGGGTGACCCCTTTTTTCTCGTCGAGCTCGTCGTCTTTTTGCGGGTCGAGTAAAGTCTCCTCCAAAAACTTTTGCACCGTCTTGCCCTTTTCCATCGCCCGGTCCAACCCTTCGAAAAAGAAGCCCATTCCTGCTCTTCGCTGGTCTTTTTCTTGGTCCGTCTTGGTGTTGCGCATCAACCAATCGACATACTCACAACTCTCCAGCACGGACTCCAAAACATCACGAGGACTTTCTCCATCCTGTAACCGGATGTGGGCTCCTTCGATGAGGGCTTGGAACTCCCCAATCGCTTTTTGCCCCCGGGTGCCAAGTTGCTCGATAAAATCGAAATTGCCCATCGCGTCCCAGATATTGGTGCCCTGCTCGCGGCTCCAATCATTGGCCACGAGTGCGGTAGATGCCCCAATCCCCCGTGGTGGCGTGTTCAAGATTCGCAAGAGAGGGACATCCGCACGTGGGTCATGAATCACCTGCAAATAGGCGAGCACATCCCGAACTTCCCGTCGGTCATAAAAACTCTGGGCACCCACGAGACGGTAGGGAATCTCCTTCTCCCGCAACACCTGTTCCATCTTCCGGATTTGGGTATTAGTCCGAAAAAGAATGGCGAAATCCTCCCATTTTCGCCAATTAGGATCGTCACCACCACCCTCCATGAGAGCGCCCATACCTCCGCCAATCATACGCTGCACTGCAGCATCGACGCGCGGCTCACTCGCCTTATTTTTGGGGCCCAAACGGCGCAAGCGCTTCATCTCATCCGCGACCCATTCGGCCTCCTCGTCCTCTCCTCCGAAAGAGACCAACTGAATCAAGTCTCCGCCTGGAATCGTGTGCTTCAGCTCTTTCTCCCGCCGCCCAACGTTCCGTTTAATGAGCTTGTTAGCCACTTCCAAGACCGCTTGGGTACTGCGGTAGTTATCTTGCAAAAGAATGACCGCAGGATCGGGGAAGAAACGCTCGAACTGGAGAATATTGGCCACCTCGGCCCCCCGCCAGCCGTAGATACTCTGGTCATCATCTCCTACTACACAGATATTATAAGGAGTTCCCACCAGATTGCGAAGCAAGTCCATTTGCAGGGAGTTGGTATCTTGAAACTCATCAACGGTGATGTAGCGGTAATGCTCCTGCCACTTGGCCCGCTCCTCGGGAAACTCACGAAGCAACTGCTCGCCTAGTAGCAACAGGTCGTCGAAATCGACACAATTACGCGCTCGCAATTCATTCTGATAATCAACGGCGATAGCGCGGAAGAGTTCATCCTCAATCCCGTCTAATCCTTCCACGGAATTCTTTGCTCCCGAAATCGCGCTGAGGACCTCGCCTGGCTTCACCTTCTCCTTAAGCCCACCGCGCTTCACAATGAACTGCTTGATGAGAGCCTGCTGGTCTCCAGGGGTGCAAATGGAGAAATTTTTCTTGTAACCGAGTAACTCGATTCCACCCCGCAGAAGCCTTACACAAAGGGAATGAAAGGTGCAGACCGTGAGCTTTTCGGCCGCTGTCTTGTTGACCATTCCCCCCACCCGCTCCTGCATCTCGCGCGCAGCTTTGTTGGTGAAGGTGACTGCCAAAATCTGTTCCGGCCGGACCCCTTTGTCCAAGAGATTGGCCATGCGACAAGTCACCGTCCGGGTCTTCCCCGTGCCCGCGCCTGCGAGAATCAAGACGGGCCCATCCAGGGTCTCCACCGCCTCTCGTTGGGCAGCATTCAGCTGCCGAATATCAAACCCCGCTGCCACGAGATTAGACTAGTGAGCAGCCTCTTCCTCTTTGTGGGTGCCTTCTTTTCCGTGCTCATCCTTGTGGCCTTTGCCATGATCGCCATGGCCTTCCTCATGATGCTCATAGAGTTCCTTGACGCCATCTTCACCCTCCCACTGGTGACGGTCACAAGCGCACAGAATCAAGGCAGCAACGGCTGAAAGGAGGGAAAATATCTTCATCGCGCCCCTCTTACCGCAGCATTTCGCTCTCGCCAATCCCCAATCACGAACTTTTCGCGACTGACTCAGAAAGTTGGTTCTCCCACTGCCCCCACCCGGAGGCGGAAAAATTCGCGCTCAAGCAAGGGCCGGACACTGACGTGCTCAGAAGTCTGAAATCCACCGATCGTCGATTGAGCTGAGACGCTTTCCACATTTTCCCAGTTCAGCAGGTCGCTGGAGGCTTCTAGAATTACTGAAATACCAAGAACCTCTGCGAAAGGCTGGGTCGCATATGTCAGCTGAAGCTGGTTACCTGCCTGCTCCATCGCGAGGACTTCAGTTGCCTCGGCGAGGCCACCGTTGCGGCCCAAGGCGTATTCCAATTGATTGCTCAACCCATCTCCATCAGGATCGTCAGCTGGACCGTCTTCAACCAGTCCGAGAGCCCAGCTCTGGTAGCTCTGAGCCACCTCCGTGCGTTCGCTGACCACGAGTTCACTCCCGCCATCCACCGTCAAACTTGCGGAAAAAGTCACCGCACCTGTGGGTTGATCCGGCAGGTTCAGGATGACCTCCAAGTTACTTCCCGCATTACTAGCTAAACCACCTCGAAGCGCGCGAAGAGTCGATCCTCCATTTTCCACCACCCAGCCCGCTCCACTGGCCGAGGAAAAGTTGGCGCCAGCATCGCAATTGAGTGACAGCACCAAGTTATGAGCCAAGTCACCCTTGGCCGAGTTGCTAACGGTGAGAGTGTAGCTCACGCCCTGGGAGGAAATGGCCGGGTCAGCAGACTCAACCAGCGAAAGCCCCAGATCGGGAATGGTCGTATTCAGTCTCTTTGCGTGATAGCCATCTTCTTCCAAAACGGCATCGATTCGGTCCAAGTAGTGAGGCACGAAGGCATCGTAGCAAGTGTAGGTCGTCCTCAGGAACCTCGAGGTCTCCAGCACTGCGGAGTGGGTTCCCACCAAGGCCAGACCTTCTTCGGTTCTAACCGCTGAGGGACTCCCCGAATCGCCACCTACCACGTAGCCGTCATCATCGCCAACTCCGGGATCGGTGTAGACAAAGGTGAGTCCTCTCGTCTCGCGAATGCCCGAACCGGATTCCCCGCCAAAGTCAGCAATACGGGAAATCGTCGCTTGCGCGGAACGCGATCGCTGGCCGCTGATCACAATCTCAGTTCCCACGTAATTCGCCTCGGATGTGAGGTTGTAAATCGGAACGACCGAAATCAAATCCTCCTCGGGAATAGGCTCCGAAAGCTCACCGATGAAGAGGTCACTTGCGAGGGCCGGAGACTGATCGTTCAGAATGGGGTGACGCTCGGCGATGGGATAGCTTTTGATGACGCCATCGCGGTTCTGGAATTGCACCTGCTGCCCGACCCTTGGCCGAAAGTGGGCCGCTCCAACAAAGTGCTTCGGTGAAATGAGGGTCAGATGCCTGCGGGTATCAGCTTCGCTCCAGCCAAAACCAGACCAATCCTCATCTTTGAGGTAAAAGCCGGGATTAGAGGCTAGATTACTTGGGAAATTGACAAAACGATCATGCCTTGCGGGATCGTAGGCACGGACCTCCAAAGCCATCACTCCCCCTAGATGGAAGAATGAGAGCAGTAGGATGAGCGGCAGCAATTGATTCATCTTGAAAGCGGGGATTTTTCAAAAAAACGACCCCTCTAAACATTAGATCCATATTTCAGAAAAACTAGGCCTAGTGGGCAAATTGGAAACTTTTCTATTTCGCGAATTCCGACGCTCGCACTGCTGCTCTTTTGAAAGATAAAACGACAGAGATGACGGATGTGCTGCTCAAGCACCTAAAAAATTAACAGAGGGTCGCCGAGCGTCGAGTTATGACTCGTTATGATCGCTTGAGTGAAACTTACCTTGCCTTCGTATTACTCTCATCATTAATGGATTGGACCAGACAATCAATTTATCCACTGGACCTAACGCCCTGAAACTAAGCTAAAGTCTTCCCTCTTCGTCCTTGCCCTCCTCATCTTAAACTGTTCTCATGAGCAGATGCCAAGAACACGGTCCATAATCAGTCTCTTCACCGGAGCCGGTGGACTTGATCTTGGCTTTGAGGCAGCTGGATTCGAAACCGCCGTAGCAGTAGAATTCGATGATAAGTGCGTTGAAACCCTGCGGCACAATCGCTCTTGGCCAGTGATTCACCGCGATATCCATGAGGTGACATCACAGGAGCTTCTCAAGACCGCTAGTCTCAAGAAGCGGGAAGCCACCGTCCTCATCGGCGGCCCTCCTTGCCAGCCTTTTTCGAAGTCGGGCTTTTGGGCGACAGGAGAATCAAAGCGCCTTAGAGATCCACGCGCTTCTACCCTCGATGCCTACCTCCGTATCCTTGAAGACACCCTCCCTGAAACCTTCTTGCTCGAAAATGTTTCCGGCCTAGCCTTCAAAGGAAAATCCGAAGGACTCGACTACCTCAAGGTTCAAGTCGCTTCCATCAACAAGCGGCAGAAAACCAATTATAAAATCGAGGTCTTCAACGTAAACGCCGCTCAGTTCGGTGTACCACAGACGCGCGAACGCATGCTCCTGATTGCTCATCGTGAAGGCTTGCCCTTCGGAACCCTCTCCCCGACCCATGCTTGGCACCGCGATGCCTCCAAGCAACTCGACTTTGCTGATTTCGGATTGTCTGAACCGACCAATGCTTGGGACGCCATTGGTCACTTAAAACCAAACCCTCAAGAGCTCCTGCAAATGCGAGGCAAATGGGCGGACCTGCTTCCCTCCATTCCCGAAGGAGAGAACTATCTCTACCATACCGAGCGCGGTAACGGAAAACCCCTCTTTGGATGGCGTCGCCGCTTCTGGAACTTTCTTCTCAAGTTATCCAAGGACAAACCCTCATGGACCCTCACCGCACAACCCGGCCCCGCTACAGGTCCCTTTCATTGGGATAACCGCCATCTCTCCGCCAAGGAACTCTGTGCTCTGCAAACATTTCCTGCCGACTATGAGATTCTCGGCACTCGTAGCGATGTCCAAAAACAAGTCGGCAATGCCGTTCCTTCTGCCCTCGCAGAAATCGTCGCGCTGAAGATGCGAGCGCGCTTCTTCGACGAACCTGATTGTGAATCTCAGCAAGCATCCCTCGTCCCTGCCAAAGCCTCTACTCTTCCCAAACCGAAACGCCCCCGTCCTGTGCCCCAAAAATATCAAGAATTGATCGGGGAACATTCCGCTCATCCCGGCACGGGAAAAGGCTACGGCGCAACCAAGGCCGAAGCCACCACCTAAGACATCAAGGTGCAAGCTCATGGACTACCGCCGCTACACCGTCAGCCGTTCCAGTAAGGAGCCTCTCCTTCAGTTTGTCCTCAACTCCCTTAGAGAATCAGGATGTCGCATCTTAAAGGCCTCCGATCCGAGCATAGCGCCTTTTCGGATCACCTTTGAATATCCTAGTGGCCTCCGCATGGGCATCATCTTTTACGCCTTCTTCGCCAATTCCAAACAAACGAAAAACCGCCCCGACGACGAACACCGCTTTCAGATTAAATACGGGAAAAAAGACGGGCTCGAACATCTCATTTGGCAAGACCCCTACGAAATCTATACCACCCTACTTTTAGGAATTGATTTGGAGCGAGGAGTCTTTGTGGGCCTCGATCCTCTCCTCCATCAGCTCACCAAGTTTTTTATCTCCGTCGAATTTAAGCGTCTTGAAGTCGAGACGATCCTCGAAAAAAGCTGGCACTGCTGGGAACGTAGCAAGCGTAGTGGAGATGATTCTCCCGTCGAAGTCATGGTCGGTGGACAAAGCCATCGCTTCTTGGATTACATCCGCTTTGAGCAATCAGCCAAAGGACTGGATCAAGGTCATCGCTACCTTCTAGCCGAAAAACTAGATTCTTACCTCACACGTGTTTCTTACGAAAATCCAAGCTCGCCCACCGAACTCAAACAACCACGAGCAACAACTATTCAATCCTTTGAGGAGGACTTTGGACTCCCGATTGGAGACATCCTCACCATCATTCAGAGTACGCCTCGTCTTCTCATGCCCGTGCGCGGATGGATTGCTGAGCGCCACCTCAAAAACCTCCTCGAAGAAACCCAAGGCATCAACTCCTGCCGCCAACTCGAAGAAGACGGCCGTCCCGACTTTGAAGTTTGCTACCAAGGCAGTACACCTATTCTTATCGAATGCAAAAACGTGCTGCGCAAAACTCTTGCGGATGGCACCATTCGAGTGGACTTCCAAAAAACTCGAGCATCCAAAAATGACCCTTGCTCCAGATTCTACCGACCAAGCGACTTTGAAATTCTAGCTGCCTGCCTCCATCCCTGCACCGAGCAATGGGAATTCCGGTTTCAACTCACTCGTAAGATGGCCTTGCGAGCAAAAAACTGCCCCGAACACCTCAACAACAACGTCCGAGTTGACGATTCATGGCTCACCTCACCTGCTGAAGCGCTCTCAATGACCGCGTAAGAGAGTGCCCTTTAAGCCAGCACGTCCTAAGTCCGGCGGACAAATTGGAAGCTTTGAAAATCAGTGCTTTGGAAAAGCACTAAGGGAGGCAGTAACACCAAACTGCATGCAATGACCAACAAAGAAGGGTCGACACAAACCTGCCTTCTATTTTTCGCACATTGGAAAGAAGAGACACGTTGTCGAAAACTACTTCTTCCGTATCACAAACGACACCGTCGAGTTGCGACGCGTTACGGTCACTTGAGCGAGACTTATCTTACCTCCTATTACCTTCATTGCTAACGGATTGGCTTAGGCAATCAATTTGAATTCTTAAATCCGATCCATCCGATCCTTCCTGTTCTCATTTCACCGAATTTTTTCCTCGCTTGATCGCCCGGACATTTCGGCCCTTTAGAAGAGCTCTACGGCTTTTCCGCCCGCAAAGCTTCGCAAAAATCGGATCTGAAGAACGGTTCTTTGGATTTTTGTCAGGAAATTTCATCAAGGACACCCCGGGGTAGCCAAGTGCCGCCCATCCCGATAGAGTACGGCCGATGACACCAACGGACACCCTTTCTCAAGAGGAAGAGACCAACACCTGGGAAGCACTGGAAGGGGCGCTGCAAGCTACTGACTCCGAGAACGCGAAGGCGATTCTCGATAACCTCGACGCGGAGGACCAGGCCCGTGCGGTGTCGCGTTTGTCACAGGAAAACCGGGAAGCATTGGTCAAGACCTTGCGGTGCCAAGATTTCGCCCAACTTTTGGAAGAGTTGCCAGAAGCGCAAGCGGTCGAACTCCTGGAAACTCTTCCCAGCGGGCAAACCGCTGATGCCGTGGGCTGTCTGCCTCCGGAGACCAGCAGCCGTCTCCTCCGCGAGCTTGAAGAAGAAGAAACAGCGGAAATTCTCGAGGAAATCAGTGACCCCGAGAGCCTCACTGAGCTCAAGAACCGGCTCGAGTATGAAGAGGGCTGCGCCGGCAGTCTTATGCGTGGCAGTCCTGTTTCTTTTTCACAAGAAATCACGGTGCGACAATTGCTCGATGACCTTCACGACCGAGCCGACGATTACTCTGACCGCGACATCCAGTATCTCTACGTCACCGATCATGCCGGGAAGCTCACCGGAGTGATGCAGCTGCGCCAGCTCTTTTGGGCACCGCGCGATAAGAAGCTCAAGGAGCTCATGATTCCTGATCCTCTCTCCGTTTCCGATCTCTTGGATTTCCACGAACTCGCTGAGATTTTTCAAAAGCGCCCCTTTCTTGGCCTTCCCGTTGTCGATGGGGATGGCAAGCTTCTTGGAGTCGTTCCGCGCGACACGGTCCAGCGGGAAACGTCGGACGAACAAACCGAGCTCTATCTCCAATCGCAAGGTATTGTCGATGGTGAAGAATTACGCTCGATGCCGCTCTTTGACCGTTGTCGCAAACGTCTCGCTTGGCTGGCGCCTAACATCATTTTGAACCTTGCTGCAGCCAGCGTCATCGCGGCCAACGAGGCCACGCTCAAGGAAGTGATCGCGCTCGCGGTCTTTCTGCCCATTGTCTCCGACATGTCTGGTTGTAGCGGGAACCAGGCCGTGGCGGTCAGCATTCGGGAACTCACTCTCGGTATTCTTCGCCCGCGCGATTTCTTGAGAGTCGTTTTCAAGGAAGGACTCGTAGGCATCATCAACGGAACGCTCTTGGGAATACTCCTTGGCATCGTCGCTGCCTTGTGGAAAGACAACTTCTACCTCGGTGGAGTGGTCGCGCTAGCCTTGGCCATGAACACCGTTCTCTCCGTTCTGTTAGGTGGCCTGGTCCCCCTTTTCCTCAAAAGCCGCAAAGTCGATCCCGCTCTCGCCAGCGGACCTATCCTGACGACCTGCACCGATATGTGCGGCTTCTTCCTCGTTCTTTCTTTCGCTTCCGCTGTTTTGGAAAAGCTTGTTTGACGAGTCATTCCCTTGCCGCAAATTTCAAGAAACTATTTTTGTTAGAATATGAAACTATTATCAACTTTTGCAGCTCTCACGCTCTGTCTGGGCGCGGAGGAAGAAACTGACCCAGTCATCGTCAGCTCTGATCCGTCCTTCCACAAACTGATCAGTCCCCATGCCGAGCTGGAGGTCCTCGCATCTGGCTTCGGGTGGTCTGAGGGGCCCGTTTGGGACGTTAAAAACGACCGTCTGCTCTTCTCCGACGTTCCTCACAACGTCGTGCATTCGTGGTCGGAAGCAGAAGGCTTGAATGTCTACCTGAAGCGGTCAGGTTACACTGGCCCCGCCAAAGGCTCTCGCGAACCCGGCTCCAACGGACTGGCCTTCGACGCCCAAGGACGCCTCCTGACCTGTGAACACGGGGACCGCCGCCTCTCTATCCTCACCATCAATGGCGGCAAACGCACTTTAATCGACAACTACCAAGGAAAGAGATTGAACTCGCCCAACGACCTCGTGGTTCACTCCTCGGGTAGTATCTTCTTTACCGATCCTCCCTACGGTCTTCCCAATCAGGGCAAAGGGCCCGAACGTGAAATGCCCGAGAATGGCGTCTACCGTCTTGATCCCGATGGAACCTTAGTCCAGGTGATCGGCGACTTGGTGAGGCCCAACGGGGTCACGCTCTCACCGGATGAACGCACTCTTTACGTAGCCCAATCCCATCAGCCCGCTGCTCATATCCTGAGCTATCCTATCGACGACAACTTGGAGCTAGGGCCAGCAAAAATCCTTTTCGATTCTGCTCTTCTTGAAGGAAATCTTCCCGGGCTCCCCGACGGTCTCAAGGTGGATCGTGAAGGCAACATTTGGAGCACCGGTCCTGGAGGCATTTTTGTTCTCTCCCCCAAAGGAAAGCTCTTGGGTCGAATCCTAACAGGAAGGAGAACAGCCAATCTCACCTGGGGAGGAAAGGGCCTAACAACTCTCTATCTCACCGCTCATCAAGACCTACTCAGAATACCGACCTTAACTAGTGGAACAAATCCATCTAACGACACTGACGATAAGAGTGATTGATATAGAAATAAATCCTGATATCATTGCTTAGACAACGCAATGAGTAAGATTACCTACGATTTTATCGTTATCGGAGCTGGCCTTTCCGGTCTTTCTTGCGCGCTGAAACTTCAGGAATCGGGGCAACAGGTCTTAGTCCTCGAAAAATCAGACGGCCCAGGAGGGAGAGTCCGTACCGACGAAGTGGACGGTTACCTGTTAGACCGAGGCTTTCAAGTCTATCTCGACGCCTACCCGACCGCAGGCGAACTCTTTGACCTCAAGGCCCTTGATTTAAGAAAATTCGAGCCCGGGGCATTAGTTTTTTCGGATCAGAAGCTTCACCGGGTGATGGACGTCTTCCGGCGTCCAAGACACCTGTTCACGAGCGCCTTTGCGCCGGTAGGTAACTTATTTGACAAGGCCCTCGTGGCTCGCTTGCGCGCTCATGTCGCGAAGCTGACCTGCGAGGAGATCGCGCAGGGCGACGACCTCACCACCGCCGATTTTCTGCGTCGTTATGGATTTAGCGAGCGGATGATAGATGGCTTCTTCCGTTGCTTTTACGGAGGAATCTTCTTGGAACGCGAGCTCCGAACTTCGAGCCAGATGTTCGAGTTTACCTTCAAGATGTTTTCGCGTGGCTCGGCCACTTTACCCGCAAACGGCATGGGAGAATTTTCCCGTCAACTGGCAGAACGCCTGGGTGAGGACCACATACGCTATCACGCTCAAGTCACCGACCTTTGCGAACATGATATCCGCCTCAGCACCGGAGAAGTGCTGACCGCAAAAAAGATTATCATCGCGACTCCTCCCGATGTCACTCAGCGACTGCTGCCAGCTCTCAAGCTCCCGAAGACTTCGTGGCGCTCGGTCACGAACCTTTACTTCTCCGCCGATCAGTCCCCTCTCAAGGAAGCCATCTTGGCTCTTAATGGCGAAAGGGAAGGCCTCACAAATAATGTCGCTGTTCTAACAGATGTCTCTCCTAACTATGCTCCCAAAGGGAAAGCACTCATCTCGGTTTCTCTCCTTGGACTGCCCGAAGAGGAGGATTTACCCGCTCAGGTCATCAAGGAACTTGTCGCATGGTTTGGTCCCGAGGTGATAGACTGGAGACATCTGCGCACCGACCGGATTCCGCGTGCGTTGCCTGAACAAAAGCCAGGTCCTACTCCACTCCCGGAACCGTCCCTGCCCTACTTTCTTTGTGGTGATTATCAGGTCTCGGCTTCAATCGAAGGAGCGATTATCTCTGGGCAACAAGCTGCTCAGAAGGCCTTGGCGCAGGGCTGACTGCTTTCTAGCTCTTACTCCGCCACTTTCTCAGGCCCGACACTGAACTCTGTCGCCAGCTCAGTTAGTGCCCGGTTTTCCTCCTCGAGTCCTGCCAAGGTTAATCGGCACATAAAGGTCTCATGAGCGCCAATCTGATAATAAACCCGGACCGTGCGTCGTATCGACTCAATGAGCATCTCTAGGATTTGCTTCGCTTCTAATTCCACCAATTCCGGAATCGCAAACTCGGAGCAATCCACTACCACGTCCAAATCTTCCCCTTCGCGAGAAACCTCCAACTTCAGGCCACAAAGGACGAGTAAGTTAGCTTCCTCGACCTCATAGGTGGGATTATTGGTATCGAATTGGAACGGCATCGCGACCGCCTTAACCAGGTCCTCTGGGAAAGCACCCGAGAGCACCAAGGGGCGACTGGTCACTGCGGCCTGGACGAGGTCTCCCCGCACTCCGTACTCGGTGGCACTATCAGTATCGTGGTAGGATACTGGCTGAAAGACCGTCACCACCTCTTTGGTGACACTCCAACAGTGTCCCCCCAGCAGAATCAAGAGCATTGCCACTTTCATCATTTCAAGTTGGATTCAACAGGCGGTCATAACCAGCACGATCAACGTCTTGAAACTTGACTCTCGGGCTATCATTCGTCCCTCTTGGTCCATGCCGATTGCACCCGACCGGACTCGTGTTGAATCCATCTTCATCCGCCATCGCAACACTCTGATGGTGCGCGCTAACTTCACCGACATCTTCACTGATCACTACCTGCACCTTTCTGACCAAAAGCTGAGATATGCCCCCGACCTCGACCTGAAGCTCAAGGAGCTTCTCGTGGTGCTGACCTTGCATGCGGTGGCCCGCCCGTGGTCCGAGGTGCATGCTTGGACCGTCAACCTGCGTGCTCCTCGTGTCAACTTTTTCGCCACTGCTTCCAGTAATGGTGAAAATGTTGTGGGTCGGGTTTTCACCGAAGACGTTCGCGAACCTCCCCAAAACCTGCTCTACACGCAAGTGACCGATACGAATTGCGAAGCGCGACGCTCAACAGTGGCTTTGGAAACGGAAAATCCCTTCGAGTGGTTGGAGCATTTCTATGCTCAATCCGAGCAGCGACCGGGAAAAATCTTCGAACTCCCCGACGAGAACTTTGTTCTATTGGCAGCACAACCAGACTATGATCAAGAGTGGTTCGAGAACCTGACTACCGAAGCAGTAGCAGAGTTTGCAAATACCGAGAATCTTTCATCGCTCGAGAATCGTGCCTTCCGCTTTTTTTGCGGCTGTAATCGCGAGCGCATCATGCCTGCTCTCGCAGTGTGGAAAGACAAACTCGACGAACTCTTTGGAAACGATGAAGAAATTTCCGTACAATGCCCCCGCTGCGCAGCGAAGCACGCCATCACGCGCAAGGACTTTGCCGCTTAACGAAAAAGAGAGTCTATTTTTGGGGAGAAAACCCGGTGTAAACGGAGGCGATCCCTCCGCTCAATGGACGAGCGGCGGCCTGCTCAAATCCCGCCTTTTCGAACAACTCCACCATGGCGGGGCCGCTCGGAAACTTCTCGATTGTGCCGGCTAGGTATTCGAATGCTTGTCCTTCGCCAGTGAGCAGTCCCGCAATCTTTGGCAGCACTCGATTGAGGTAGAATCCATAGGGCTTTCCGAGGGGGCCTTTGGGCAAAGAGAAATCGAGCACGAGTAAATGTCCGCCTTGGCAAACGCGGGCCATCTCGCGCAAACCCGCTTCCCAATCAGCCATATTCCGGAGCCCGAAGGCCACCGTCACAACATCGAAAGCACCATCTTCGTAGGGCAAACTCAAAGCATCAGCGACCTGCGTTAGCTTGATGCCCCGGCGTCCGGCATGAGCGAGCATTTCCTCGCAAAAGTCAGTAGCGACGATTTCAGAATCCGGGCACACCTTTTGCATCTCCAAAGCCAAATCACCTGTGCCCGTGGCCACGTCGAGAATGCGTTTGGGCTCCCAAGCCTTCACCATTCGCGCCACCTTTCGTCGCCAGAGAATATCGGTTCCTGCGCTCAAGACGTGGTTGGTGACCACATATCGATCCGCGATTTTGGCGAAGGCCTCTCTGACAAAGCCAGCATCCTGCCCTCCGCTCTGGGCGATTTCTCTTCCTTCCCCCATTAGGAATTTCCTTTCGCTACCGGAGGTTCTGGCAAGATATCCTGATAGATTCCAGGGTCACTTCCCGGGATCTCAACCGCCCCACAGGCCTTCTCATAGAACTCGCGCGGGCCTACCCCTCCGATGAATCCGTAGGCATAACCAAGGTCACGGAGACCTTCCAACGCTTTGAATAAGAGGGCCTTTCCAACTCCCTTTCCGCGAGCGGCCTCACCCACTCCAGTGGGTCCAAAGTAGGCTTTGCAAGTGGTATCGTAGCAGGAGAATCCTAGAATTTCTTTGTCCTTGGTCGCGATGAAGCAAGTGGCTGGCTGATGAGTCATCGCCACCTCGACCTCACTCACCCACTTGGGAGAAAAATGCTCTCCCACCCATGTCGTCACGAGATGCTTCTCGTAGACACCGGGTCGCCGGAGGATAATTCCTTCTTCCTCCACCCGTCGGTAGGTGGACTCCATTTCCGGCAAATCATAAAGCCGGACGAGCATATCAATCATGCCCGAACTTAGCTCTCCCGCTTCTTCCCGCAACGTCAATTCCCGCCAGTTCAGTTCGGTGGCGCAAGTCACCTCCTGATTGGTTACCCGTTTGCGGTCTCTCTGTATTCGGCCTACACTCCGCGCGTGATTCCCGATGACGAAACCCGGCCCCTGCCGCCCGACCAGCGGCTTGACGCGACCCTCCGGGTCATTGTGGGAGCAATCATTCTCGTGGGCGGCGGATTCCTCGTGCTGGAATTTGTTCACTGGCTCGTCAACGGTGGCCTGCGGCCCTTTCTCACCGGAGCCGCCTTCACGATCGCCTTTTTCTTTTTGATGATACTCTGGTCGCGACTTCTGGCTCACGGCGGCCGTTCCCTTCGTCGAAGACCATCCCTCTATGCTCTTTTGGGCCTCGTTACCGCCCTTGGCATCCTTCTCCAGCACTTTTTAATGAGCTAATTATTAGTTTTAGCTGACAAACTACATTCGCTCACTACTTGACCAAAGGCGGCATTTCTCAGCATCTTGTCGGTTCGGGAAACCCCTCGACCATCGACATGAATATCCACCAAAAAACTATCTGTAAGGGTGCCATTCTTGGCTCCATGCTCTCTGCCCCCCTTCTGCCAGGAGCCGGTTTTCAACTTGCCGAGCGCTCTGCGTCCGGCCTTGGTCGAGCCTTTTCCGGTGAAGCAGCCATCGCCGATGATGCCTCCGTCATCGCCTCAAACCCTGCGGCTCTGATCATGCTGGGTGGCGAGTGGAATTTCTCGACCGGAGTTTCCTACATCGAGCCAGGTGCCGATGCCACCCTCTTCCCCGCGCTCACAGGGGGCAATGCCGGCCAACGACTCGAGGACGACGACATCGCCGAGAGCGCCGTGGTGCCCTACTTCTACGCCAGTAAGCGCTTGAGCGAAAATCTTGTCGCGGGCTTCGGCACCTTCACCACCTACGGGCTCCGAACCGATTACAGTCAGAGCGTCGCTGACCAGATTGGAACCAACTACTCTGAAATCACGACCATCAATTTCAACCCCAGCCTCAGTTACCGGATCAACGATGTTGTCAGCATTGGTGCAGGCTTCAACGTGATGTATGCTGAAGGCGAGATCACGGCCAATTCTGTCGCCCTTCCACCTGCCTTCGGAGGCCCGACTCCCGCCTTTGGGCTCGAGGGAGACGATTGGGGCTTTGGTTACAATTTGGGTATTCTCTTCGAACTTTCTGAAAACACCCGAGTGGGCTTGAGCTATCGTTCGAAAATCGACCTCGATCTCGAAGGCTCGGCTCGACTCTCCACGCTCGGACCTGGCTCCGTTCCTGGGGACCTCTCAGTCGAGCTCCCTGCGACTGCCGAGTTCAGTATTTTTCATCAAGTGAATGACAAGTGGGCTGTCCATGGTGATGTATTTTGGACGCAGTGGAGTGTTTTTGAAACCCTCGCTCCGCAGGTTTCGACTGGAAACGCGCTGATAGACGCGGGAGTGGCGAATGAACTTCGCACACCGGAGAACTGGAACGATGCTTTCCGCTACTCTCTTGGAGCCACTTATCAACACAACGATTGTTGGACTTTCCGCGCCGGGGTGGCCTATGACGAGAGCCCCGTTGATGACGAGTTCCGCACCCTCCGGATCCCCGATGGCGACCGCGTCTGGCTGAGCTTCGGTGCTAGCTACGAGGTCAACGACAACATCACAGTCGATGCTGGATATTCCTACGTGCTGGTGGAAGAAGTCAGCTTGGGAGAGAACGATCGCGGCCTCATTGACACCGATAGCATTGGCGAAGGAAACATCCATCTCTTTGCTCTTGGCGTCAGCGGCAGCTTTTAATTAAGACAGTTACATTTTATCCTTTCATTTAAATCGAACTCTATTTATTGAGTTCGATTTTTATTTATATATTTTTAAATCTCGAGCTATATTCAAGATGTTTTCACCCCCATGTCTACTCTTGCAAAGAACCTTTTACGCCGCCGCAGGTATGCCGATATTATTGTAGCCGACCGGAAGCCGACCTTGGGAGATGTTCTCCCCGAATGGCTGGACACTGTTAATGTCTTCAAAAACCGCGAAGCCTTCACGACTTGGATCTGGCTAGCCCAGCACTTGTTGGGGCTGGTGGCTGGGGTCTTCTTTTTCAGCTATTACCTGAGTTGGACAGGCGTTCTTTGGTGGCTGGGATTTGCTCTCATCAACGCTCACTTCTTTCACACCTTTTGGTACCACCGCTTCTGCTCGCATCGAGCCTTTAAATTTCGAAGACAATGGTTCGCGAAGCTCATCTACTGGCTCAACCCCCTCATGATCAAAGAGGAAACTTACGTTATTCCTCACTTCGTTCACCACAAGATATCAGACACTCCCGGCGACCCCTACGGTCCTCGCAATGGTTATTGGGGCAGCTTTTCGGCGACCGAGTCCGCCAACTTTTTCAACCGCGAGATGTTGCCCAAAGAAGCGACCTTCTGCCTGCGCTTCCTTTCTAGTATTCCTTCCACTTGGAACACGGAGGAGAGCTTCCGCGCCACTGGTTCTTTCGAAAAAACCTGGTGCTATCCCCTTCGTTTTGTGGTCTGCAATGCTTTCTGGGTAACGCTCTTTCTTCTCTTGGGCCGACCTGACCTTCTCGCTGCATTCTACTTCGGGGCCGTCACCTTTCTCTTCATCATGCGCGATTTCAACTTTCGGGGTCACGACGAAGAGAGTGAGCACGAGCCCAAGCTCGATAACAAATCCCTAGCGGTCAACCAGTGGTTCTACGGTATCCTTGCCAGCGAGTGGCACGACAACCACCACCGCTTCAGCACGAGTGCAAAGAGCGGTTTTGCGAAGAGAGAGCTCGATATCAGCTTTGCCATCACCCGGCTGCTGCACAAGGTCGGTGTTCTTGAGTCCTACGTCGATAGCAGTCGCGGTTACGAACGTGAAATTATTCGGGTGAAGTCACGGCGGCAATCGCAAGCATTCTCGACAAGTCTTCGACGGTCGGAATAGAGTCAGGCGTGAAAGCCAAAACAGTCCAAGCCGTCACCGTTGGTGATTTCTATTCGCGCCATAAGGATGAATTGGAACTCTCCCTCATCGGCGAGGAGTATGGCTTCGACGAACTCATCCGAGAGCCTGCGCCCAATCGGCCCGGCCTCGCGCTTGCGGGCTTTTTCACCTATTTTGCGAAGAAACGGGTGCAAGTGCTGGGTAACTCAGAACTTTCCTACCTCAAGAAACTCGACGACAAAACGCGGAGCAAACGCTTCCAAGCTTTCTGCGAGCAGCGCCCCCCTTGTCTCGTGCTCGCTCGCAATCATCCCTTGGCCGACGAACTCATCGACACCGCTCGCGCGGAGAATATTCCTTTGTTTACTTCGCCAATGGTGACGATGAAGTTTCTCAACATTGCGACGCGGTGTTTGGAATCGGACTTCGCACCTACCACCACGATGCATGGGGTGATGGTTGATTACCGCGGAATCGGCATCCTCATTATGGGAAGCTCCGGTGCGGGAAAAAGTGAAACTGCAATTGGTCTTCTTGAAAAAGGAGCGGCTTTGGTCGCGGATGACATGGTTCATTTGCAAAATCTGGGAGGCGAGCTCATTGCCTCTTCTCCCGAGCTCTCGCGCGGCTACATCGAGATGCGCGGAATTGGCATTATCAATGTAGCCAACCTCTATGGACTCTCCGCGATCCGACCGCAGAAGCGCCTCGACATGGTGGTGACGCTCAAGGGACAGGCTGACCTGAATGAGGTGGATCGACTCGGCATTAAGCGCAAGAAACTGGATATCCTCGGTATCAAGGTGCCCAATGTCGAAATCCCGGTTGCCCCTGGTCGCGATACCGCTCGTCTGGTGTCGGTTGCCGCGCTCGACCTGCAACTTCGCAAATTGGGTTACGACATGGCCGACGAGTTTAATCAAAGACTCTTGGCAAAAATGAACCCTGACCTTAAGGACGATTGATGAGCGACTCTTTGCCCCAGTCCATCCCTCTGCTTGGTCTCACCCATCTGCGCTTTGCGGGTCCTGATGCCGAGCGTTATCTCAACGGGCAGGTCACCCAACAGGTAGCCGGGCTTGCCATTGGAGACTCTCGTTACACCTTCGTGTGCGACGCCAAGGGCCGGGTGCTCTTCGATGCCTCCATCTATCGCGATGAAGAAGGCTTTCTCCTGAGCATCGCAGGTGGCGTTGGCGAAGAGCACTTTGCTCGCATGGACCGTTACCTAATCGCGGACGACTGCGAGCTGAGCGATGAAAGCGAGCGTTGGACTATCCTGCACGAACCAATCAATGAACCTTATGACGGTGATGTAATCAATCGCTTCGGCTTTGCGGGCAAAGACAGATTCCTCGAAGGCGAAGCCAAGCTGGCTCTGAGCGAAAAAACGCCCTCGTATCAGGAGCTCGAGAATCTACGTCTCCTTCATGCGGTCCCTCGGCTGGCAGACTTGCAAGGTGCTCTCCCTGCCGAGACCGACCGAGAAGACCAAGCAGTCTCTTTTCACAAGGGCTGCTACCTGGGACAGGAAGTGATTTCCCGCATGAAACGAGCGGGCAAAACCAACCGCAAGCTAACCTCGGTTTTGCTCAGCGAATCCAACAGCGATCTCCCTCTTCTTTTTCGTCAAAATGACTCCGAGAAGACACTACTCGAAGTCACCTCAGTATCAACGATTGCTTGCGAATCCGGCTATCCTGCCCTGGGTTACTTGAGCACTCGCGTGAGTGATCTTTCCGGCCTTACCAGCCCTCAGGGCATCACAGCGAGTCTGAAAAATGAGAGGAACTTGTAAACAAGCGCGGCAAATCAATCGCGACGAATGCGGATGACGGTTTCACCCGGCACATAGAGGTCGAGCAAATCGCGGCCGCGAGTTTCTTGGAACTCTAGATCATTGCGAATGGCGCTCAGTTCGCGCTTCTTTTGATCCACTTCAGCGAGAGCGACGGTCTCTTGGTCTTGAGTTTCCTCAAGCTCGACTTGGAGACGCTTCAGCTCCTTCCATTGTGGGAAAACGGTCACTCCGACCGCAATGCAAATGAGCACCATAAGAACCACAAAGGCACTGCGATTGAGGAAGGCAATGCTCTTAGTGCGTGCTTCCATGACCTGACGACTCGGCTTGCGACCCGACTTCCGACCCGACTTCTGTTTGCGAGCCGCCGCTCCCTGCGGTTGACGTCGGGTTGTTTTTTTACGCGCAGCCATTTCCCCCGAAGGATGCCCGAATTCATTAAGTTTTGCAAAGTAAAAAGACAAGTCGCTAGCGCAGGGCGACCAAGCTAGGGACCTAGTTTCTCTCTTTAGCCAATTCTTGGACCAAGATGGATAGGATAGATTGGATTTTTTGATGGAAAAACCTGAGCCGCGAACTTTTGAAGGGAATGGCACTTCAAAACTCGGCTCAGAACGACGAGTTTGAGTTCTTAAATGTGGTTCATCCAATCCATCCTGGTCTCATTTCACCGAATTCTTCCCTAGCTTGATCGTCCTGTTCGCTAGCGCCCTGCCTCTGCAATGATTTGGAGAGCCTCTTCCACGCCCGGATCGTTCAGCTTGAGAGCCTTGGCTTTTAAGAAACACTCTTTGGCAGACTCGGACTCTTCCTGCTCGTGAAGAATCATTCCTTTTTCATACCAAGCAAGAGCCAGAGTTCCATCCAAGGTAATCGCGCTTTCAAAGGCTGAAAGAGCCTCGGAAAGCTGCTGATTGAGTCGCAATACCCTCCCGCGGAGATACCAAACTTGGGGCTCATCCGGTAAAAGCTCGACTGCCTTTGCGGAGGCTTCCAATGCATCCTTGTGGTAACTGCCTTCCATCAAGTTGGCAGCATAACTGGCCCACACTTCACCTCTCTCGGGAGCAAGCTCCAGTGCACTCTCACAGGCTGTCACCGCTTTATTCCAGCTTTGAGCAGCAGCGGCTTCGGAGGCTTTCATGAGGAGGGCATCGACCTCATCCAAGCCAAATTCCTCCGCCTTAGCCTTGGCGCTGGCAGCGTCTTCTGGGCGCCCGGCCTGCCCCAGCAGCATGGCATAGAGCTGCCAAAAACCGCCGTCCTTGGAGTCGTGCATCAAAGCTGACTCAATTGCCTCAAGAGCCGTGTTCAAGTCTCCCGCTTCGACAGCGTCGAGAGCGCGGTTATAGTCATCATCTCCTTCGGAAGGCATGGCCCATTCCTTTCTGGAATCCCATGCAGGAACAAGCAAAAAGGAGCTCTTCGGTGTCTGTTGAGGGAACGGGCTTTGCGCAATTCACTTCTCAAGAATTGCCATCACCGATGCCCGGTCGGGAGCACTGGCCAAAGATTGACGCACTTCGCAGCTTAAAAATCGGCGTCCGATATCAGCGAGAGTCAGGAGATGTTGGCCCCGTTTGTCCTCTGGAATCAGAAGCATGACCACAAAATGAACCGGAGCATGGTCGCAGGCATCGAATTCAATGCCACCTTCAGAACGCCCGAAAATAGCCACGGCCTCACTCAGGCCCTCGAGGTAGGCATGAGGAATGGCCACTCCGCATCCCACCCCAGTGCTCACTTCTTCCTGACGGCATTGCAACGCTTGAATCGCTTGCTCGCGAATTCCGTTTTGAAGCACTCCTTGTTCGGTGAAGTATCCTACGAGTTCTTCCATCACCTCGCTACAAGTTTGGGCTTGGATATCCAAGTAAACTCGCTGCTCGGTAAGAAGGTTTGCCAGTTTCATACTCAAGGATAGCCCCGGGACAGCTTGGTGTCCGGCGGGTGGCGTGAATTAGCGGGAGGAGAAAGCCCATTCAAGCTTCGAATTCTCTCTCCCCTCGCCCGCTAGTATTGATAGTTGATGTAGAAGTTGAACTGCCCTCCTTTGTCAGCTTCCTCGTCGAGGTCTGGCACTAGAACAGGGACTGCGTAATCCAGGGCCAGAGGACCCACTCCTGGAATGTCGAGACGGAGACCAAGACCTGCATCCGCATAGATATCGTCGGGGGCAAAATCCCACGCGTCCTCGTTCACAAAGCCTGCATCGAAGAAGGCGGCCCCCCGTACTTTCTCGAAAATCGGGAAGGTGACCTCGGTCGTCACATACGCAGCTGTGCCACCGCCCAAGGCTTCCTGAGTGGCATTAGGACCAGTGCTGTCACGGGGGCCCAAATCACGGAACTCGAAACCTCGCAGGTCACGCTGACCACCAAGGAAGACACGGTCGAAAATTGGCACGTTGCCGTCGCCATATGAATCCACGGTAGAAAACGAACCCCGGAGATTGAAAATCATGTCCCAAGGCAAGCTCCAGTGCTTAGCTCCGCTGGCCTCAAATTGGTAAGTCTCGACGTCTCCACCGATACCGAGAGTAAGCCCCAGAGTCGCCTTGTGGCCCTTGCGCGGCATAACGATGCTATCGCGACTATCATACTCGTAGACCAAGCCCAGCGCACTGCGCACAAAGTCACCTTCCTCCTGCATGAAGACCTCCGAACTATCGCTATCAACATCGACCTCAATTTGCTCGAGACGGTACTCGACTCGAAGGGAACCTCGGCGACCCACGGCTCTCCTTAGAAAGACGGCCGCACCAAGATTCTGTTGGTCATACTCCGGGCTCAGGAAAAACCTATTCTGGTAGTAGAGTTCGCCACCCAAGGAGAGCTTACGACCCATGAACCAAGGCTCAATCAACGACACCTTGAAGTCTTGGCGTTCACTACCGAGACGCAATTGAGCCGAGAAGCGCTGACCACCGCCAGTGAACTTCCAAGGGTTCCGAATATCGAAGTTTCGCTGCTCCAAGTTGATGTAACCCACGATGCTATCAATGGAACTAAAGCCGGCACCAAAGTTCACTTCACCCGTCTTTCCCTCTTGCACCGCGACATTCAAATCTCGGTATCCTGCCCGCGAGCTGCTGTCGCTGGTGACCTGGACCCCTTGGAAATAGCGAATGTTCTCCAAACGCTTCTGGGTGGTCTCCACGTTCACTGAGTTGAAAAAGTCGCCCGGTTTGAGGGGAACCTCGCGGCGAATCACTTTGTCCTGCGTTTTGTTGTTTCCAGAAATGTTGACCCGCCCGACCTTGAAGCGTTTTCCTTCTTTCACGCGGTAGGCAATGTTCACCAAGCCTGCACCCGCATCCTTGACCTCGGCCGAAATGTTCGCGTCAGCGTAACCACGAGATCCATAGTAGCTCCGGATGGCACGACGGTCGTCGTTGACCTTCTTGGCGGAGTAAGGCATTCCCGAAATCAAACTCAAGGCAGGCATCAGCTCCTCGGGCTTGAAGACCGTCATGGGGCCGAACTGAATCTGATTCACATTATACTTTCCGCCCTCTTGGACTGAAATCACGAGGTCTACCCGGCCATCACGCACAGGAACCCGCTCCTCACCGAGGACTTTCGCGCGCAGGTAGCCGTTGTTCTGATAAAATCCTTTCACACTTTCCAAGTCGCGCTGCAACTGCTGGTTATCAATCCGACCTGACTTGGTGATGAAGGAGAAGATGCCCTTTTGCTTGGTCTCCATCTCGCGGCGCAACTCCACATCCGAGAAGGCCTGATTCCCCTCAAAGCGAATCTTTCTCACCTCGCTCTTCACTCCTTCATTGATTTGGAAAATGAGAGCGGTCACTCCTTCCCCCTCGTCCTGCAAACGGTGGGTAACGCTGACGTCGGGATAGCCAAAGCCGCGGTAGTATTCCTGGATATTACGACGCGCGGTCAAAATCTTGGCATCACTCAAAATCTCCCCTGCGGTCAGCTGGACTTCCTTGGCCAACTTGCGGTCAGAGAAGACTGAGTTACCCTGGAATCCAACAGTATCGAAGGTGCCCCGGGTAGTGACTTCGAAGATAACTTTCACCCCTCCGGTGACTTCTTCGCCCAAAACCTGCACGTCTTGCACGAGACCGCTTTCGTAGAGCCGCTTGACGTCCTCATCGACTACTCCGGCATCGAAGGATTGACCCACGCGAGTGGAGGTGAAAGACCGCAAACGCGATTCAGCTACCGTCTTGGGACCGTTGTAGCGAAACACGACCTGGGTTACTTTTAAATCAGGCTCCTCCAAGAAGTCCTGCCCCAAAACATTGGTAGAGAACACCATCGATAAGGTGGCTACTACACACATCAAGGTTGTTTTCCACATTGAGCCAAATCGGCTTTCATTGAGTCCCACTGTCATCCCCGCCATCTGGACTCTGCCAGCGGACTTTCGTCAAGTTCAATGACCGTCAAAGCACCATTCGTCATGGCATTATTTTTCGAAAATGAGCACTCAATTAGCAAATCTCACTCTTGCACCCGATGCCTTGGTAGCTTAAGGGCACGCCATGGCTCACCGAGTTCTTGTATCCGACCCTATCTCTGAAAGAGGCGTTGAACTGCTCAATGCTCATCCCGATATCGAAGCTGACTTCAACACCGGGCTCTCTCCCGAAGAATTGATCGCCATCATCGGCGACTACGAGGGCCTCGTAGTACGCTCCCAGACCAAGGTCACTCCGGACGTCCTGGCAGCAGCAAAAAACCTCAAGGTCATCGGCCGAGCTGGAGTGGGTGTCGATAACATCGACAAGGATGCTGCCAATCAGAGCGGAGTCATTGTCATGAACACCCCCACCGGAAACACGATTTCCACGGCGGAGCACGCTTTCACCCTGATGCTCTCTGCTGCCCGCAACATTGCCCCGGGCTACAACTCGGTCTTGGCAGGTGAATTTGCAGCCGGTCGCAAGGCGAATCAAGGGATCGAAATGGATGGCAAGCGTCTCGCTGTCATTGGCATGGGCCGCATCGGCACCGAGTTTGTCAAACGGGCGCAGGCCTTTAATATGAAGGTGGTGGCCTTCGATCCCTACCTGACGCAAAGTCGCGCTGACCAGCTGAAGGTCGAACTTGCCGAAACACCTGACAAGGCTCTCACCGGTGCCGACGTGGTGACGCTTCATGTTCCTCTTAACGATGGCACCAAGGGCATCATTAATGCCGAACGTCTCGCTCTCATGAACCAAGGGGCACTTGTGGTGAACTGTGCTCGTGGAGGCCTCATCGACGAAACAGCACTCAAGGCAGCCATCGATTCCGGCCACATTGCCGGATGCGCGCTCGATGTCTTCGAAAGCGAACCACCTGCCGCCGATCACCCCCTCCTTTCTCTCAAAAAGTTTGTCGCCTTTACCCCTCATCTCGGAGCTTCCACCGCCGAAGCCCAAGAAAACGTGGGCATCCAAGTCGCTGAACAAGTGCGCGACTTTCTTGCCACCGGAGAAATCCGAAATGCCATCAACATGCCTTCCCTCGACGCCAGTGCGCGCGCCGAGATTGGACCTTATCTCGATTTATCGGCTTCGTTGGGCAAACTTCTCGCCAAGCTCGGCCCTGCGAACCCCGATGCCCTGCGAGTCTCCTACCACGGACCTTTGGCCAAAAAAGACACCGGACTCGTCTCACGCACTGCCTTAACCCATTTTCTGGAGGCTTCTCGCTGCGATGGCCAAGTCAATATCGTCAATGCTCCCGGCATCGCGGCCCAGATGGGTCTCGAGTTGGTAGAATCCACCATCAATGCGCAAACTGAATATAGTGAGCTCTTAGTGGTTGAATTGCGAAAGGGTGACCAGCGCTTCCGTCTCGCTGGTAGCCTCATCGGCAGCTCTCCGCGCATTGTGGAAATTGACAAACTCTATGTCGACACCAACATCAGCGGCCACTTCCTTATCGTCCGCAACGACGATCGCCCCGGCATCGTGGGTGCGGTCGGCACCCTTCTGGGAGCGGCTGGCGTCAATATCGCCAATTTGTCATTAGCCCGCAACAAGAGCGACGGCAACGCCCTCACCGTTATCGAAGTTGATGACCCGCTTTCCCCTGAAATCATGGACCAAATTCGGGCCGTGCCGGGTGTTCTGCACTCCACGGGAGTTAGTTTGTAATTATGTAACAATGAGATCAATTTTTCATTGTCACTCTCTTCCCACTCCTTCACAATCCGTCCAGCGATGAAAAAACTGATTCTAGCAGCAGCGTTTTTGTGCCTTGGCAGCGTAGCCTACGGCGATATTCAAGCCCCTCCAGGAGCTCAGTATACCTCTTCCCGCAAGTTGGGACGGGCTATCAGCAACATCCTCTACGGTGTCATGGAAATTCCTGAGCAAATCGTTCGCCAATCAGATGTCGGTGGTCGCAAGGCGGGATGGTCTTATGGACTGGTGAATGGAACACAGCGTGCTTTCAAGCGCCTTGGTTATGGCTTCTACGAGCTCTTCACTTTCCATTGCCCGACTTACAAAGGAACTTTCAAGCCCCCTTACAGCAAGTGCGGCAAGGATTGGCGTGTTGAGATGGACCCCAGCGATGGTCTTTCTGAGTTTCCACCCGAGCTTGGGTTCGAAACTCACTTCATGCACTCTCGCACCCAGACTTGGTAAGTTTCTCTCAAGTTTTCAGACTTTAGAAAAAACCGGTAGGATTTCCCTATCGGTTTTTTTTGACCTCTAGCCAAAAAAGATAGAAACAAAAACAACTTATCGACGCTCTAACAATTGTGAAGCTTCGCTCCCGAACCATTCTTCTTTCTCTCGCAGTCAGCGCTCTCGCTTCACCTTGCTGGGGTGAGGTACGTTCTTGGAAAAGCAGCGACGGCACCAAAACCCTCCGCGCTGACTTCCTTTCCAGAGATGAGGCCACCGTCACTCTGAGGCGGACCGATGGTCGTGTTTTGACCTTTGCTATCGAAAAGCTACATCAGAGCGAACAAGACTTTCTTGAGAAAAAGTATCCCTATTCCCCGCCCGAAGGTGAGAAGGAGCCGGTAGGAGATGCCTTTGGCCCCCTTCGATTCGGTGACAGCCGTAACGAGGTTGAGGAGAAGCTTCTCGCCTCCAGCATCGTCAAGACTGACGTCGATAAAACACTCTTCGGAAGAACCGGACTCAACGGCATCTTCGAAACTTCCCAAACCATCGGAGGTCTTTCTTGTTTTCTTTATTTTGATTGGAACAAGTCCGGAAACCTCCAAGAAGTCACCCTCCGCACTAAGGCCCTCGCAAAAAGCTCTTATAGCACCAAACTGCATGGCACTTGGAACGAGCTCATCGCCCTGCTCAACAAGCTCTACGGAAAACCTATTTCGACCTCGCCCTATCCGGAGCAAAAAGAGCTCCAAGATGGTCTCATGCTCGCCTCCCACCTTTGGCGCACCAG
The DNA here is from genome assembly GCA_964529725.1 of uncultured Roseibacillus sp. Classification (GTDB taxonomy): domain Bacteria; phylum Verrucomicrobiota; class Verrucomicrobiia; order Verrucomicrobiales; family Akkermansiaceae; genus Roseibacillus. Next base: position 167,876 of record CAZGXV010000001.1, read on the forward strand.
CGACGGCTACTCGGTTCTTTTGGGACCTGGTCAGCAGCAGTCCAACTATAACGTCAGCGTCCGCTTCACGACCAAGCGTATCCAACCAGTGGTCATTCCCTAGGGACTTTGGACCAGCTCAATTCCCCCCTAACACCCCTCGCCGGCGTCGACCAATCAATGTGACAAGCGACAAGGCTATCAGGACGGAGGCTCCGGGCTCGGGCACAATCGTGACGGGTTGCACTGGCACTCCTTGGACCACGACGGTGCGGAACACCGGACGATAAAGAAGAGTTGGCGACGTTCTTCGCTCATCACGCTGGACCTGCATCGTCAGACGGTAGCTTTCCATCGGGCTGTAGTCATCGGCTTTTAGCGCGACGAGAGTCTCATAACCATCCCAAACTGGGGTCGATAATCGAATCACCTCCTGCTTTTCTTCCAAAGGCATGCTCACAAATTGGGAGAACATCTGCTTCGGAGGCTGGTCCATCTCAAAATTATAATGAGTGACGGTGTCCGCTTGGACACGGAGATACGAAACATGATTCACCCTTGAGCCCGGTTTTTCCGTCCGACACTGCGAGAGAAGAAGAAAAAAGACCATGTGGACTCCAAAGAGCCCGGCCGCCAGGAAAGGTAGCCATTTTTTACGGCCATCTTTCCTTTTCTTTTTGAAAACTTGAGTCATGGAACACTACTATTTTAACTAATTTAAAAACAAAGTCACTTTAATATTTCATCAAGACAAAATTATCTGAAATTCCAGAATCAGTCACTTTTCGCCCTCGGGGCGATTAAGCGAGGGGCCAAGTTGCTTTATTTACTCAATCATTCGACCAAGAAGCATCGGAGAGATTGGATTTTTTTGACGGGAAAATCAGAGCCGTAAAGTTTTGGAGAAGGTGGCATTTCAAGACGCGGCCCGAACAACCAGTTTGGATTCTGATCTTGAGCCAATTTTACCGAACTTTTTCCAGCTTGATCGCCCTGCCGAATTTTCTCAGGCCCGGTAAAAGATAGCGAGAGAACCTGTGCCCTTTACCAGCGCGCAAGAAAGTTCGACCCTTCTGTGAGAATCAATTTGCTCCTGCTGATATCTCGGTTATTCTGCAAACGTCTCCTGTGGTCGCTACTAAGGCAGCGAGCTCGGACCGATATTTAAAATAATGGGGGCAGCCCCGCGGGATGTGAATGTCGCGCCTTTTTAGGAGGGCAGACGCGGTCCCCGGAGTCCCCAACCTGTTGAGTCTTCGGAACGCAGCTCATCGCGGCCTTTGTGGTCACAGAGGATACATCAATCCGCTCTCGCGCTAGTCGCAGAGCGGATTTTTTGTGGAAAGGCGCGCCTGATTCATCAAGTGGTGCTGCGGACTGGTATCGAAAAAACAGCCACCGCGATCACCGGACCTTCTTCACCAGTTCACTCCGAACTCAACATTCCGCCACAGGATTTCTTCCTCTTGGAAGACAAAACGACCCCGGAAGGTCTGCCCGGCAAGCATCTCGCCCAGCCAGTAACGATCATCGTTCCACATGCGTTGGTAAGGAATCTCGTCCACCCGCGTCCACAAAGGAATGGCCTCGGGGGTCGAAGTAGGGGTCCCCTCGTAACCGGTCGCGGTGAAGACATGGCAATGGATGTCCGGCATGTCCGACATTGCGAAAAAGAGCTCCCCCATCTTCTTCACTCCCGTTGCAGTCACGCAGAGTTCCTCCTGGGTCTCGCGAATGGCACACTCCAAGGGAGTCTCCCCGGGGTCGATTTTTCCGCCGGGGCCATTGACTTTCCCAGCACCGATGCCCCGCTGTTTTTCGATTAAGAGCACTTCCCCGTCCACTTGGATGAACATCAAGGTGGCACGCATCCCCGGTTCCCAGGTTTCCCAATCAACCGGACAGTCTTCTTTGCTCATCGCTGACATCACACTCCTTTTGCAACCGGAGATCAATCCTCGGCAAAGGCATCCATGCCCTCACAGGTGCAAACGAGATTCCGATCCCCGTGAACGTTGTCCACCCGTCCTACTGGCGACCAGAACTTCCACTCCCGCAAATTATCGACCGGCCACGCAGCCTCCGCCCGGGTGTAGGGATGCGTCCACTCATCAGCGGTGACCATCTCCGTGGTGTGGGGTGCGTTCTTGAGAACATTGTCAGTGGCATCACTCTCTCCGCTTGCCACCGCCTTCATTTCTCCCGCAATGGCAATCATGGCCTCACAGAAGCGGTCAATCTCGCGTTTGCCCTCCGACTCGGTAGGCTCGATCATCAGCGTGCCCGCAACTGGCCAACTCATGGTCGGGGCATGGAAGCCGTAATCAATGAGACGCTTAGCGACATCCTCCACGCTGAGGCCGCTTTCCTTCGCTAGGTCGCGTACATCGAGAATACACTCATGAGCCACCAAGCCATTGCGGCCCTTGTAGAGTACGGGAAAGGCATTCTCTAAGCGTTTGGAAATGTAGTTTGCTAATAGGAGAGAAACGCGGGTCGCCTCGGTCAATCCTTCGGCACCCATCATGCGAATATACATCCACGAAATAACATTGATGGAGGCACTTCCCCAAGGCGCAGCCGAGACCGCATTGTCAGCATCCGGCAAAAAGGGAACCAAGTGCGCGGCGACACCAATGGGACCGACCCCGGGGCCTCCGCCTCCATGAGGAATGCAGAATGTTTTGTGGAGATTGAGGTGGCAGACATCGGCCCCAATCAAGCCCGGGCTGGTGAGTCCGACCTGGGCATTCATATTGGCACCATCCATGTAAACTTGGC
>CAZGXV010000002.1:0-60031 GCA_964529725.1 uncultured Roseibacillus sp.
GGTAGTCAGGATGTGACGGGCCCAATGGTCCAAAGGATCCACCTCGAGTAGGGTGTTGAGGGTGGCACGCGCTTCTTCCTCTCGACCCAGTTTGAAGAGAACGAGGGCGGTTAGGTTTTTTGCTTTGTTTTGGTCACGGTTAGTGGCGAGAGATTGGTCGGCATGGGTGAGGGCAGTGTCGAAGTCGCCTTTCAAGCAATCAAGGGTCGCGAGCTGGTAATAGGCCGAGCTCCGCCACTCACTGTTCCAAGTTGCTTTGTAGAAGTGACCGTAAGCGTCCGGCAAATGCAACAGTTGGCGTAAAGTGAGAGCCTGGAAGTAATGCGCCTCGCCGGTGATGGGGTTGGGGTGGCGGGAAGTGAGGCGATCCAAGGAGGCGTCGAGGCGCTCTTTGGCTTGCTCGAAGAGGCCTCTGCGTAAGAGACGTTTGCCGAGAGCAAGGTTAGCTCGCGCATCAAGAGGATCGATTTCGAGGCAACGCTCATAATAAGGCTCGGGCTGGCGAGTAGGGTGACGGTAGAGCTCGAGATGTTCACCCGTGAAGAACAGTTCGTCTGCGGAAGTGATCTCCTCGGGCTGAGGTGGTTCCGTGGCTTGGGCCCGGTCTCGGGTCAAGGTTTCGGGGTTGACCGGACGGTAGTCGAGGACGAGGTGCCCTTCCTGATTACGAAGCGCAAAATAGAGTTCATCAGCTTGTTCGCCTTCAAACAAATGGTCGGCGTTCTTCCAAACTTCGCCGGGTTTGAGGGTAATCGGGAAGCTGGCGAGCTCACGGTCTTGGCGGGTGACAACGAGGGTGCCGGCAAAGGCTTCCGAGACATTGAGGCCGAGGGCCAATTTGTGATCCTCTTGAATAACGACACTGAGAGCGGCTTTTTCGTTGGCGGCGTGGGCGGGGCCGATGCCTTGGATGGGCCACCAGAACTGCGAGAAGGTTTTGGTCTCGTACGGGAGAAGATAGGTGAAGTCTGGCTGATTGTCGGTGTAGACGCCGGCCATCAATTCAACGTAGGGGCCGTTGTTATCGGTGAGCTCCCGATCCCAAGCCCAACCGAACTCGTGGTTGCCCCAAGTCCACTGTTTCTTGCCCGGAGCAATGTGACGATTGGCCACATGGACGAACCCACCATCGGCGTTGAAGTCGTAGCCGCCAAAGAAGTCGGCCAGCGTTTGGCAGACCATGTAGCTCGTGGGGACAGGGATGTTACGATACCAAGAGAGGTCGTTCTCACCGGGACGGTTCTGATAGTCGATGCCGTAGTAGGGATTGTTGGCAACGGGGAAAGACGAAAGCGCGCGCACTGCGTGGTCAGCGACGTAGCTGACGTCCGGGGGGAAAAAGGATTGATATTGGTCATGCACCATCGCGGCAACATTGGCCCACCAGAGAAAGGTCTGGGTGAGGGGGGTGCGATTATAGAGACGGGCTCGCAGTTCTATCAGGGAGGAGCCGGGGCGAATGCGAATGCCGTGCATGCCCTTGAGGCGATTGAGGGGATCGTGTTCCGACATCCAGATGGTGGCGGCACCGTCAGCCTCCTGCTCAACCTTGACGTCGGCTGGCATGAAAGTCCCCGGGCGATGATGTTGAGGCCAATTGAACTCCACTCCACCAGATATCCAAGGGCCTGCGAGTCCTACCAGCGCAGGCTTGATGACGTCGTTGCGGTAGAAGAAGTCGTAATCCTGGTTGGTCTTGTCCTGCCCGAGATAAATGCGCCCCCCAATCTCAGGCAACATCACGAGCCGGATGAACTCGTTTTCCAGCCGAGCAGATTGGTAGGTGGTATCGACTGGTTCGTCGTAGACTTTGTCGATGAAGGGGACGGGATAGACTTTTCCCGAGGAACCTTGATAAACGCGCTTATCGAAAAAAACGGGGTTCTTTTCGGGTTCTCCTATGGGATAGGTCGGGATAGTGAGCGGCTCAAGGGCAGCGGTAACAGAGGACATGAGAAAGAAGGGTGGCGAGAGTTAACGGAAGATAATGAAGAAGAGAACGACTCCAAGAATCACCAATCCACCCGCAATTTTGACCACGGGTTCGGTAGTGAGTGAGACTTCCTCGCGAACAGGAAGCTTGCGGGCCTCGGGGAGAGGCTTGAGCACGGTGAGAAGAATCATCACCAGCGAGACCCCCAAAAAGGCGATGAGAACCTGATGGAGGAAGAAAAGTCCGTGCTGCTTCTGGGTCAATTGCAGCAAGCCGTAGAAAATAGGCCCCAGAACAAGAGCGAGCACCCCGGCTATGGGCGGAGCTTTGGGGAGCAGGAAGGCTCCGATGAAGGCGGCGACGACGCCCGGCCAGATATAGCCTTGGAACTGCTGGATGAACTTGAAGACCCCGTCAAAACGAGGATCAGCCAGCTGGGGAGCAATGGTGGCGGCGAGAGCTACTACCGCAACCGTAAAACAGCGCCCAAGGAGAACCAGTTGCTTCTCGCTGGCCTTGGTGTTGATCATGTTTTTGTAAATATCCATCGTGGCGATGGTGGATGAGGAGTTGAGCAAGGACGCCAGTGTCGAAGTCACGGCACCCGCAATGGCGGCATAGATGAGACCGTTGATTCCCGGCGGAATGAGATTTTTGATGAGCGTTGGGAAGGCAGCATCGGTGTTTTCCATGGTGTCGCCGTAGAGCTGATTGGCCATCAGCCCGGGCATTACAATAGCGAAGGGGACCAACAGCCAGAGGGCACCAGCGAAAATCATCCCGAGCTGGCCATCCTTAAGAGTCTTGGCGGCGAGGTTACGCTGCACGATGAACTGGTTGAGACCGCAGTAGTAAATCATCACAATCCACATGCCCGAGAACATACTGGTCCAAGGCAGGTCCTGATTGTCGGCGGGAAGAATCATATGAAGCTGGTCCGCGTTTTCGGTGCGAAAAGCATCCCAGCCGCCCACGGCCTTGAGGCCGAAGAAGAAGACGAGCAGGCCTCCGGCAAGCAGAGCGAGACCTTGCACGAGGTCGGCCCATGCAATGGCTTTGAGCCCGCCAAAGGTGGAGTAGACCATCCCCACCAAGCCAATCAGGATCACTCCCTGCCAAAGCTCGATTCCGACAATCGCCTGCAAGGTGACTCCACCGGAATACAGCACTGCTGGCAGCATCACCACCGCGTAGATGATCACCGTGAGAATCGCCATAATGCTTCGGGCAGCGGCGTTGTAACGATACTCGAGAAACTCGGGCATCGTGTAGATTCCTGCTCTTAGAAAGCGGGGAAGAAGAGTCATTGAGACGATAACAATGAAGACCGAGCCCAGGAGCTGCCACGCGCTCACTGCCAGCCCGACCCCGCCCGCCGCCGAACCAGCCATTCCCACCATTTGTTCGGTGGAGATATTGGCTGCCACGATCGAAATTCCGATCAGTGGCCAAGTGAGGCTCCGTCCTCCGAGAAAGAAGTCGGAAGAACTTTCCTTAGCCCCAGCCGCGCGTCGGCTTTTGTAGACTGACAGGCCAATGACGACCACGAAGAAAAGGATGAACGAGATGATTGAGGAGGTGGGCATAATGGAGATTTTGACTAGGCCGCACTTACCGTGTGTGTTGCGGTGCGACTTAGGGGAAAGTGAGACTAGTTGGTTATTGAGACAATCCAATTGTCTGATGTGGTAAGGGCGTGCTCTAGAATATCGAATTCAGCTTGGTGTTTGTCTGATAGAAAATAAGCTGAGGCCCCCAATCGGGCAGCCGACTTGAAAAAATAGGCAATCATTGCATGCTCCTCACCAAAGGTAGTTTAGGTTACCAGCGTCAAACAGTTAGTGGCCCTCCTTTCCTGATTTCTATGTTTTCCAACGTTTCATTAATTTTCCCCTGTTTAGTCTCGTTTTACAAAACGGTTTTCAAAGATGCGGGAGCGGCGTTTTCTGGCGCAGGCTTTCTTCTTTTTGCAACCCTTTCGGCTCCGGCAGCGCATAAGTCGATTTATATAGCGGGAGGTTTGTTCAACGAGCAGGTCGCCAATTTGCGCAGCTCAGGCTTCGATACCGCAATCCTCTGGTCCGTGCATGTGAATGGTTCTGCGGCTTTGAACCTGAATAACGATACTCTCATCGACGCCTCTGGGCAGTATGTTTACGGCCAGTGGGCGCGAGTTAATTGTGCGAAATTGAAGGAGGCTCCCACCTCAATCTCACGCATCGAGTTCTCGGTGGGGTCGGCTGGCGCGACTGATTTCGAGAATATTGAGAACTGGATCAACACTGATCATTCCGAAGGAGGAACCGGGCCAGGGAGTCGCTTGCGGAGAAACTTTCAAGCCCTACGCGATGCCTTTCCCCAAGTCGATGCCATCAACTTCGACGACGAGAGCAACTACGATCTCTCATCGACAACTGCTTTTGCCATCATGTTGGTGGACCTCGGTTATCAGATCACCTTCGCTCCCTACACGAGAGAGTCCTTTTGGGACGGTCTCTATGATGCCATCGAGGCTCAACGACCTGGTGCCGTGGACCACATCTACCTGCAACGCTACGCAGGCGGGGGAGGCAATAATCCTTCCGCTTGGAATGAGCTCTTTGGTTCTCTGAAGGTGGAGCCCGGCCTTTGGGCTGGTGATGCCAGCACCTTCGGTCGCCGCGATCCATCTGAGGTGGAGGAAGCAATGGACGGTTGGCGAGAGAGCGCAGATATCCCGGGCGGCTTCATTTGGAGACTCACTTATACTTGGGAGGGAGGACACTCGGTGCAGGATTACGCCGCTGCTATCGAGGGCACCTACACCTCCGAGTTTGATGACGCAGCCTCTTATCAGTTGGTGAATCGCTTTTCGGGCAAATCGCTGGCGGTTGTCGGGGAGAATATTGCCGGGGTGCCTGCTCCTGCCACCGCCAACGGCGCGGAAGTCGCGCAATACCAGTTCCGCAAGGGGGACGAGCGCTTCTCTTGGCAAATTAATGATTTGGGCAACGGCCAGCGGAGTCTCGTCAACCGACATTCGGGTAAATCGCTAGCAGTCTTTGGAACCCGGTTAGACGGGGTCACACCAGTGGCGCGGAGCGAGGATTTTGCCGATATCGCGCAGTGGGATTTTCTCGGGAACAACTGGTATCAGTGGCGCCTGACGGATGTTGGCGACGGTTACCGCATCATTAATAAGCATTCCGCGAAGGCGATGACGGTCTTCGGCAGCGACACCTCCGGAGCACCCTTTGATCGGGTCGAGTCGGGTGCTGACGTGGCCCAATATACTTACACCGGACAAGAGTGGTATCACTGGGATATTGTCGAGATTAGCGAGATGGAGATTACGGGTGTGACTCTCGAAAATGGCCTCATCCGGCTCTCAATCGAAGGAGCGAGACCATCGACATCACTCACCATCGAGTCTTCCCCAACCATGGCAGAAGACAGCTGGACGGTGGAGGGCACCGTTGCCGTTGGTGCCGATGGAAGATCTCTTTTTCAAGGCCCACGACCAGGAGAGGGAACCTACTTCTATCGAGCAAAAAATTAACGGCTTTTTGATGGGTCTCTGACGGCGTCGGGCCCCAAGACCTCGTCTCCAAAGGAGCGCAAACTCACTCCCGCAGCTGGGGATGGTCGGGGTTGAGAGCTTTCAGTTTTCGGGAAAGCCCACGTTTGTGATTGGGGTCATTGTTGGCTTGAGCCAGCTTAAGGCGGACAGCGAGGATATCTTCGCTTTCCAACAGTTCGGAGGGGAGCTCGAGCATCAGGCGGAGGACTTCCTTATGGTCATTCATGGCGGCAGCCCCCTCGATGACGGCAACCATTTCTTTCCCAGAAGCAGGCTCTGGTTTTTCGACAAAGGTGGCAGAGCGGGATTGAGCGGGCAGTCTATGGGCATCGGGGCCGTCCACTGTTTCAAGATAGACGAGGTCGGGTCCTTCTTTTTGACGACGATGATGATTGAGAACCAAAATGCTCATCAGGGCCAAAAGGAAGAGCGTGGGCTCCATAATTGTAGGCGTCCAAAGGAATCCGGTAATGAGGGAGAAGGTGCGTCCTATCGGGCCGGGGAGATAACCACAGCACCAGATGAAAATGATAAAGCCTGAAAAACCCAGCAGAATGAGCGCGCCAGCTCGCAGCGCACTTTTTTGTTCTTTATCGAGGGCAGCCATTGCACAGCGAGACTACGCAAAGAATGCAAAAAAGCAATCTGGATGCCTTCTGCTAAGAGATTGGAGGCAGCTGGAAATTATCAGGAGGATGCGAAATGCAACTCAAAGAATGCGTTTTGCTATTATTTACTATCAGTAATCAATGTATTTCATGTAAGTGGTGTCAGTTTTATAATTGGCATGTTTATCGCTAGATAAGTTTCCATGAAAAATGTCGCACTCAGTTTAGCGTTTGGGTTTTTGCTGATCGCGCTGGCCTTACGACTGGCGCTTCTTAATGAGATGATTGCTCTTCCTTCGAGCCTCGACATCGCTGGCAGTGCGGAACTGCTCATGATGCCTTTTTTGATTGGTGCCGTATCACTATTGGGTGCCAGCTACTTCCGCTTTCTTCGCTAAAAAATTCCAGTCTGATCCCTAGGTAGCATCCCGGACCAGAACGGAAGGAAGGTCGTCACTCTTGGAACAAGTGGCGACCTTCTTTTCTAAAAGAGTTCTCATGGCTTTCAAGAACATAAAAACGGTGAACTTTTAAAGAGAAGCTGCTACCACCTTCGCGATGTCTCGACCGGGGGTAAGTGTGGAAGCAAGAGCACGGTCGCAGGGGCAACTCGGCGGCCGGTTGGGTCGCATGTCACTCAAGCGGCAGGTTGCGTCTTTGGCATTGTGGCCTTTCTTGGAGCAAATACTCGGCTTTCTAGTCGCTACGGTCGACCTCGTCATGACAGGGCGTTTGGCCGAGGGAGACCTGCGGGTCGCAATGATGGATGCTATGGGCTTGGGTGGTTACACGGCTTGGCTTCTCATGATTTTTCAGGGTGCGGTGGGAACGGGGGTCATGGCCTTGGTTTCGCGCGCCACAGGAGCACGTGATGGTGATTTGGCTCGTAAGGGTTTGGCGCAAGGTCTTCTGTTAGGTTTGGCGACTGGCCTCGTGGTCTCGGTCGTGATTTACCTCCTTCTCCCGGTAATCACCGCGGTCTTTGGTCTGGCGGGAGAGAGCGCGCGGCAGGCGAGAAGTTACTTGGGCATTCTCGTCTGGAGTGCGCCCGTGATGGGCATCATGTTTGCAGCCACCAATGCTCTGCGGGGTGCGGGCGATACCAAAACACCATTCTTTGCGATGGTGGTGGTCAATGTAGTGAACGTCTTCTTCAGCTGGTTCTTTGTGTTCGGACCGGCTGGGGGGATGGGGGTTGCGGGCTTGGCTCTGGGGTCTGTTCTTGGCTGGTCTGCCGGCGCGTTGGTGGTGGTCTTGTTCCTTCTTTTGCGCACGGAAAAGGACAAGAATAGCGACGAACCTTTCTTGTCCTTGCGCGATTGCCGTCTTGTTCCGGAGAAAGAAACCATGATGAGAATCATCCGGGTAGGAGTTCCGCAAGCGCTGGAAATGGGTGGGATGTGGGCGATTCAGGCCGTGATGGTCCGCTCTATTTCTGGGCTTCCGCAAGAGGGCACTTTGGGTGCTCATATGATCGCGATTCGGGTGGAGTCGATGAGCTTCCTGCCAGGGTTCGCGATCGGTTCGGCCGGAGCGGCTCTGGTGGGGCAGTATCTGGGAGCGGGTAATCCCGAGATGGCGATGAAGGCTGCCAGGCTGTGTTGGAAGTATGCCGCTATCTTCATGGGCTTGTTAGGGATTCTCTTTCTAGTGTTTCCGCGCGAATTGGTGGCGCTCATTGTGCCTAGTGGACCCGATTCGGACCATTTTCAGAACCTCGCTGGCCCTTTGGTGTTTCTCTGTGGTCTTTCGCAGCCTTTTCTCGCAACCGCGCTGGTGATGAAGACTACGATGCGGGGAGCCGGGGCGACCAAGCTGGTGATGCGCTACTCCTTCAGCACCATGATTTTTTACCGCGTATTGGTGATTCCGGTCGCAGTGAGTTTTTTCGGGCTCGGGCTGACCGGAATCTGGGTCGTGATGTTCGTCGATGTCGCGACGCAGGCGGTGCTCTTTGGGCGCGTGCACTTCAAGGGCGACTGGCTCAAGGCCAAGGTCTAATTTGCCTCATCAGAGACCACCGCAGAAAGCCCGCTGTTAGGGAGCCAGCACAAGCATGAGGGCACGATGATCGGAGGCTCGTAACCAAGCTTCGTCATCGACGATGTAAGATTTATTTCCCACGAGCCGAGAGCGCAAGGGGTCGGAGAAGAGAACGTAGTCGAACCGTGAATAGACATCTTGATAGTCCCAAAAATGGGTCCAAAGATCGCCCCGCGAGTCTTTGAAGTAAAAGTCCGGCATGTGTTTCGCGGAGTTGCGACGACCACGGACAATGGACAGAGTCTTGGAGCCGATGGTGTCGTTGAAGTCGCCGTAAGCCAGAAGGTTGACCTCGGGGTTTTCTTCTAAAATGTCGTTCATGTGGTTGCGGAGCAGGCGGGCCTCATTTTGCCGAATGAGTTCTTGGTCAGCCTCGTCAATCTCGCGCTTGGATTTGAGGTGCACACCCAGGAACCGGAGTTCGCTTCCGTTTTCGACCTTCACGGTGGCATCAAGAATGCCGCGACTGATGACCCATGTGTCACCATTCATCTCGTAGCTGAGATCGGTTTGCGAATTGGTGTTCACAATGGGGTAACGAGAAAGGAGGGCGAGACGGCGGGTTTTGTCCCGGCCACCGGTGTGCTCGGAGTGGGGGAGATCAACGCCAGCATTTTTGAGACGATTCTGTAACTCTTCCAAGTCCGCGAGTGAGCCGATTTCGCAAAGGCCAAGCACGTCGGGATTTTGGCGCGCAATCAGGGCCACCACCGCGCTTTTCTCTTCTTCAGGTTTGGGGAGGTATTCTCTTCCCCGACGCATGGTGAGATAGTTTTTCAGATTGTAAGAAAGAAAGCGAATCTCACCCTCAGTTGGCGAATCAGCTGTGATGGCTTCGCCTTCTGTACTTTCGGTTGTTCCTCCCTCGTCAACTTTGCCTTCGGGCTTTTCGGCCGGGGACTCGACGACAACCGTTTTCTCCGGCTCCGAGGTGACCCAAGTGGCAGTTTTGCTTTTCTCTTTGCAAGCAGAGAGGCAAAGGAACATAAAAAACGCCCCAACCAGGAGGGGGGCGTTTCGCGTCGATTGAATGAGTGCGGGAAGCATGTTGGTAAAGTTAACTTGGACGGCTTTCGCTGTTGGGTGGGGTGGACGTCGAGTCAGGCTTTTTGTCCAAGTCGACGTCATCAGCCGCACGTTTGATTTCGTCTTCGAATTCTTCGCGGGCTTTCTTGAATTCGCCCATCGACTTGCCGAGTCCGCGCGCGAGTTCGGGTATCTTCTTGGCTCCGAAGAGAAGAAGGACGATCACAAAGATGATCAATATTTCTGGTCCACCTAAATTTGGCATGGCGAAAAGATAGCTGGCGGTTGACCAGCATGCAAAACAATTAACGGTTCGCGAGGGGGAGACCTTTCAGCGGATTTTGAGCACGGAGAATCGAACTGATTCTCTCATTCCAGCCCCTATCAACACTGCGAAGGCGGAACGATACCTTCAATCTGCTTGCGGTGAAGGTCTTGGTGAAAGGCAATGAGACGCAGCCAATCAATGGACCTGAGTTCGCCGAACCAAGGATGGGGGTGGGTCGCCGAGGAGGAAAAATCGAACTGAGCCAGCTTCTTGGGCGTTTCTTCGAGGTAAGTCCGAAAGGCGCGAATCCGATCGAGACCAAGGCCACCGTTGGGTTTCACGTCTTGCGTTCGAACTGGCAGCTGCAGCGGTTGATTGGCTTCGAGCTTCTTGATGATGTAGACAGCGGCAGCGGTGACGACCTGGATGTGCTCCAAGGTCATTTCCGCTGACCAATTTCGGGAGGAATCCTCGAGCCCGGGCAGCCTCTTGATGAGCACTGGCTGCGTGAAAGTCTCGTCATCTAAGTCACGCACGCGGGAGAGGATCGCTTGCCCGGATTTTTCGAAAAGAGAAAGTGAGCTGGCTCTGTTGAGTCGGAGGCGCAAGAAAGGGAAAACCAGATTACGGATGGCAAAAGCCTCAAAAGGGGGGAGTCCGGCTCCGGGTGGGGCGAGGGTGGGATCGCTCATCGATAGGGAAGGTGGCATAATTGGGGAAGCACTTGCAAAAAAAATGCGCTTTCGAGAAAAAGCGCACTTAGAGAGAAGATTTCTGCTGAGAAAAGGAAGGGCGGAACTTTGCTTCAGGGGCTGAACTTTTCTCCCCGCAAGACGTTGACGTCGCAGTCCCAAGCAATGACGGAGTAGTGCTCGAAGTAGTTGGTTGCGATAGCACTGAGGACTGTATCAGCGGTCTCCCGAGAGACGACTGATTCGATTTTGAGGTTGGGGCCCTCGAACTCTGAGGCGCGCACCCCTCGCGAGCCTCGCCCATCGACGCGGGAGATTGTGTAACCGGTCGTTTTGTGAGCCTCAAAGAGCTTCACGATTTCATCGCGCAGCACGTTTTCAAAAACGACGGTGACGAGGACAAGGCGTTCTTTCATAATCAGTCTCTTAAAGGTGGGTAAGGTAGTCCGCAAAGGTGAGAAAGAGCGGAATGCCTATCGCAAGATTGAAGGGGAAAGTGACCCCCAAGGCCAGCGTAAGATAGATGCCCGGGCTGGCTTTGGGCAAGGCGATCCGAACTGCCGCCGGAGCCGCAATGTAAGACGCGCTTCCCGTCATCGCTCCCAGCACCGCTGCTCCGCCGGGTGCCATTCCAGCAAGATGCCCGAGGTAGGTTCCCAAAAGACCATGCAAAAGAGGCAGGATGCAACCGAGAACCACAAGACGCCAACCAGCCGACTTGAGGTCACGCAACCGCCCAGCGGCGACCATCCCGAGCTCCAATAAAAAGAGGCAGAGCACACCCTTGAAGGGAGCAATGAAGAAGGGTGCGACCGTCTCTATTTTCTGGGCCCCACAGGCGGCGCCAATGACCATGCCGCCGATAAGCAAGAAGATGCTTTTCCCGGTAATGACTTCATGGACCGCAGATTTGAGCCCACCACGAGGACCAGCTTGGGCGAGTAACAAGCCAACGATGATGCCGGGAATCTCAAGCACTGCAACCAGGGCCGGTAGATAGCCATTGCTCGGGACTCCGGCAATTTTGACAGCTTCGACAGTAGCCAAGAAGGTCACTGCCGACACGGAACCATAGTGCGCGGCAGTGGCCCCCGCATCGATCTTGTTGAGTTTGCCAAACCAACGCAAAAGGAAAAAGGCTGAAAAGGGAGTGATGACTCCCAGGAGCAGGGTCGCTCCCAGCGGGGCCATGAGTTCGGAGAGCGGAGTCAACGAAAGGGAGACTCCGCCCTTCAAGCCGATGGCGAAGAGAAGATAAATTGATAGAGCTTGGTAAATTGCGCTCGGAATTTCGAGGTCGCTTTTGACCCAGCGGGCAATCATGCCCATGGCAAAGGCGAGAACGACGGGAGAGATGAGATTCTGTAAAAGGAGGTCCATGGCAACAGTGATTGTCGGCCCCGCGAGGCGTTATGAGACGTAAATGTCAGGTAATTAATTACACGAAAAGAAAATTATTACTTATTTTTCGTCTTCTTTTGGCATCGCGACACCGCGAGTGGTTGCCCTCGAAGGATGAATCGGGAATGCTTCGCGTCGTGAAAGAGTTTATCTATACCGCCCTGAAAGGATTCGCGATGGGCGCGGCCAACGTGATTCCCGGCGTTTCAGGCGGCACCATCGCTTTCATTACCGGAATCTACGAACGTCTCATCAGTGCCTTGAAAAACTTTGACGTCGGAGCCGTGAAGCTGGCGTTGGCGGGGAAGTTCAAGGATGCCGCTCAGAAAGTAGATCTCGTATTCCTCCTCGCCCTGGGGGTGGGGGCGGTCGTGAGTATTCTCTCTTTGGCAAAATTTCTCAGTTGGGGCTTCCAGAATCATCCTGTTTTGGTTTGGGCCTTCTTCTTCGGATTGATAGCAGCCTCGATTCCTTTGGTGGGAAAAATGGTCACTCGCTGGAGTCCGCTCGTCATTGTGTTAGGTGTTCTAGGTTGTGCGCTCGCAGTGGCCTTGGTCTTTCTGCCTCCCGCGCAGGAGAATACCAATCCCATCTATCTCGGGCTCTGCGGAGTAGTGGCAATCTGCAGCATGATCATCCCGGGTTTGAGCGGCTCCTTTGTGCTCGTTCTAATGGGGAATTATCAGCTCATCATGTTGGACTCGGTCAATGCTCTTTCGGAATTGAAACTAGGAGAGGCGCTGCCTGTCCTGATACCAGTTGGCATTGGTGCCGTCGTGGGATTGATCGTATTGTCACGGGTCTTGAACTGGCTTTTCAAGAATTACCACAACGAGGCCGTCGGTCTCATTACTGGATTCGTCCTCGGGTCCCTGGCGGTCATTTGGCCTTGGAAGGAAGAGATTCCCCAGCGAGACGAAAATGGCCTCATCGTTGTGAAGACCGAGGAGCGAACCCTAGAGGGGCGCCTGGGGAACATCAATCAAGTGAAGGAGACTTTGACCCAAGACGAAGAGCTGGTGACGGCGGGTTATGGAAATTGGTCGGGACCGCGCTTAGACAGTGGCACCGATTGGGCAGCCTTCGGATGCATGGTCGCTGGGGCCCTACTCATTGGCTTCGTCGAGTGGACTGCGCATCGCGGAAAGAAGCCGCTCCCAAAGGAGGTTTAGTTTTCTTCGAAAACAAGAGGGCAATGGTTGCCTTGGGTGGCGCATTAGCACATGGTAAGCTTTCTTCACCTAACGAATGTCACCAGAGCCTGCCGAACATCATAAGACCAGTATTGCTAAACGTGTTTTCAACCTCCTTCTGGCTGGGTTGGCAACCGTGATTCCCATTGTTGGAACGGTCTTTCTCCTTGCTTGGATCTACAAAGCTCTCCTCGCGGTTGGGAGGTCCTTTATCTTCGGCATCTTCCAAGCTTTGGACTGGTTTCGGGGTATCAAATATGTCGAGGCAGAGAATGGGCGACTCATTCCCATCGACGGTCCAGAGACCGATGGTTGGATGCTGAACTTGTATACCTTACCGCAGGGAATCTGGTTTTTCGTGCCCATCATCTTGCTGGCTTGTGTCGGCATTGCGGTCACCAATCGCCCAGGACAAGCCGTGGTCAATTGGGTGGATAGCGCCCTCATGCGGGTGCCCTTCATGGGCTTCCTTTACTCAACGATTAAGCAGGGAGTTGACGCCTTTCGCGACATGGGTGGAGCCCGCAAGTTCAAGGGCGTCGCTTGGGTCGAATACCCCAGTCCCGGTTGCCGTTTGTTAGGCTTTGTAACGGGCTCGTTTCTCGATGCCAAGACTGGGAAAGAGGTCACTTCCGTCTTTATCCCTACCAGCCCCAATCCCATGACGGGCTTCGTAGTCGTTGTCGATGAGGACAGGCTCGAAGTGAGCCAGCTCAGTGTCGAGGAAGCGACCAAGTTGTTGTTATCCGCAGGCCTCGTTGCACCCGACCGTTTCATAAAGGAAGCGGCGGTGAAAGCCGAAGTGGCCTCCTCGTAGGCGGGACCGAGTCTTCTTCTTTTTCCCTACTCTCCAAGTCCGTTCTTTGCTGAAGAGAGGGTGACTCAATGAAGATTCGTATTGACTCTGACCGTATTTTCAGGAAATTCTGAAAGCGATGAGCGACACTGCCACTCAATTCGAACAAACCCGGGAAGACTTCATTGCGCAATGGGGCGTGATGGGAACGCAGTGGGGGATTAACCGGACCATGGCGCAGATCCACGCTCTCTTAATGACGGCAGTGGAGCCGCTGAGCACTGACGAAGTGATGGCCGCCTTGGACATCAGTCGGGGCAATGCTCATACCAATCTCAAGGAACTGGTGAACTGGGGGTTACTGCGCATCGTCACCAAGAAGGGTGAGCGGCGAGAATTTTTTGAGGCAGAGAAAGATGTCTGGGAAATGTTCCGACGCATCATGCGCGAACGCAAACGCCGCGAGTTGGACCCTGCCTTGGCGGTTTTGACCCGTTGTAAGGAAGAGACATCCTCTCTCAAAAGTGCGGAAGCGAAAGCGTTTCATCAGCAAATGAGCGAGTTGGAAGAGTTCGTCACCTTTGCTTCCAAAATGAGCGACCGCGCTTCCTCCCTTCCACAGAACAAGGCCATGCAGCTAGCGATGAAGCTCTTGGGCTAGGATGTTGGCTTGCTGCCCGGATGGTAGGCTTGTTATTTTAAGGGCCGAGGGTAGATTGAAGTCATGGACGATTACGACCGCCGCCACTTTATCAAGACCTCGATCCCCGGGTTCTTGGGACTGGGGATGGTGCTTCCGCAACTGACTGCGTTTGCCACTCGTGCCAATGCTTGCCAAGGCCGCTTGCCTGCCAATGGGGCTATCAACTGGGATGCCTTTCTTGACGGGGTGGAGAAAGAGGCCGCCAAGCAGCACCTCGACCAGTGGAGTGAAGAAGCCTACATCAAAAAGGCGAGTCGTTTGGCGAGTCGCCTCAATCTCAAGGACCCTCATTTGCAGGAAGCTCTGAAAGCAGCGCAAAAAGGAGTGGGAAACGGGCGCATCGATTTTGAGCCCTTGGAGAAGCAGCGCGATTTCCATGTCACCCTTTTGCAGTTTGAAAAAGAGGAGTCCATTCCTCATCATAACCATCCGGAAATGACGGGCGTCATTCTGTGTGCCTCAGGCGAAATCGAAGCTTGGAACTACGACTTGTTAGGGAAAAAAGAAGCAACCGAAGAAGTGCTTCTCGAGGAAACCAGTCATGATTTGCTAGGAAAAGGAAAAGTCTCCACGCTGACCTCCAAGGCCCGGAATATTCACTCCCTCACCGCGCGAGAACTCACCCAATTAATCGATATCTTCGCCCCTCCGTATGATGAGGAGAAAATCGAGAAGAGCACTTGGTTCGATGTTGATCCGGAGCCCTTCCAAGGAGAAGGGAAAGTGCACCTCGCAACCATGCGATAGCGTGGTGTGGACCCGTTGATTTGATATCGCAAGGAGCTGGCTTGACGAAAGGGCGTGGACGGGAGATTCTCCCGCCTTTATGAGCGACAAGGACAAGCGGAAGTATTCTTCGGAGGTTTTGGATGGTGCAGATCGGGCCCCTTCTCGGGCGATGCTGTATCCGGTGGGGTTCACGAAGGAAGATTTTTCCAAGCCCAAGGTAGGAGTGGCTTCAACTTGGAGCCAAGTAACGCCTTGCAACTTCCATATCGACAAACTGGCCGCCGAGTCAGCCAAAGGTGTTGATGCTGCCGGTGGTAAGTCGGTGGTCTTTAATACCATTACAATTTCGGACGGAATCTCAATGGGCACCGAGGGGATGAAGTATTCTCTCGTGAGCCGCGAGGTCATCGCGGATTCCATCGAGACCGTGGTCGGCTGCGAGGGGATGGACGGCTATGTGGCAATCGGCGGCTGTGATAAAAATATGCCCGGTTGCGTAATCGCGATGGCGCGCATGAATCGGCCCTCTGTATTCGTCTATGGCGGCACCATCTTACCTGGTTGTGCGAGCTTGAAGGGTGAGGAGAAGGAACTCGATATCGTCTCGGTGTTCGAGGCCGTGGGCAAGCACGCTAGTGGAGAGTATTCTGATGAAGAACTACAAGCAGTCGAAGAGGCAGCCATCCCTGGACCGGGCTCTTGTGGGGGTATGTATACCGCCAACACGATGGCGAGTGCCATTGAGGCACTGGGGATGAGTCTTCCTAACAGCTCGGCCCAGGCTGCGATTAGCGATGATAAAATGCGCGATTCCTTCGATGCTGGTGCCGCAGTCCTTAATCTTTTGGAAAAAGGCATCAAGCCACGCGACATCATGACTCGCAAGTCGTTCGAGAATGCCATCACCGTCGTCATTGCACTAGGTGGTTCCACGAATGCCGTTCTCCATCTGCTGGCAATGGCTCATGCGGCTGAGGTGGAGTTGAGCATTGATGACTTTACTGAAATCGGGAAGCGCGTTCCCGTGATTGCCGACCTCAAGCCGTCTGGCAAATACGTCATGGCCGAACTGGTCAAAATTGGTGGCACTATTCCACTCATGAAGATGTTGTTAGAAGCGGGCTTGCTTCACGGCGATTGCCTGACGGTGACAGGGAAGACGGTCGCTGAGAACTTGGCAAACTCATCTTTGGAGTATCCCGAGGGACAGGATGTGGTGCGTCCATTGAGTGACCCAATTAAGAAAGACAGCCACTTGCGCATCCTCTACGGGAACCTCGCGCCCGGCGGTGCGGTAGCCAAGATTTCCGGCAAAGAAGGCGAGTCTTTCACTGGGCGGGCTCGCGTTTTTGATTGTGAAGAAGACGGGATGACCGCGATTTTGGATGGTTCCATCGTAGCTGGTGACGTCGTGGTTATTCGCCGCGAGGGCCCCAAAGGTGGTCCTGGAATGCGCGAGATGCTCGGGCCGACAGCCGCCGTCATGGGCCGTGGTTTGGGCGATAGTGTGGCCCTCATTACCGACGGACGCTTCTCGGGTGGCAGTCATGGTTTCGTGGCTGGCCATATCACTCCGGAGGCTTTTGATGGCGGACCGATTGGCCTTCTGGAAGAGGGAGATGAAATCACTATCGATGCCTCCAGCAATCGCATTGATATGAATGTCTCTGACGAGGAAATGGCAGCGCGCAAGGCAAAATGGGTGAAGCCTGAGCCTCGCTATCGCCGTGGAGTCTTGGCCAAGTTTGCCAAGCTAACCTCGACTGCGAGTGAAGGTGCGGTGACGGATGCGGGCTTGTAGAATGGAAAAAAGGAGTGAGCCTGGGCAGTCGTCGAGCTTGATGGCCAAAGGACTGCCAGACTCGTGCTAAAATCGCCATGTCGCATTGAGTCCGAATAAATTTTGGTCATCGGTGCCAGACTCATCAATAGAAGTATGGTTGAACTCTCCTTTAATCAGAAAGTCTGGGGTGACTCGCCAGCCCGCCGCCATGCTGACGCGCCAAAGGTTAGGTGACCAACGGACTTGTTCTCCATCAGGCGCGCGAATTTTGTCGTTCAGGGATTGTCCCCACCGAGCAGCGAGAAATAAGCTGGGGGAGGCTTTCCATCGCACCTCGCCATAGTAGGACAGATTGCGGAGGGGCAGATCGTCAAGACCGGTGTATTCACTGGCGATCAATTCTCCGGTAACGATGAAGTGTCCGGCCGCCCAACGGAAGTCGGCACCAATACTCGTGTAGGGAAAGTCTCCCAGGTCCGTTCCAGCTGGAAGGAGAGAGACTGCGTCGAGTGACAAATAGGGCCCTCTGCTGGCGGAGATTCCTAACGCTAGAGAAGCATCAGGCCGATAGCCGATTCGTCCGCTCCAAGTTGGATGCTCTAATCGACTCCAACTGCTATCCCAGTCCGTTGCTTGCTCAGTGAGTGGGATGTTTTTGACTTCAAGAGCATAATCGAGGTGTTGGCTCTGTCCTGAGATTGCCAAACCTGAGCCGTAGGAAGGGCCCCAAATAACGGAGGCCCAAAGTGATTTCGAAGTTTCGAATAATCCTGGAATTTGATTTCGGTTTCGCTGGGCAATGACCTGCGCCGAGTTAGCATCGGGATTGCGAATGTTGACCGCTAGGATTTGGCTATAGGGCAAAGGCGCGCTCAGAAAAGGGGTGTCGAATGGATCGTGCTGAGCGACCCAACCACCAAACACGGTTGCAAAGCGTCCGGCTTGAAAGTTGAGCACATTGGAGTCGAAGGGGGTATAACGGAGAAAATACTCGTCAACGCGAGCCTCATATTGGTCAGAGTCCAAGGGATCGAACCCCTGATCGACGCGCACAGTGGTATGAAAGCTGAGGTGGTCGTAAGCCGTGATGTCAAAGGCGACCGAGGCGCGGGGGTCCAAATAGTTCCCAGATTGTCTGTTCAGGGCCGGAGGTGGGGAAGTGGTGGACCAAAAGGTAGTGGACAGTTGACCTCTGACATCCACCGCAATCGGAGACGAAGGGGACGAAGGGGACCAAGGTAACAGGTCGATGAGGCTATCTTGCGCATCAGCTTTCAGAGCCAGGCTGATAATGAGGATGCGACTGAGACGTGGGATGGCATTCATTCCGAGAAAAGCGGTGCGCACGATTTGAGCGAGTAGCTAGAATTTGACCGGTCGCGCTATGGTGGTTCGGCTAGGTGCGATCGTGATTGCCTGTTTCCAGGCCTGCTTTTTGTCGAATTGAAGATGCAAAGTATAGCTGCCTGGGGGAATGCCGCTGAGGGAAAATTTGCCAGTCGAATCCGTGCTGGTGTAGTAGGGGCTATCGACGATCAGGACATGGGCTTGCATGTGCTCATGGATTTCACAATTGAGTAAAAGGTAGCCTGCTTTGTCAAAAGTGATGGAAGGAACAGGTGTGCTCCCCTTGCGATAGCGGCCTAAGTCAAACCTCTTGGTTCGGGAAAGAGAATAGACGTTGTGATAGTCTTGGTCGTTGTTTGGAAAATAGACGGTGGTGCCCGTAGGGATGATGAGGAGATGTTTCGCGAACTGATAGCCTTCCTGGGCGAAGGTCACGCTCTTGGGGTGGGCTGGCGCGGAGAGCTGGGGATGGGTCAACCATACTCCTACCGTTGGTTGCGGCAGGGGAGCTACTTTTCCGGAGATTTTACCAAGATATTTCTCCAGCACCACTGGCCGTGGGTGCTTTAGATTTTGAAGTTCGATCTTTCCCGAGAGACTTCCAGTCTTCTGGGCCGAGAGCGGGATGAGGCTCGCCGAAAAAAGGAGCACGGTAACTTTGATTGAAAGGCCGCGGGTAGAACTGGCCAACCTTTTATGGACCTTCATCTTAGAAGCAGAAAGATGGAACGAGAGAAGATTAAAGCAAGGGAAAAGCCAAGAGGTCCTGCCCGAAGCTCAACCGTGGAGCTTGCAAGTGACAAAAATTTCCTCGGGAGATTTACGGTTCGATATTAACTAGGATCAGTTTGCGTTTCTGTGTTCTTCTCGTTAAGGTTTGACAATGGATTTCCCTGCGACGAACTGGACGATTCTAGCTTCTGCGACCCTCAACGGTGATGAGGCAGGCCGCAAGGCAATGAACGAGTTGTGCTCGAAATATTGGGAGCCAGTGGCGCAAGTGATTCAAGCGAGAGGAGCACCTTCGGAGCGAGTTGACGACCTGACGCAGGACTTTTTTCTTCAGATATTAGACCGTCGATTCTTTCAACGCGCGGAGCGAGGGAAAGGCAAGTTTCGCAGTTTTATGTTGGCTTCACTTAGGCATTTTCTAGCGGACGACGCGAAGTCGCAAGCTCGTCAAAAGAGGGGTGGTCATTTGCAAAAAATTTCGCTGGAAGATGAGGAGGTGACGATGGAGCGTGAGGAACTGCAGTTCGACCGGAACTGGGCTCAAATGATTTTTCGCCAAACCCTCAAGAAAACGAAGGAAGCGGTTTCTAAAAATCGGAGCGAGGAGCAATGGAACTTTTTAAGCGCATTCTTACCAGGTTCCAATCGAGGTGCGGTGCCTTATGAAGAGTTGAGCCAAGTTCTGAACCTGAGCGAGGGCGGCGCGAAAAAGGAGATCTATCGCTTGCGAGCAACTTTCCGTGAGGCGCTGCGTGAGCAGGTCGGTTTGACTGTCTCGGCCCCACACGAGATTGATGAGGAACTCGCCCACCTGAGAGCGACTTTTGAGAAATACTCTGACCTGCTCGGGCAAGCCGAATCTTGAAATGAGTGACCATCTCTTAGGGGAAGGGCCAGAGGACGAACTCTTGGCTGATATTTTTGGGGCTGCGATCAACCCCAGCGGCTTCGAGGTCAAGGGATACCAGATTGAGAACGAGATTGATCGGGGAGGGATGGGTATCGTCTATCGGGCGCGGCAGCTGCACCCCGAGCGAGAGGTCGCTCTCAAGGTGATGCTTCCACAGCATGCTTATGACGAGACGATGCGGAAGCGATTCTTCCGCGAGATTCGCGCGATGGCCTCTCTGGATCATGGCGGCATCTTGCCTATTTATGAGGTCGGCGAAGCTGACCAAATGCCATTCTTCTCGATGAAGCTTGCCGAAGGCGGTTCCTTGGCGGAGTTGCTCCAAAGGCATTCTGAAGGGTTGTCTCCCTCCGAGGCTGTCACACTGGTAAAGGCGGTAGCGTTAGCTCTTCATCATGCCCATCAAAAGGGGGTTCTGCACCGCGATATCAAGCCTGGCAATCTGCTCTTCGGGAAGAGTGGACGCATCTATGTGAGCGATTTTGGCGTTGCGAAATTGGCGGAGACCGACCTCTGGGGACTGACCCGGACTGAAAATTTCGTCGGAACGCCCGATTACATTCCGCCTGAACTGATTGAGAAGGCGGACGAGTCAACCATGGCGGGCGATATCTACAGTTTAGGAGCGGTATTCTATGAGTGTTTGACGGGTCGCAAACCTTTCCAAGGAGCTAAAAATCTAGCCAGCCATTTGCGCGCCGTTCTTGAGGAGCCGGTCGTCGCTCCCAGTCGCTACCGGAGTAAGATACCCAAAGACCTCGAAACGATTTGCTTGAAGACTTTAGCGAAAAATCCAGCAGAGCGTTACTCATCTGCCGATGAGTTTGCCAAAGACCTCTCGCGTTGGGAAAGAGGGCTTCCCGTTGTGGCCCGTCCCTTGAACCTGGTGCAGCGGAGTTGGCGCTTCGTGAAGAGAAATGCGGTGCTTTCGATCTCCACCTTTCTTCTTGCTACGATTCTGGCGACATCGGCTGGAGTGGTCTTTACGCAAAGGGCCGAAGCCCGCAAAAAGGATCGGCTACGTCTCTTTAGCCTGCATGTTCAGCAAGCACGAACCGAACGGCTGTTAGGAAAGCCTGGATTTCGGCAAAAAGTCTTATCCCATCTTGCGCAAGCGAAGGAGATTGGAAGTTCGCCTCAAATTATGGATGAGGCTATCGCCGCTCTTGCTACTCCCGACTTTATTAAGATCGAGACAGGCCTCGTCAATGAGGACGAGGACGAAAAACTAGCTGCGAGTTTTCCGGACCGACAGGGCATCGAACGGGTATTTGAAGAGAATGAGACCGCAGTCGCTTTGGCTCGCGATGGACTGGGGCGGGTGACCCTTTGGCCTGCTGGCAAAGACAGTCCTATCAGAGTCTGGGTTCCCAGCGAGGGAGACCGAATCGTATGTGAGTTTCTTCCAGATGGAGGAGGCTTGCTCGTCGCAGGTCACGAGATGGGGCTTGCACGCTACGACTTGAAGACGGGGGCCTTTCTTGAGCGCTTGCCAGAGCCTCCGGGTCGAATTACCGAGATAATCATCTCACCGCAAGGTTCGAAGGTTGCCGTCGGAGGCCATTTTGGAATCGGCGTTATCGATCGTAAAACGTTCGCTTGGGATTGGCTGCACAAAGACCCACCCCTTCGCTGCGAGCCGACATGGTCTCAGGACGGCACTCTGTTGGTTGCAGCTCTGGGAGACCAGAAGGAGGTGAAGGCTTTCGTCGCAGCTAACGGCAAAGAGCATTACACCTTTCGGACCACCGGTTGGGCAGAGTCGATGGCCCTCGATCCCTTTGGAAGGTATGCGGTCGTCAGTAGCGATGATAAACGGGTTTCAGTATTCGACCTCAATAAGCGTAAGCCTCTCGCACAGTTGTCCGGGGCTGCGACCTTTATGCAATTCTGTGAGAATGGGTCTCGCCTGAAGATTGGAGGTGCCAATGGTCGCTACTCCCTGTGGTCCTTTGAGTCGCCTTTGGGCTATTACGCTTGGCTGAGCTCATTCCCCTCCGAGTCCAGTCTCACCTTTCGAAAGGCCAGTCTTTCACCTGACCATCGATGGCTACTGCTCGTCTTCAACGAGTGTCTGCAAATTTACTCGGTCGAGGAGAGAAAACTAATGAGCTACTATGCGACCAATCACCAGCGCATAGACTCTCCCGCAGGCGCTTGGTGGCTTCCTGAAAAATCAGGCCGAATCCTGCTCCAAGTGCCAGGTGCTTGGGATGTCTTGGAGGTTTTGGACGATGGTTCTATCCGTTATGAGAAGCCTTCTCCCAAACGCGTCCCAGGCGTAAAGATTGTCGATATTAACTCCGCTGGAGATTGGCGAGTGAATGTCCTCGATGAGAATGGTCAAATCGAAGGTGAGATTTGGGAAAAGGGGAAAGCAGCTGCAAGAGCCCTCACCGTTCAGGAAGAAGAGTTGTCACTTCCCCAGACCCAAGGTTCCTCCAAGCTTTATCATGCTCGTATCTTGGAGAATAATCTGATTGAAGTTCGAAGCAAGAGCGGGCGAGTCTTCCACCTCACTTTCCCTGAGGGTGCATCCGTAAAGCACCTATTCTTTCTTGATGATAAAGAGCGCCTTGTCTGCGTTGGATATAACAATCAGCTGGTGGAATGGAATCTTCGCGAAATTCGAAGACATCTCAAAGAGATCGGACTGCACTCATCAGACTGGTAGGAGGTGAGAAAGGGCAGCCCTCAATCTAACACAACACTTCACGATAGTTGCGCAGCGAGAGCTACCCTCATTTCAACTTCCTAGTTGACTTGGTTCCATCCCAGAAGAGAGACAAGCAAGGTTCTGGCTACTGATTGTCGATTCTCGTAATCACCAAAGCGGCCACGGGAGGGGCGGGAGCGTCGGAATTGAATCCAATCAACAGAGAGGGAGTCGTGAAGAGAGGGTTGTTCTGGATGGATGTGATTGCTTCGACAGGGAAGGTGGGGAAATCCGGAGAATTGAAGCCAAATGCCGAATCTACTCCGGCATCATAGACATCGAGGCCAACCTCGACAGCTTGCCGCCAATCTCCGTTTCCGTCTAACAGACTATAGTTCTCAAGACCCACAAACCAATCGGGACTAGCTTGCAGAGCACTCGCTAATGAGAGCAACGGGCTGTCCCGCCTGACGGTGATTTGGAAGGTGCGGCTTCCAAGTTCTTGGAACACTCCTGGCTGATCGATAAGCGTCCCTGCCGACCCATTCGCAATAGCACTATCGACAACATTGCGGATGGCACTGGACTGGCCCTCCTCAATCAGTGAGGCGAAAGCCGACGAGGAGAGGCTACCGGGCTCCCAGAGAGTGAAGGTGTCATTGTGGGTAGAACCGATGATGTCACCGAAGGAATTGTTGGCGGGGACTTCTGCAAAGGCCAATAAAGACCAGGCACTTCTAAAGCTCACTTCGAAGGTCGCGGTGAGTTCTAGTTCCCGCACTTGGAAGAACTGACGAGTGTTTGCGGCAATCGGTAGTGAAAAGGAACGAGCATCCAGGTCGTTGGCAATCGGAACAAAGCTCTCCGGTTCGAGAGTCTCACTGGCTAGAATCTGGAAAGGAGGGAGGCCTCCAGTCCAAGTCAGATTCACCAAGCCATCCTCGATATTCAGCTTTACTTCTAAAGGCGGCACATTGCGCACAAAGTTACCCAAATCTGCGGGTCCGACTGTCCAGTTAGCTGCCGAGAAAGGATCGGGCCCCGTGAGAAGCAGGGATTCATCAGGACCAGGGCTTGGCACGTGAGAGGATACCGCATCCCAGTGTCCACCCGAGACCGCAACGGAAGCTCGACCAATTCCTGCTGTTCCTCCCCATTGAAGACCGTTGAGGAGGTTGGCTGGATTACCAAAGCCACCTCTGGAGCGGTAAATCCAGAGATCGGAACTCGGTTGATTGCCGAAGTTCGTCGTGTAGATACGGGATTCACCTGGGGCAAAAGTGGTATTGGCAGGAATGGTAGCACTATAATTGAAGCGGTGGCAAAAAGCCATTGTTTGCGGTGTGGTGAATTCTTCACGGCTCACATTGGTTACTTCGATTTGTCCGGTGGACGGATTGACTTCGGTGATCCAGAGGTCCTCGACACTTTGCGAAAATAGCGGAGAACCAGTCATCAGGAGCGCACCGAGGCCAAAGGCAAAGCGCGGGAAAAAAATTGTTTTCATCTCTTCTTGTGATTTCTGTTAGAATTAATGGTCTTTGCTTTCCTCAGCTACTACCTGATGGAGATTAGCGAGCGCTTTTTCGAGTAAGCGGCCGTCTTGGATCTCACCCGGGTTGAGTTCGGCTTCTTGAGCGAAGAGTTCAAGGGCTCCTGATAGGCTTAATTCGTTCTTCATCTCACGTGATGCCAACTCGTTGTCGGTAGCGTCAGCCTGCGCTTGACCAGCTCTTGTTGCAGAGTCGCCCTTACTTCGTAAAGCCTGGCGAACAAGCTCAGTGGAGTCAGTTCCTACTGACTTTGCTGAGACAGACTTCGTGCTGATAGGATGATTTGGCAGCAGGCTTTGAGCAGAACGTTCTTCCTCAGTTTTGACGAACCAAGAAAGGGACAGAAGAGCGAAGGCGATAACGAAGGCGATAAAGGGATAGTGTTTGAGGAAGTTGAAAAATTTCATAATAACGGATTGGGAAAGAAAGAGCCGCCATCCATCACCATGATGAATGGCGGCTCGATTGGATTGTCTGTGAAAGGTGTGAAGAAGTTAGTTGAGTCCGTTGACGTGAACTTGTCCGCGTGCTTCGCCCGCAGGATTCGCAGCGGTATGGAAGTTGACATAGGTGGTTCCGGTTGCCATCTCGGCGACCAACTTATCAAGCGCATCAGAGGCGGACGTGGCCGGCCCCACAACCTCGGTTGCATCGATGCGTCCGAAAGCGAAACGTCCAAAAAGGATGTCCATTGGCAGGACTATGGGACCACTCTGGGTGAGGGGCGCCAAGTGCAAGTGAGCGGCAGTCAAATCTCCGGTCAAACCATTGGCAAACGCGAAGTAAACAATGCTTTCTCCATCGTCATCTAGGAAGAAGAAGGCGCGTCCATTGGGGTTTGCTCCATCCAGATTAGGGGTAGGTGCCGCGAAGGTGGAATCAATATCAGCGACAAACAGAGCAGGGGCGTCTTTGTCGATGTAAGTAAAGTTGAAGCGGGCAAGGTTTCTCTTTGGCAAAAGAAAATCACCATCTCCAAAGCGGGAAGCGGCAAGGATTCCTCCAGCAGATGGGTCTTCGAAGCCGGGATGTGAGAGCACGAGACCGTTTTGGTCAACTCCGGTGTTAGGTGCAGCTTGTCCGAAGAAGGCTGTGTTCGCAGGTAACTCATCGTTGACCTCGGTGCCAGCATCATTAACTGCGCCATTACCACCTTCCACGATAAAGCTAGTAGCGACAAACTCGCCCTGTTCGGTAAAGACCTGATGCGCGAGAGGGTTACCGTTGGCAATCACTGCGTCATTGCTGGGAATGACCATGGAAGCATAGCTGAAGTAGCGGGTCTCAGAGGGATCGACTTCAAAAAGCTGAGCAGTGATTTGGCTCGGACCGATGGGTGGGATTGGGCCATTGCTTCTGATCGTGCCTTGGGCTCCTTGGGGTGCCAAGGTGTCGAAGTCGGCGGAAATAGGTCCTGTGTTACCATCCTCAGCCAAACGCTCGAAAGCATCGGATCCGGGGATCGGAAGAGAATTGGCGGGGGTGCCTCCATCATAGGAGTCAAACTGGCCATTGTGGAAGCCAACCCAAACTGGAGTCAGGAAGGTGCCGTTATAGGGTGCTAGGTTCTCGACGCTGACGATTACGGCAGGGTTTTGCGCCATAGCAGAGACCGTAAGTGCGGAGCTAAGAGCGAGGAGGGAGCGTTTATTGATTTTCATGATTTTGATTTTGTTCTGAAGTCGACGGCGGCCCCTGCAAGAGTGTGAGGTCTCGGCTAAAAAGGCGCCTGTCACTTAGCAGTCCGACTTTTTCAGAACCGAGTTTCCGAAAATCGTAATTTTTTTCGCAGCTCTTTTCTGAAGCCGACTCCGACTGCCCACAAAAAAGCCCCGACCGTCGTGGTCGAGGCTTTTGAAGAGTTGGCAAGTCGGACAGAGCTGGTGCTCCGCATTCCCGTTAGGCCGTTGCCTTGGCCAGGGCTTGGTCGATGTCGGCAAGGATATCGTCGATGTGCTCGATGCCCACGCTGAGGCGGATAAGCTCGGGGGCAATGCCGCCTTCGAGTTGTTGCTCGGCGTTGAGCTGGCTGTGGGTCGTGGTCGCGGGATGAATGGCAAGTGACTTGGCATCACCGACATTGGCGACGTGGGAGTGGAGTTGGAGAGACTCAATGAATTTCTTGCCTGCCTCTGCTCCACCCTTGATGCCGAAGACGACCATGGGACCGCCTTTTCCTCCAAGGTATTGTTCGTTTTTAGCAAACTGAGAGTCGCCTTCTAGACCTGGGAAGCGCACCCAATCCACGAGCTCATGGGCGGCGAGGTGGTTCGCGACGGCTGCGGCATTTTCGCAATGACGCTCCATACGAAGAGGGAGGGTCTCGATCCCTTGCAGGAACATCCAAGCATTGTCTGGGGAAAGGCAGGCTCCAAGGTTGCGCATGGGCACGGTGCGCATCCGCAGGATGAATGCGAGAGGGGCCAACATGTCGGGGAGATCATGACCCCAGCGGAGGCCGTGGTAGGAGGTGTCGGGCTCGTCATAGAGCGGGTGCTTCCCGCCCGCCCAGTTGAATTTTCCAGAATCGACGACGATGCCACCAATTCCAGTGCCATGACCGCCGAGCCATTTGGTGAGGGAGTGAATCACGATGTCGGCACCGTGCTCAAGCGGACGCATCAGAGCCGGGGTGGTGAAGGTGCTATCGACGACGAGAGGAACGCCGATGGAGTGAGCAGCATCGGCAATGGCCTGCATATCGGCCACTTCAAGCGCGGGATTGGAGACCGTCTCAGTGAAAAAAGCACGAGTCTTGTCGTCGGCAGCCGCGGTGAAGTTGGCTGGATCATTGGAATCTACGAGGCGAACCTCGATGCCGAGCTTGGGAAGGATATCTTTGAATTGGGTGTAGCTGCCTCCGTAAAGGTTGCGGGCAGACACGATGTTGTCACCCGCTTCCGCAAGATTGATGATGGTGTTAAAGATGGCAGCGGTGCCGGATGCATGGGCCAGCCCACCCATCTCAGGAGCACCCTCAAGAAGACAAACGCGCTTCTCAAGAACGTCGTTAGTAGGGTTCATGAGCCGGGTGTAGATGTTGCCCAGCTCTTTGAGCGCGAAAAGGTTGGCTGCGTGCTCGGTGGAGTTGAAAGTGAAGGCTGACGTGCGGTAAACGGGGACACCGCGTGAACCGGTGTCGGAATCGGGGGTATGGCCGCCGTGCAGGCAGATGGTGTCTAATTTCATAGCGAACGGAATTTGAACCGCGAAGAGTGAAGAGGGCACGAAGTTTTTACGAAAATTTTTTGGAGTGCGGTGAGAATCACCGCTTTTGATTAGCCCAAAGGATTGACTGCAAAATCGTGAGACGGTCAGTCTTTCTTCGAAGAATCTTCATAACACGGCCGAGGATCGTTTCCTTCGGAGTTGTGAGAAGGGCCTTAGACTCATTGAATGCGGCCATTCTCGCGGCACTTCAAAGAGGGCTAGCTGCGGAGGAGGTGGAGGCGTTTGGGGGAGAGGAACTGGTTGAGGACCTGTCTCTTGGGAAGCCAGCTGGGAGCGGCCACCGACGCTGAAGTGGCTTTTTGGTAGAGGTTGCTGAGGTCTTTTTGCGATTGAGCGAGAGAAAGATGGTCGAGGTTGCCGGGGGCTGAGGTGGGCTGCTCTTGGCTGAGAACATGATGGAGCCAAAGCTGGATCGGGAGGAGATAATCTGCCTGTCCGGTGAGGGCTTCGGTGATGATGACCTCTTGAAAAGACTCGGGAAGACTTCCAAAATCGACAGCGTTGTCGCGCGTCATCTCTTTCCAAGCCGCTTCTACATCTGCCTCTTCAACAGGTGCTTGGTAGTGTTGATAGGAAGCCTTCAGCTGGGTGTCGAGGTGGATTCTGAGGGCGTCTTGATCGAGCTTTTCCAGAGGAATGGGAATGCTGTGATAGAGTCTGCCCGGGCTAATTCCTTTTTCGCGAAAGTCGGCGGTGATTTCGGGAAGGTCGCGACCAATGAGAGGTTTTTGATGGAGAATGGGCTCGAGATACGCGAGTCCAAAGCCTTCCGCAATGGAGGTGGTGATGAGGTGGGTGGAGTGGGTCACCCAAGACAGGTAGTCGCTGCCAGCTCCTTTCTTTGGCGGGATTCGGTCGGTGACGTTGAACTGGATAGGGAGGTGATGCTGAGCTGCGAATTGCTCCCAACGGTTGTGGACATCTAGCCATTGCTGATTCTCCGGTGCTAGAGACACCGCAAAGCGGGCATCGTCTGGTGAGAGAGCGGCAAGGAGAACGAGTTCGCCGAGGTTCTTGCGGCGAATTCCTCGTGCAGGATAGAGAACTGTTCTTCCATCTTTCGTGGAGGGTGAGGAAGAGGAAGAGGAAGCGGGTGGAAGTCGGATGGCATTGGGGAGGAGATGGCTGCGGTCGGGAGGGATTCCTGCCTTTTCTAACAGGTTTTGGTCGCGGGAGTTGATGAAGGCGTAGTGAATCTGTGGAGCCAAAGGGTAGATGGACTCGCTGGCGAGAACGGGGTAGTTAGAAGGACGGTTGTCTTCCGCAAAGTCGTGCGGTTGGAGAATGAGTGGGGTCTTGCTCTCGGCGATGTCTTGGATAAGTCGGGGGAAGAGAATGTTTTTTCCGAGAGTGGGGTTGTGAATATGCCAGAGGTCAGGTGTGGCACCCAAATGATCGTGGCATTTTTCGAGCAGAAGATGAAAGAGGCTATTGGGGGTTTCTGAGGTTTGGGTCAGGTAGTCGAGCTCTGGGATAGTGGCATGCGGAATGTCTTCGGGAGCTGGTCCAGCAGAAAGGACGAGATGCTCGATTCCGAGTTGAGCAAGGGCTGCGCATTGATTGGCGATGACCTTGGTGACACCGCCGGTTCGAAGGTGATAGTGAATCAGGGCAACTTTCAAGAAGCGGTATTGAAGGGGAAGACCGGGCTCACTGCAACTGTTGGCCGTGTTGACCGTTGCCGCAGGTCTTACTTTTCATCGACAAGGGAGATTGATTGAATCAATGAATGAACGTTCATCATCTAGAGCTTTTTTACTATGTCGCCAAGTATGAGGGGATTACGGCGGCGGTGCGCAAGATGCCCTACGGGATTCAGCAACCGGCGGTCAGTGGACAAATTTTGCAGCTGGAGAAAGACTTGGGAGTGAAGTTGTTCAACCGTCGTCCCTTCGCTCTCACGCCAGAGGGGGAAAGGCTTTACGATTTTGCCTACCCCTTCTTTTCGCGATTGGATGAGGTGGAAGAGCAGCTCAAGGGAGAGCAGAGCCGACACTTGCGGATTGCGGCTTCCGCTTCTGTGTTGCGCAACCATCTACCGGACTTGTTGGGAGAGCTGCGGGAGGAAATGCCGGGGATGAAGTTGACTCTCTTGGAGGCGGAGCCAACTGACGTCCATGGCTTAATCACTAACCAGAAGGTGGACATCGCGGTGACGGTCTTGCATGGGCGCTTGGCGGAGGGCCTGCGGCATGCCGAACTGCTGAGGGTGCCGCTCGCGATGCACGTGCCAACGGTCGTGAAGGGAAAGAACTTTCAGTCTCTGTTAGAAGACGATGATTGGAAAAAGGGAAAGGTAGGGAGGGTGCCTTTGCTTGGTTTGCCGCCGCATGAGTTATTGAGCAAGATGTTTCAAGAGGAGCTCGACGCGAGAAATGTGGACTGGCCGGTGACGGTGGAGGTGAGTTCTTTAGATACGGTCAAGGAATACGTCGCGCGCGGATTCGGGGTTGGCGTGGGAGTATCGGTTCCGGGTGAAAAGAAGCAGTCCGGAGTGCGGACGCTGGTGCTCGATGACTTTCAGCCTATGGTGGTGGGGGCACTCTGGCAGGGGCAACTGAAACCAGTGGCGGCAGTCTTTTTGGAGAGAGCGAAGAAGAGGGCAGCGGAGCTGGGCTCCTAGCTCTTGAAACAGCGGCTTGGATTACTACCCTAATGAACATTCTTCTCAGCAACCGAGAACCCCGAGATAATTTGGCAGAAACTCTCTCACTCTCTCACAAAATTTCAGATTTTGCCGCAGGGCGATCAAGCGAGGGAAAAATTCGGTGAAATGAGACCAGGATGGATTGGATGAATCAGATTTAAGAATTCAAACTCATCGTTCTGAGCCGAGTTTTGAAGTGCCATTCCCTTCAAAAGTTCGTGGCTCAGGTTTTTCCATCAAAAAAATCCAATCTATCCTATCCCTCTTGGTCCAAGAATGGGCTAAAGAGAGAAGCTTGGTCACCCTGGTTCCTTCCGGGCGCGAATCACCTCGTTAGGAACAGATTAATCTTCGGCGGCAATCAAGGCTGCCATTCCGCTAGCCCTTGATCTCCATCAACATTTGGGCGTTGTTGGGGAACTTTTTGAGGAAGAAGAGTAGGCGTTCCATCGCTTCGATGGGCCGATGTCCGGCGAGGCCGCGACGAATGAGATTAATCTTGGTGAGGGTGTGCTCGGGGAGAAGTAATTCTTCGCGCCGGGTGCCGGACTTAAAGAGGTCAACAGCCGGATAGACAAAGTGTTCTGCGATGCGGCGGTCGAGCACCAGTTCCATGTTTCCGGTGCCCTTGAACTCCATAAAAATGGCTTCGTCGGCCTTGGAGTTGGTTTGAACAAGTGCTGTTCCTAAAATTGTGAGCGAACCAGCTTCCCGCGTGTTACGAGCGGCAGCGAAGAGACGGCGCGGCTCTTCGAGAGCTCCCGTCATGATGCCGCCGGATTGGATGCCACGGCCGCGGCCCTTTTTGCTGCCTCCCATCGTGTTGTTGTAGGCGCGGGCCAGACGGGTGATAGAGTCCATAACCAAGAAGACATGCTGACCAGCCTCCACGAGGCGCTTGGCTCGCTCGATACAAAGCTCGGCGAGACGACAGTGGTTGCGCGCTGGTTCATCATTAGAAGAAGCGTAGATTTCGGCATCGGGAAGTTGACGTCGAAATTCGGTCACCTCCTCCGGGCGCTCATCTACTAGACAGACCATCAGGTGCATAGTCTCGGAGTGGAGCTCCTGCACCGCTTCTGCGATATGGAGAAGCAGAGTGGTTTTTCCCGCACGGGGAGGAGAGACAATGAGACCACGTTGACCGCGACCAACAGGCGCTAGGATATCGAGCACGCGAGTCGTGAAACGCTCAGGAGTCGTCTCGAGGCCAATGCGTTTGTCGGGGAAAATAGCTTTCAGTTCCTCGAAGTGAGGGAAGCTTTTTGCCTCCTCGGGCTTGCTACCGTTGATGGTGTCGAGTTCGACCAACTGGGGGCCGCGTGGCCCCTTCTGGGCTTTGCCGGTGAGCACTTGTCCCACCCGCAGCGCGTGCTCTTGAATGAGGTCGGGAGCCACGAAGACGTCGCTTTTCGCTTGCTCGTAGTTGCCATCAGCTTCGCGTAAAAAGCCAAATCCTTTCGGAGTAGTTTCCAGCAGACCGGACACTTCATACGGGTCGCCCTGGAATTTTGCACCCTTGTTCCCTCCGCTCTCGTCATCGCGATGTTTGGGGTTGCGGCGGTCTTCTTTGCTCCGATCCTGCTTTCCTTGCGCAGCCTTGCCTACAGGGCCACCTTTGACTCGGCCCATGGGTCGGCCGTTCCGGCGCGGGATGTCTTCCTTCAGATCGGAGGGGTGCTTTTCTTCTACTACTTCGAGGGTTGGCTCTTCCTTTTCCTTGGATGCCTTCATGCCCTCAGGCACGGCGAGAATTTTGCGAGCTGCGGCTTTTTTTCCGGCTTTCTTGGCCGTTTTTTGAGTGGCCTTGGGTGGAGGGGTTTCTTCCGAAGGTGCTTTTTCCTGCTCTGCGACTTCTTCCTTTCCTTCCGCGACCTCTGGCTTCTTGACCGTCTTTTTGCGAGCAACCGCTTTTTTCGCAGGAGCCTTTTTAGCGGCTTTCTTGGCGGCCTCTTTCTTGGCTGTCTTTTTGGCAGCTGCCTTCACTGCTTTCTTTTTAGGAGCCGTCTTTTTGGCGGGAGAGGGGGATTTGCCAGCCGGATTATCTTCAAATTCGGTCTGGATGAGGTCGCGTGGTTCGTCGGCCATGGTAGGTGTCGTTGGAGAATAAAAATCACTGAGCTTTTGACCATCGGGCCAAGCTCTGAAAAGAGAGAAGGGATTGCAGGCCGGAGCCGCAGGGTGCGTTCATAGAAACGAAAGAGAAATGAGGTCCGGTAGAGTTCGAACGGAAGTCCAGTGTCGCAGAGCGAGTTCTCGGGCTTGATTGAACGGGCGGGTCGGCAAAATCGAATGCCAATTCCCTCGGACGCGTCCAGCTTGCCCAAGATTGCAGGAGGTGTCGAATCCTTTTTCGTGTTCGTCTTTTGACATGAAAAAGCGAGGGTTCAGGTGTAGGGTCGCGCCATGAGAACGATTTTAGTGCTTTTCTTTGCTTTTTTCAGCACGCTGGCAGCTAAAGACGACGACGCTACCCACAACGCCCTCGGGAAATCGACGGAAGCGAGTTATGAGGGCAAGGTGGTCGTGATTCAGGTTGGAGAAAAGGACCTGATCAACAAACAAGCCTTCAAGTTTTTCCGCAGAACCCTTGATCGGGTTGAGAAGGAGAGAGCCAAGGCGGTCGTCTTCGAGCTCGATACCCCGGGCGGAATGGCTTTTGAGACGACTGATCTCATGATGAAGGATCTATCGCAGCTGACCATCCCTTCCTATGCTTTCGTGAACGTTGAGGCCAGTTCGGCTGGAGCATTCATTGCGGTAGCGACTGATACCATCTATATGGCCCCGCTTTCTACGATTGGTTCGGCGGCGGTAGTCAACGGCACGGGTCAGAAAATCGAGGAAACCATGCGGGCGAAGATCGAAGGTCATCTTGGCTCCGTGGTGCGCAATGTCGTCGATCAGAAAGGCCATAACTATGAGGTGGTGGAAGCGATGATGTTGATGAAGACCGAGGCCCAGTTCGGCGACATCATCTCGGTGGGTTCCGAAGAGTTGCTCAATCTAACAGCTGTTGAGGCAACGAGTGAATACGAGGGCAAGCCGCTCTTAGCCAAAGGGATCGCAGAGTCGGTGGCAGACCTTCTTGCGCAGGAAGGATTCGGCGATGTCGAAGTGGTGGAAGCAAAGATGACGGGATTTGAAAAGTTTGCTTATTGGATTGGAGGCGCGGGGGGACTCTTGATTCTGATTGGACTGGGTGCTGGTTATTTGGAAATGAAGACGCCGGGGTTTGGCTTGGGGGCCCTCGTTGCGATCATCGCATTTTCCATTTTCTTCTTTGGCAATTATGTCGCTGGTAATCTGGCAGGCTACGAGACGGCCGCAATTTTTGTAGTCGGAGTCATTTTCATCCTGCTTGATATCTTCCTCTTCCCGGGGACGTTCGTGATGGGAATCACTGGTATTCTCATGGTGCTGGGCTCCTTGTTATTCTCGATGATTGATCGCTTCACCTGGCAGGATTGGAAAGCTGATGAAAAGAGTGTCGATTTCTGGGCTGTTTTTTCCGGTCCGGCCACCGCGTTATCGATTGGACTTTTGGGGTCTATTGTCTTGTTCGCTATTTTGATGAGATTTTTGCCCAATCTGCCCTTTCTGACCCGCTACTTTCTCCCCGAGACGGTGGAAGGCGGGAGCGGAGTATTGCAGGATGAGGTTGGTCACCAGTCGCGGGTAGGTTGGACCGGGGCAGCGGAAACAGATTTGCGACCCTCGGGGAAAGCAGTCTTCGACGGTAAGGCAGTGGATGTCACCGCCGAGAGCAGCTTCGTGAAGGCGGGAGCTCAGCTACGCATCGTCAGCGAGGATGGCATGAGGGTGGTGGTGAAGGAAATCGACAAGGTGGGAGCCAGGTAGCGTCTTTCTTACAAAGGGTGGTCCGGGCCAGTTCTGGCACAAAAGGCTCGAGAAAAGCGAGTTTCTGGCTTTTCTCTTGTTTTTGGAGGGGATTCTGTCACCAATCGCCCCGACGTCTTCTTGTCGCGAATTTTTGACAAACATCGCTGCGGGAGACGGGCACTGATATTATGAAAATGTATGTGGGGAATATCCCCTTCTCGACCTCGGACGACGAATTGAAAGAACTCTTCGGCGAATTTGGTGAAGTCACTGACGTTCACATCCCTGAAGACCGCGAATCCGGGCGTCCCCGTGGTTTCGCTTTTGTGACTATGGACTCCAAAGACGCCATGGTGAGCGCAATCAAGGACCTTGATGGCGCTGAATTCGGAGGCCGTAGCCTGCGCGTGAATGAAGCCAAGCCTCGCGAAGACCGTGGCGGCGGCGGCGGCGGCGGAAGTCGTGGCGGCAATCGTGGTGGTGGCGGAGGCCGCGACCGTGGCGGTGATCGCTGGTAAGCGTATCCCGCGATAAACAATTTTAAACAATCTAAGGCTGGTCTCTTCACAGAGGTCGGCCTTTTTCGTGGGCAGTCAACGCCACCAAATGGCGATGACCCTCCAGTGCTTCGGACGCGGGATGAGGAAGTTGAGTTCCAGTAGTTTGCGAAAATGTTTGTTAGATGGCTGCGTTCTCAGCAAGCATAAAGAGGACTGCCTTCTGGGCATGGAGTCGGTTTTCGGCCTGTTGGAAGATGGTGTCGGCGTGTTCTTCGAGGACGTCTTCCGTGATTTCTTTACCCCGATAAGCAGGCAGGCAGTGAAGAACAATGTGTCCTTCGGCCGCTCGGGCAAGAAGCTCCCGATTGACTTGATAGGGACCAAAGAGAGCTTCCTTCTCGGTCTGTCCTTCTTGTCCCATGGAGAGCCAGACATCGGTGTTGATGACATGGGCGCCTTGCACGGCGGCCTCGACATCGGTAGTAGCACTCACGTTGGGTGCGTCGAGTTGTTTGAGGAAATCTGAAGGCGGAAGGTGTTCGGCAGGACCAGCAACCGCAAGCTCGAAGCCAAGGTGTTTCGCAGCCCACATCCAAGAGATCGTCATATTGGAAAATCCGTCTCCAACGAAGGCGATTTTCTTGCCTTCCCAACCGCCCAGTTTTTCGCGGATGGTGAGGAGGTCAGCTAGGATTTGGCAGGGGTGTTCGTCGTCGGTGAGCGCGTTGATGGTAGGTATTTTGCCAAACTCCGCAAACTGCACGACATCGTCCTGAGCAAAGGTCCGGATAATGGCGCCGTGCACCATGCGACCCAGCACCCGGGCGGTGTCTTTGATCGGTTCGCCACGGCCGAGCTGGATATCGTTTTTAGAGAGGAACATGGGGGAGCCTCCGAGTTCGCGGATGCCCACCTCGAAGGAAACCCGCGTCCGGGTGGAGGCTTTGGTGAAGATGAGAGCCCAAGTCTGTCCCGCAAGCGGCTGAAACTCGTGATTGCCGCGCCGGGTCTTCATGTTGACGCCTTTGTCAACAAGCTTGGTGATATCCTGGGGTAAGAGTTCTTCGATGGACAGCAGGTGTTTCATGTGGAGAAAATGGGAAGCGGTGAGCATGCCCGACTCGGCGGAAAGAAGCAAGATTTAGCGACAAAGGACTTTCCGCGACCAGCGGGCCCGGAGAGAATGTGGTGTGGTTACTCGCTTTGCGCCCTCGCCGACTGGTCGGCTTCACTTGGGTCATGCCTATTCGGCTTGGCTGGCATGGGAGCGGGCACAAGAAGCGAGTGGGACCTTTCTCTTACGGTTCGAGGATATCGATCACACCCGAGTGCGAGAGAGATTTTACCAAGAGATTGAGCAAGACTTGCACTGGTTGGGTATCCGCTGGTCGGGGGAGCCACTGAGGCAGTTGAATCGGTTGGCCGCTTATGAGAAAGCACTGCAAAGCTTGCGGGACTTCGGTCTCGTGTATCCCTGTTTTTGCACCCGCAAGGAGTTGGCGATGTCCGCGCCCCAACAAGGGGATGGAGCTCAACTCTATGCGGGAACCTGCCGCGGCCTTTCAGCCTCCGAGAGAGAGGCACGTGTGGGGCAGGATTGTAGTTGGCGGTTGGATATGGGGCAGGCCGCTGGTCACACGGGGAAGTTGAGTTTTCGGGATAGCAGGTTGGGAGAGGTGGAGGTGAAGCCCCAAATTCTGGGAGACCCAGTGCTGGCGCGGAAAGATATCGCTACTTCTTATCACTTGGCGGTGGTGGTGGACGATGCTGCGCAAAAGGTAACGGAAATCATCCGAGGCGAAGACTTGCTAGAGTCCACCCATGTCCATCGGGTTCTACAAACTCTGCTCGGATTACCTGAGCCTACCTATCACCATCATCGTCTCGTGATGGACGAGAACGGCAAGCGTCTCGCGAAGCGGCATGACTCGCTGGCGATTGGGGAGTTGCGCGAGCAGGGTTGGCTGCCGGAGAAGGTGATCGCTTGGGCAAAGAAAAATCTCTCCAAGTCTCTCCGCTAGGCGATGAGCGACTGAGAACCGGGGGCGTGGTTGATGGAACCCGACTCCTCAGCTCATGGCTGCCTTTGGTGAGCTATCTTAGCGGTCAGAGAATCGAGTCCGGAGCCCATGCATGATGAGGGTGCCGAGCTTGCGTGCCTTCGAAAGACGATAGCGACGATCAAAGACGCGGAAGTCATCCTCTTCCATCTTTTCCAAAAGCCGTTGATAGAGAGACCGCATAATTTCGGCGGCCATGAGGGGTTGCCGATCCGATGGGGGCAGCAGTTGCAAGGCCTCGGAGAAAAGTTGCGCGGCCCGGCTCGCTTGATAATGCATGAGGGCTTGGAAACGTTCGTCGTAGACTTTTGCCTCTAAGTCTTTCTCGGTGTAGTCGAAGCGGGCGAGGTCTTGCAGGGGCAGATAGATTCGGTTTTCGTTTTCTAAATCTTCCCCGACATCGCGCAGGATATTGGTGAGCTGGAGCGCGTGGCCCAACTTTTCGGCATAGGCAGGGGAATCGGGGTGGGTGGCTCCAAAGAGAGGCAGGCAAACGAGCCCAACTGTCGAGGCCACGCGGTGGGTGTAGGTTTGGAGCTCCTCCCAAGTCTCGAAGCGCTGCGGTTGCAGGTCCATACGGCAGCCTTCGATCAGATCGAGAAAATGCTCCTTGGGAATGCCATGCTTGTTCCTCAGATTGAGGACGGCCGCTTCCAGCGGTTCGGGATCGGCGACCTCGTCATTGAGCACTGCTTGCCAATGATTGAGGCCAGAAATTTTTTCCTCCAGAGAATTGTTCGGTTCATCGGCGATGTCATCAATGACCCGGCAAAAGGCATAGAAAATCGTGACGTCGTCCCGGTTTTCCTTAGGAAGACTGAGGAGGGCAAAGGCGAGGTTGGACTTGGCCTTACGGGTGATTTCTTGCGCTTCAGACAAAGGCGAAGGTGGGCTGTGGGTGAGTGGGAGAACTAGCGAATAAACCCAAAGTTTTCGAAGGGCCAAAGAGTGAAAAGCCCCGGGCCTACGAGGAGGTATTCGTCGATGTCTCCCCAGTATCTCGAGTCAGAAGAGTTAGCAGAGTTATCGCCCATGGCGAAGTAGTGGTCTTCGGCTAGTGTGAAGGTCTCGCTTGGGTCTCGTAGGAATTTGCCACCGCTAGGATGGAAGTAACCATTGTAGCCATCCTTCTTCGATGCCACCTGCTGAAAGCCCTTTTCGGCAGCAAGTTTGCCATTGTGCCAAAGATGGGGCGAATCGAGTCGAAGCTCGTCACCAGGCACCCCAGCTAGGCGCTTGATATAATGAGAGCCTGCCTCTTGATCGGCCATCCGGGCTTCTGATTGAATTTGCTCAATGCCGCGAGTTTCGAAGACGAAGACTTCACCACGCTTGGGAGTCCGGAAGTGATAGGAAACTTTATCGACCAAAACGAGGTCACCGGTATCCACCCAACCTTGGGCTAAAACCTGATCCTTTTTGACCGGAAATCTTTTGGGTCGCGAAATCCCTCTTTGTCTCGCCTCCACTGGAGTCATGAATTGGTAATGAACGCCGTCAGGTGTCTGGCCTTGATAGAAGTCTAGGTTTTCCCCCAGGCCTAGCCCGTTGACGATGGCGTTGGCAGAGCCATTCAAGGTAATCTTCTGACCAGTCGCTAGGATGATATCAGTTTTGGTGAAAAACCACATCCAACGTCGCTCTCTCACTCCTACAATCTCGGAATCTGCAGGTGAGACAGCTTTAACATAAGTCCGGCCTTCCGTAATCTTATGAAAGCCTCGCGTAATAATGTTCGGTTTTTGCCACTCTTTGTCCAAGGGCTCTTGGTGACCCACGATACCGTTCAAGGTCGGCTGCATGGAACCGGTGGGAATGCGGAAGGGCTGCACGTAGTAGGCGCGAATGCCCAGAGCGACTGCGATGGCTACGAAGAAGACTTCCAAATTGTCGGAGAGTGCGTCGGGTGGACGGTAGGATTTGAGGGAATGCTCGCAGGTGCCTTGCAGTTGTTTGGCGGCTTCCTTACACCCCTCTTGGTCGCGTTTGCGGATGACGGTCTTGAGGTCCTTAATGCGCGACTCGATTTCGTCGACCCGGTCGGGTTGCAGTAGGTCGCGCTTGTAATGAAGAAACTTTTGGCCGCCTTTGAGAGTGGCGAGGGCTTCTTTTTTCCACTTGGGTTTCCAAAAATAGTCGAGGACTAGATGCGGAATTTGAGAGGCTTCGATCACGGGCACTAGTTGAGCGTGACGGGCGAAAGGAGCAAGGTTTTTATCCGGCTGCCTTTGTAGTCATCTGAAGTTGAAAAATCGTCTTTTTGGCAAGATCGGAGCGCTCATTAGCTGCCGTAGGTGCCAGCTGCCACCAAGCCATCGTCAGTGAATTCGGCGAGGCCTTGGACGGCGACTCCTTGTTCGAACGTGACCTTTCCCGCAATAGTGAGGCTGTCAGCATCGACAAGGGAGGGCACTGCGCCGAGTTGGGCGAGGGAATCCACGAGTTTATATTCACCCGAGAGTTTGACCACTGGGGGTTTTCCTTGGCGGGCTGGCACGAGGCCGACACTGCCGTCGGGCCGCTTCTCGTAGGCGTCGCTGCGGAGAGCAAAGAGATCGGAGGTGGTTTTGACGGGTGCAAAACGGGAGCGTGGCACTTCGACTGCCATCGCGCCATCGAAGCACTCGATAGCAGCACCCATCGCGGTTTCGAGCTGCCAGACAGGCGTGGACTCCTTGTCGCGCGGGTCGACTGTCTTGCTGTTTTGAATCACCGGAAGAGGGAGCACTCCTTTCGCGGCATCAAGGGCTTCCTTGAGGGCCGGAAGATTGAGCCAGAGGTTATTGGTGTTGAAAAACTGATGGCGCGTGATGTCTTGGAAGTCCTGGAGATCACCCTCGGGACATTGCGCGACTTCGCGGAGGACGAGTCGGTCATCGCTCTTACGGACCGCGAGGTGGCCGCCTTTTTTATCGGCTTCGGTCCGCCGAGTGACCTCCATCGCGAAGGGTGCTCCGCTTTCGGCAAACCAATTGAGGAGTCCGGCATCGAGAGTCGCTCCCAAGTTGTCACTATTGGAAACAAAGGCATATTTGATGCCGTCAGCGAGGAGGCGATCCAGCCAGCCGCTGCCGACCAAGGCCGGGTAGAGGTCGCCATGGCCCGGCGGGCACCACTCATGGTCGGGTTCGCTTGGCCAAGCAACGGGCTTCATGGTGGCGGCATCGATTTTAGGGACTTTGTTTTGCAGCATTTCCACTTCCTCGCCGTCGAGGGGACCACCTTTGAGAGCGGCCAGAGTGTCCTCGCTGGTGGAAAAAGAATTCATGAGCAAAAAGCGCACCTGAGCCCCGGTATCGGAGCGGAGGGTGGCAATCTGCTCGGCGATGAGATCGAGGAAGGTTTCGCCGTTTTTCACCTCAAGGAGGCTTTTTGCTTTCTGAAGGCCCATGCCGGTGCCCAAGCCACCATTGAGCTTCAGCACCACAGTGGCAGCGAGGTGCTCGGGATTCCACTCCGGATGTTCGCTGGCCACGGCGAGGTAGTTCGGCACGTTGCTGGAGGGCTCAATCGTTTCCTCTCCGATAAGGCCTTTCTCGCCCGCACTCAGGAGGGTGAATCCGCGCTGAAATGCTCCAATAGCTGCTTCACCGAGGCCGGCGTTCGTCATTTTTTCACGAAAAAGGCTGAAATCACTCATGGTCGAAGGGAAATAGCAGGCTACGGGCTCGGCGCAAGTCTTGACCGCCTAGAAGGGGGAGTAGGTTACGCTGAATCTCGCGGCGAATCATTTGCATTTCCCGCATTTCCCGCATTTGGCGTTTGCCAATTGGTCGCAGACTACAAAGACTGCCGCCCTATGTCTGAGGATGAAAATGCTCCCAAGAAGGTGGCTCGCAAGCGAGTCGTCAAAAAAGGAGTGCGTGGCTCGCGGACTCCGCGAAAGAAGACCATCGTGAAAAAAGAAGAAGGCTCTGCAGAAGCGAGTGAGGCTTCCACTGAACAGATTTCCAATGAAGAGGGAGAGGTGACTTATGCCCTCGGAGAAGGTGAAGCGACCGCGTCGCAAGCACCGGAACCGAAAGCGGAAATCGAAGTCGTGGAAGAAAAGTCGGAGGAAGCTGCTGAGAAGAAAGGGGACAAATCCGAGAAGAAGGATAAGCCTCGCAAAAAGGATTCCAAAAAAGGAGAGGAACGCTCCAAATCCGATAACAAATCCGACAACAATTCCGAGGAAGATTCGGCTAGCGAGGACGACGACGAGCGTGGCGAAGGTCGCAATCGTCGGGGACGGAATCGCCGGGGCGGCAATCGGGATCGCGAAGACTCGGGTTCCAAGCGTGCTCCTGTGGATAAGGATGAGGCTGCTGCCAAAGCGTGGGAAATCTATCAGGGTGAGCTGGAGGAAGAGGGTGTTTCGCTCGTCGATCCTCGCCGCGCCCGCGATGTTGCCCGTCGCTGCCTGGAGCTGGCTACCATCTTCTGCGAAGAGCGGGACAGGTATCTGGAGCGCTAGTTTCTGTTGCCAGCCCCTGAGGCTCGCCAGAAACGGGTCATCACTCCTCGATACCTAACCGTGCAAAGTAGGCTTTCGGAAGCTGATCGGGTGTGGAAGAAAAGTTGGAGCCTCAACGCAAAGAATGGCTTCAATCGACCGGCACCAAGCGAACGACAGTGTCGGGCTTGTTGAGCACCACGTAGATATTGCCATCGTAGGGATTGGTTGCCACGTCACGAACCCGACCGATGTCCTTGAGGATGATTTCGCGTTCGACCACTTCCTCACCATCAAGGCGAATGCGGGTCACTGATTCGTGCCTGAGCCCGCCAGCGAAGGCGTCATTTTGCCAGTTGGGGAATTGGTCGCCCGTGTAGAAGTCGAAGCCGCAAGCTCCGATACTAGGCAGCCAGTAGTAAACTGGTTCGGTAATACCCTCTCGTTGGGTGACAGTGCCCTTCATCGGCGTGCCGTTATAGTTCATCCCATAGGAGGTATCGGACCAGCCGTAATTGAGACCAGGTAGGATGATGTTGAGCTCGTCACCGCCGCGAGGACCGTGCTCGGTGGACCAGACTTTGCCCGTGATGGGATGAAGCGCAAAACCTTGTGGGTTGCGATGTCCGATAGTGTAAATGCCGGGAAGCGCGTCGGGGCCGAAGTCAGGATTGTCGTCTGGGGTGCTCC
The DNA here is from genome assembly GCA_964529725.1 of uncultured Roseibacillus sp. Classification (GTDB taxonomy): domain Bacteria; phylum Verrucomicrobiota; class Verrucomicrobiia; order Verrucomicrobiales; family Akkermansiaceae; genus Roseibacillus. The sequence goes on from CAZGXV010000002.1 coordinate 41,339, forward strand.
CGTCATCTTTGAGGCGGTAGGTCTTGCCTGTCGGCTCGGTGACATCCTGCGATTTCATCATGCCGCTGCGCTCTCCAACGGGAAAGTAAATGTCTCCATCCTTGAAGACGATACGAGTACCAAAATGAGCTCCGGATGGAACGTAGAATTTTTTGTCAGCCTCCCAAATCACTTCTTCATCCACCCACTTGTTCTCCTTGATTCGTCCACGCACATAACGGGTCATGGCATGAGGCTTCTTGCCCTTTTTGAAGCCATCAGCATAGCCGAGGTAGATCCAACCGTTTTCCTCGTAGTTGGGATGGGGTGCCACTTCCATCATGCCACCTTGGCCGTGATGAGTGACCTCGGGGAGGCCCTCGATTGTCGAGAGCTTGCCATCGGGGGACATGAGACGGACTGGTCCCGGGCGCTCGGTGATCAACTTGGAGCCATCAGGTAAAAAGGCGATGGCCCAAGGAATCTCCAGTTTGGCCTCCTCGCCGATGACCATTTCGATTTTGTAGTCGTGATGTTGAGTTTGAGCGACCTTACCCAGTTCGGGTTGAGGCATCGCGACACCTTCCGCGAGGGCGCGAGCGTTGTTTTCCTGAAGAAAAATGACGAGGCTGCGAATCTTTTCTTCGGAGAGGACTTTCTCGAAGGCCACCATGCCAAAGTCGGGATTTCCTTTCGCAATGTTCTTGGTGATCGCTGCGGTGGTGGAACCGTGTTTCCACTCGTCATCCAGAAAAGAAGGGCCCAAACCACCGGAGAGGTCCTCGCCATGGCAAGAGGCACAGAGCGTCTCATAAAGTTTCTCAACCTTCATCTTTTCGAGGTCAGAGGACTCGAAGGTGGAGAGGTCTTGTCCACTCAAGGAGAGTGCGAAGGCGAGAAAGGGAGCAGCAAATTTCACAGGAGAACCAATAGCATTCTCAAGCAAAGGAGCAAGTGGAGAAGCTTCTACTCGGGATGTTCGATTTGGATAAACAGTTTCTCATCGAACTCCGAGGTGTCGATATCGACCTGATACTGACCGGGCTCAGATTCGGTAATCGTTGAGTTTTCGGTCAGGTTGAGGTCGAACTCTTGTAAGTCGGCCGAAGCCATAACCGCAAATTCGGTGAGGCCTTGCGCACTCTCGAAGTCGATGCGAAAAGAGCCAGGGTTGGCTTCGATATTTGTAATGTTAAAATCGATGGCCTCGGAGACCACTCCCACACTGTTGATGGCATCCAGCATGGTTTGCCGTTGCGCTGTGACTGCAGCTCGCACTTCGCCACTACTTCCTGTCGGGGTGAAGCTAAAGAGAATCTCTCGGGTGGAGCCATTGATAATCATGATCCGACGTTGGTCGCTCGTATTCGGGAACGGATCCGTACTTTGGGTGCCAAGGCGGAAAAAATTGAAGCTAAAAAGCTCCCGTCCTATCCGGTCGGTATTGGCATCGAACCCAACTTGCTGGTAGGGCCCGCCGAGGTTATTGTTACGGGAGTTACTGATTAAAGCTCCGTCATTGAAGGTCTGAACCGCATTGTTGAGAAGGATGGAGGTGTAGGTAACCCCTTGATCGTTCTTGTTGCGGAGTTCTCCTCGTTCGGGATTGTCAAAAACAACATTGATATCGCTCGCAAACTGCGAGACGGCTGCGCGACACATTGGTCACCAAGAGGCGTGATAGACAGCCACGAGCACTTGATCGGAAAAGTCGTTGTAGCTCGTGAGGTCCACCGGCCCGAGCGAATTGCCTCCTGCTAGTTGAGCTGAAGTGCTTCTAGCGAGCGAGAAAGTGAGCCCGTCAGGCACAGTCGAACCGATGGCAGGAGTATTAGGTCCAGAGCTTTGTCCGTGGGATAAAAGGCTGGCCGCGAAGAATGCCGCCGATGCAAGGAAGAGTTTGGTTTTCATAACGGGGAGGTTGATTAGAAGGTCAAGCTGTAGGCACCTCGAAGGGCAAAGAAGTCGCGGTCGCGATAGAGGTTTGCGAATTCGATGTTCTCGACGCCCGAAGGTTCGAAGTCTGTTTGATAGAAACCAACCGTGCCACGAAGTGAATGGGTGCCATTGGTCCAGAGCAGTGAGGCGGAAATTTCGTTACTATCAAGAGCCGGAGCAGCGGTATTGAAGTTGGAAGTCGTGATTTCTCCCGAGTCGGTATAAAGGCGATAACCGAGGTCGAAGCTGAGCTGGGGTGTGATTTGATAAACGAGATTGAGACCGCCGAAGTAGCTCTCAAAGTCGGTAGGCTCGAAGGTAGCTCCCAGTTCAGCCCGGAGAGTCCAGCTGTCCAAGGGGGCCCACGCCCAATTTGTGCGCAGTTGGGTGCGAAGCTCACGGTCGGTGACTTGCGAAAGTCGGACCGTCTGCTGGGTCTTGATGGTCGAGGTTACGTAATTTTCGACGGTCAGTGATCCAGAGAAAGTTTCTAAAATATCGTCCGTGGATTCGGCCTCATTGAAGCGTAGACCGCCAATTTCCCAGCCCGGTGCAATGCGGTCGCGTGAATAACCGAGGTCCAGCGAGATGCGATCAACCCCGTTGGCGAATTCCCAGCTGTTCCCGAAGCTGATTGCGAAGCCATACGGATCGGCTTCCTCGTATTGAGGAAATAATTCGAAGGACTGTCGGAAGAATTCCGAAATCCAGAGCGACCGATAATCGGTAAAGCCCTCGTAGCCACTGAGCGAAATACTGGAAGTTAACGAATCGTTCCAAGCATAGCCAAGCGAGAGCGACCCTTGAAAGGTCTCTTCCGTGCGGGTGAGAGGATTTGTGGTCCCGTTCGGGTTGTAATCGATGAAGTGAGTGAGGTAGCCAAAGCTGGCGCCAAAGGTGAGATCTCCCGCTTCGGCCTCATAAGCTGCCGAGTAACGCTGAACTCGGATGTCGTCACTGATGAGAGCGTCGGCTTCGAAGTCGATTCGCTGTGAACTGAGTTCGAGAAAGCGAGGAGCCTCCTCCTCGGCAAAGGCCTCGACTGCCTCCAAGGTATCGGAATCAAGACTGCCTCCTGATGCTGGCAACATAACGAGAACCGAGAGCAAGGAGGTGGGAAGAAGAGTGCCTTTCATGGTTTTTCGTTCAATAAAGGATGATTATTGGGCACAGGCAGCACACCCGGATCCTCCCGCATTCGTCGCTGAGGAACGTCCTCTCTCAATTTGACTGACAAGACCGCATTCCGCCAAAGCCGCGCCCTGATGGGTGAAGGTCATCGCTGCGGAATTGAGGCTGACCTTGTCCACGATACTCAGTTGCCGGGAACCACAGGAAGTGATTGCGAAAAGAGAAATGAGAAAACCGAGTCGGAGAAGAAAACGCATCATGTTGAAAGGAAGACGCCGGAGACCGGGGGGCTATTCCCCGTAAATCAAAATTTTTCCTCGCGTGAGGAAAAACTTCTCTGCAGGCAGCCCCGCTTATCCCCGCTAAGCGCTAGCTAGCCCCTACTTCTCTTCGTCCTCTGACGCTGGAAGGTTCTCTCGTTTCTTTTCTTCGGTATCGTCCTCGACCGCTTGGCCGGCATCAGCAGAAACGCTCGTTTCTTCGTCGTCGGCTGACACAGTTTCGTTTTCTGAATTTTCGGAAGAAGTCTCTTCTTCGGAGGCCTTTTGGTCGGCGGCATACTTCTCGGGGTCGAGAAGTTGTTGCACTTCTTCCTGAATGCTTTCGACGTCGGCAAGAGCAATTTGAGGATCCTTGATGATGAAGACGTCACCGGTCTTTCGGTGCTCATAAATGCGCAACAGTCCAGTGGGAAGTTGCTGTGTATCGGTCTCGCGAATGACCTTCTTGCGTTCCAGCATCGCGGCCAGAATAAAGCGTGCGTTCTCGGTATGCTCCTCGTCGTCTTCGACCAATTTAGCAAAAAGCGATTCTGGGTCGTGGGGCGTGACCTGGGTCTCTTCTTCGCGGACTGGGGGCTTGTAATGGGAGCGCCAAAACGAGAAAGGCTCGGCGTCGCCCTCACGATCTTTCCAAGCCTCGAGGGAGAAATCCTGTCGCAAGTATCCCGAGGATTCGGGATCAGGGAAAATGGCCGCGATGAATGCCTGCTCTTCTTGGAAGGGCTCGCCCGTGACGTGACAGACATGCGAGCGTGATTTGATGGAGTAGTTTTCGACCATGGGTGAGCGAGGTGGCAAGTGTGATACTCCTTCTTGGGCCTGCAATCCAAGAGTCTTTTCCTTTGCGTCAGTTTCCGAAGAGACGACGGAGACTTTGGAAGATGGGGCGGCCTTTGAGGCGTCGCTGGATGAGAATCAGAGCAACGAAGAGGAAGATGCTGTTGGTTGCCCAAGCGGCGGGAATAGCTGGGATTTGTCCCGAGTCACCGAAGGCGAGAAAGACTTCTGCGCAAAAGAGCATCAACGCGGAGAGAATGACTGCGACTGCCACTGTGCCGCCCCGACCTCGACGGGCGAAACTGATTCCAAGAGGCGCAGCGAGAAGGACCGTGACCAAGCAAAGCCAAGGTTGCGCCCAGCGGTAATGGAGCTGAGTCTCGAAGGCGCGGGCCATAAAGGTAGTGCGATCAGGATTGTATTTTAGCCAGTCCTGTATCCCCGGAATGCCCAAGTAGCGAGCGTCGAGGCCTTCTTGGATAAGTTGAGAGGGAGTTTCTGGCCAGCCGGAATAGACGAGCGGATTGGGGAGATCGAGGTTGTACTCGGGCGTGGGCTCGCCCTGCACGTCGAGGAGGGTGGGTTCCCAAAAACTCCAATCGCCTGTCTCCCGATCCCAGCTCACCCGTGGGGATTTGAGACGCTCGCGCAAAGAACCATCGGGATTGCGAGTGCTGATCTGGACGTCGACGAGAGGGCTTTTTCCGCTGAGATCATAGGGGAACCCGCCAATGTGCCAAAGTCGTTTCTCGGAGGCGGTATGGTGAATGACGTTGGAGGCTTGCGACGTTTCACCTTTGCTGGCTGACCGCAGAAGAGCTTCGCGGTAGCCGTCGGCCCAGGGTGCGAGATGGAAGTTGAGAAAAAAGGAAAAGAGGGACAAGAGACAGCCCAGAACAACCAAAGGACAGAGGAGCCGGAAGATACCGCGTCCGGTTTGAGTGAAGGCAATGATTTCGCGCGAGGCAGAAAGCTGTCCCAACGAGTAGAGAAGACCGAGCAGGATGGTGAAGGGCAGCAGCAGAACCACGGTCTTAGAAAGAAGGACCGCATAGTAGGTGGGCAGAAATTTCGCGGGGTCCTTCGCGCTCGTCAGGTCGTCCATGGAATCTTGAAAATCCATCAGAACGAAGAGGAGCAAAAAGCCGAAGGTGGTGATGAGAAAGGCGGCGAGAGTCTTGCGGAAAAGGTAGCGGTCGAGGATAGAGGCAAAGGCATACCAGAGCGCCCCGAGAGCGGGGACCAAGCAAAGGGCTCTCACGGCCCAAGGTCGCAGACCATGTAGCTTTTCATCGGCATTGGGAAAACCAATCAAGTAGTTGCGCACCGACTCTTCCTCAAGGGGCGCAAGAAAAGCCCCCGCAACAAGACCAAGCAGAAGAAGAATAAGGAAAGGCAGAATACGCACGGAGAACTGCCCTCAGTTGAGAGGAGAACGGGCAAAATGGGAAGGGCAGAATGGTTCAGCCCAAATACGGCTCTCGCGTTGAAATGAGGCCAAGCTAGACTACAAAAAAACCGGAGAAGCAGTTATCCTCTCCGGTCTCAAAAAAGGAGTCGAGCGAGGAGTGTGAGCTACGCGATTTCGCTTTTATGGAAGAGCGCCCAATCGTCGAGGTTGTTCAGATTAACGGCGTCTTTGATGGTGCCGTCGTCCTCGCGGCCAGCCTCTGCCAAGATGCTGGCTCGGGTAGCATCGTTGTGGATGTAACCGTCCACCCCCGCGTTGTGGGCCGCGATGGCATCGGCATCAAGGGTGCCATTGGCCTTCACCCATTCTTCGCATTGCACGTAGGAGGGCTTCTCAGCGGCAATGAAATCGAGGAAGGCATGGCGGTCGATCTTGAGGGCGTCGAGAGTCATCTGGTCATAGCCCGCGCCAGCGGCCGGGTAATCGTCATGAAGTTTCCCCGCAGCGCCAAGGGAAGCCTTTTGCCAAAGACGGGGTAGGTGTTGCACGCCGAGAGGGCCCGCAGTGGCGGAACTGATGGTTGGAACGATTTTGCTCATAAGGTTGATTGAAGTTCTGGGCTTTGGCCCGACCAACCTTCGCTCCAATTGATTGAAAATCCAACCAATAGAGAAAAATGCTCAGAATCTTCGGCAAGGAGGAGGCTATCAGAAGATGAGCCCAATGATAATCTGAGCACCAAAGAAGCAGGCGGAGACGAGAGCTGCTTTCCCCCAACCAAGATAGCAGAATTTGTTGACCGCGCACATGCAGAGCGCAAAGCCGATGGGGAGGGCGAAGATACCTAAAAGCATCGAGAAAAGGACCGTGGCAAGGCCGACCGCAACCGAAATCACAAGGTTGATTTTGAGGTCGTTTTCCGCCTCATGGCGTCCGATAAAATACATCGCGATGCAGAGGACGAAGGTGCCTACGATGATTCCTAATATAACTAACTTAAGTGGAGGATGAAGGGTGATTGTGTGGGAGCTGAAGCGCGTGTGCGGCCTCGTGCTCCACGGTAGCAAAAATTTCCCTCAGAGGAATTCCTGATTTTTCAGCAGCCGCCCGGCAGTCTTCATACTCGGGGATGATCTTGGCGAGCTGGTCCGGAATTTCTGCAATCTTGACCCGAATGGCCCCGTGCTGGGTCTCGATAGTCTCAATGCGACGGGGAAGAGAATCGCGCCGCACCTCGCTGCGTCGTACTCCGAGCGTGGAAGTTTCCGCGAGTAGAGTCGCTTGCAGGCCATCGGCATGCGACGGCTTGGCTAGCACCTGTATGAGAGCTCCGGGTCGGTCTTTTTTCATCTGTGCGGGCAGCACCGCGACGTCGAGAGCCCCTTGGTCCATCAGGAGACGAGAGACATGTCCGATCACTTCTGGGGACTCATCATCGAGATTGCTCTCTAGCTGCACCAGAGTTTCGGTAATAAGTCCACCGATTTGTTCGGAGTCTCCAATGATGAGGCGCAAGACATTGGGATACTTGAAGTCAGCAGTGCCGGCCCCGTAGCCAATCTGGTCGAGGGTCAAAGGTGGGATCGGGCCATAACCATCGGCAATCTCGGAAAGAATAGCAGCCCCAGTAGGAGTCACGAGCTCCTTCTCGATAGCACTGCCGATGACGGGACAGCCCTTCAGGAGGGAGAGGGCGGCGGGAGCCGGAAGCGGAATTTCTCCGTGTGCCCCGAAGACGAATCCTCGTCCCAAGGGAAAAGGAGAAACAATCACGCGCTCGATTCCAAGAGCCTCCAACCCTACCAAGGCCCCGCAGACATCGACAATAGCGTCTACTCCTCCCACCTCGTGGAGATGAACTTTGTCGATATCGGAGTCGTGGATGGCAGCCTCCGCCTCGCAGATACGATGGAAGATGCGGTTAGCCTTCTTCTTAACCGCGTCGGAAAGATGAGAATCGTTCACCACTTTCTGGAGGTCGGCAAGGTGACGTTCAGGAGCATGATCGTGAACTTCGACATCCACCTTGGTCGCTGAAAAGCAGTTCTTGAGTACCTTTCGGGTGCGCAGTTGAAAGTCATCAAGATGAAGCTTGGCAAGCTCTGTTGCCAACTCATCGGCCGGTAAACCGGCATCCACCAACGCCCCTAGAATCATGTCCCCGGAAGCACCGGAGACGAGGTCAAAGTAGGCTGTCTTCATGCCCTCTAATTAAGAGAATTGCACGGACCGCGAAAGGACATTTCTCTTCTTCTTCGAATAATTGAAGTTACGGAGAGCTAGTATTGCTGGTGCTCCCGATAAGATGAGCGAGAGTCAGTTGGAACTCACTAAGCCGTTTTCCCAAGCACGGGGAAGGGTTCGGTGACTTCGATGGAGCTGAACTGGAGGGTGGAGAGGCTGAGGAAGGCGCGCAGGGCCTCCGAGGAGCTTTGGGGACGAGCTTCGGGATTGTTGGCGATGAGGGCCATGATCCAAGGAGCCATCCCCGGGGGCAGATCGGGAAGAAGGTCCCCAATGGGTTTGACGCGGCTGGTCAGGTGGGCAGACATCACTTGGATCGTATTGTCTCCATCGAAGGGCTTCTCGCCTGTTAGGAATTCATAGGCCATGGCACCGAGTGCGTAGAGGTCGGTGCGCGCATCGAGGACCCCGTTGGTGAACTGCTCGGGGGCCATGTAGTGGATGGAGCCGCGGAGACTGTTCTTAGCCTTGTTCTCGCGACGCTCCTGTTCCCGCTTGGGATCGCAGGCCCGACCGAAGTCGATGAGTGTGTAATGAGGAATCCCGTTCGCCGAAGAGGTGGCCATAAAGTTAGCGGGCTTGAGATCGAGGTGACTGATGCCAGCCTGATGCACCGCGACGAGTGCCTCGAGAGCTTGCACCAGAAAGTGACGTACTTCGTCGGCATTGAGGGGACGCTCTTTGAGTTTTGCTTCCAGATCCGTGCCTTCAATGAGTTCGAAGACGAGAAAAGGGCCGTCTTCGTCGTCATCGACATCATAAGCACGGACGACATTGGGGTGGCAAATCTTGGCGATGGCGGCCACCTCAGAGAGGTAATCAGACTCGGCAGGGCTGGACTCGATCGTTTCTTGATTGAATCGTTTCAGAGCCACATGACGGTTGAAGCGGGTATCAAGAGCGCGAAAAACATCAGCCGAGGCGCCTGAACCAATCTTCGAAAGTGGTCGGTAACGGGTGGTCACTTCGGAGATCGCGGAAAGGATGCTACCATCCCACTCCTCGGGAGCCTTGGGCTCGAGAGGGCTATTATGTGGAGACGCGAAAAAGTCGCTCGAGAGTTGTTCGAGCGGTTCAAGAGCCGGGAGAGTATTCTCGAGAGGCATGAAAAGGGGTCAGATAGGGTCGTTAAGCGATAGGCCGTAAACTGGGATTGAGGTTGGAACAAAAGCAGTATCCTCCATTTACGGGGTCATTCGAGACCTTAAGAAGTCATGATTACTTAAGGAAAAGCGTCTCAGCCGGAGGTTTGGTCCTCAGAAGATGCGGGATCCAATTCCGTCGGAAAAAGGTTGGCCACCTCCAATCGAGGGAACTCATTTTCCTTCCGGTAGCCATCAATAGCCTCAATGCCTGTCCACTTGTTGCAAGAGAGTGTGGGCAAAGAGAGCGGCACCGAAACCGTTGTCAATATTGACGACAGCAATGCCAGAGGCACAGGAAGTGAGCATGGCATGGAGGGCGGTCTCTCCCTTCTTTGCGGTCCCATAGCCAGTGGAGGTGGGAACCGCCACGATGGGAGAAGAGAGAAAGCCACCTAGAACACTGGGGAGGGCCCCTTCCATACCCGCGATAGCGATGACCGCAGTTGCTTTGCGCAAGCAATCGAGGTGGGGGAGGATGCGGTGAATCCCAGCCACTCCGATATCCGTGATTTGAACAAAGGAATGACCTAAAAACCTTAAGGTCAAAGCGGCCTCATCAGAGATTGCTAAGTCGGAGGTGCCTGCAGTGACGATAGCAACGTAGGGCCCATCAGTTTCGTGGCGGGCCTTTGGCAGGCCAAGAGTCAGGCACCGAGCTGTCTCATGATAAGCCAAGCCTTCGCGAGGATGGTCGCGTAGAATGCGGCGGGCCTTGCCGCGACTGACGCGGGTAGCGAGAGCCCTGCCATGGGTGGCGTGCACGCGGGTGAGATTGTCATCAATTTGGTCTATTGACTTGTTCTGACCAAAGATGACTTCAGGAGTGCCTTGGCGAAGTTCGCGATGGAGGTCGAGCGTGGAATGGGCAAGTTCTTGAAAGGGGAGGTGAGCCAGTTTCTCAAGTGCGGCAGCGGTATCCACTTTGCCTCCAGCGACCTGTTCGAGAAGTTTTTCAATAGAGTCGCGATTCATTTGATAAAATTAGCTCAACTTAGTTTAACCGTCAGTGACCAAAACTCGGCGAGCTAGGGATTCCTAAAAAAGCGGGAGAGATAGCTCGAGAAGTCGCATTCGAACTCTGATTCGGTTCGATTTCCGCAATGCAGTCAATTGGTGTCAAAAACCTCTCTTTGAGCGTCAGAGCGATCCCATTGAGCTTTCCTTCGCCTTTCGGCACCGTCGCACCGGCCGCAACCGTCGCTCGTGCTTCTTACTCTTTTCCGGTGTATTCAAAGGTGCGGCCTTTCGCCTCATCCTTGGCGGGAAAATCTTCGGGGATTTCTTGAGTGACATTGCCAGTCGCGGCCCACTCGGTTCCTCGTAAGAAGGTGACGATGAAGCCGACTCCTTCGAAGGCTTCGGTATCATGCCCGAGGGTGGTGTGGAAGACGCGGCCTTCGTCGTAGTCAATGGTCATCAGCATGGGCTCGTTGCGACCCGCTTCTTGGAGCTTCTTGGTATCGGCGGCAGTGGCGAGAATGGTCATGTTCTGGGCAGGACCGCGCAGCATGGAGTAGCACTCGTCTTTGTTGTGCAGCCAGAAGTCAGGGAGGCCTTTGGTGATGGGGTGGTCCTTGACCCGCATAGTGATGACGAACTCATTCTGGGGGCCATGGGCTGCGCATTTACCGGGGCTGTCGTCGCGGACGATATTGCCATCGGCATCGTAATAGACGTAGGGGCCGTCTTTCTCGGTGCGTCCACCCCAACCGCCCAGACCAATCATGCGGTTGAATTCCGGCCACTCGGGCCAGCTGTTGTTGGCGGCATGCACGATGGTCAGACCACCGCCTTCGCTCATGTACTTTTCGAAATTACGCTTGGTTTCCTCCGGCCAGCCAGCGGCCTTCCAGCCAAAGTTGCTGATGACGACATCGTATTGGCTGAAGTCGGGATTGAAGCTCGGGTCCGGCTTCGGTTCTTTGAGGCCTTCCCAGTTTCCGTCTCCGGCATACTTGAGCCAGCTCTCCTCGCGCTCGTATTTCCAAATGAACTTGGTGCGCTCGATATCCACTTCGAAGAGCCCGGTTTCCTCGAGATATTGCTTCATCATGATAGTGGATTTCGGCCACACGGCATGATTGTTTTGGCCATCGACGATGAGCGCTTTCAGCTTTTCAGCGGCGGACAGGGGAAGGGTCAACGCGAGGGTGACAAGTACGAGTGCTTTCATGTGATAAAGATTCAAACAGGGAACGGGTGGAGGGGAAGAACTATTTCAAAAGGTCTTTGTTTTTCGAGAACGAGTATCAGTGACCCAAAACGGGCTCCCGAAAAGGAAGCCCGCTAGAAAGAATCAAGGGTGAGAAAACGGAAGGTTTACTCTTCTTCTTCTGCAGCAATTTCCGCGATTTTAGCGAAGCTGGCGGTCGGGCCAGGGCTTCCTTCCACGATGGTGTTTCCTTCGCCGTCGATGAGGTGATACTCAGGCACACCGTTCGTCGTCTTGTAGGCATCGAGCCCACTACGCTCCATTTTATCATTGGGGACGGTGAGCCAAGGGAATCCTTCCTTGGCAGCCCATTCTTCGGCAGCGTCCTCGTCGTTATCGAGAGAAATGTGAATGAATGCGACCTTCCCGAGGTCTTTGATTTTGTCGTTATACTTCTCCACCAACTGTGGAGCAGATTTCCGGCAAGGTGGTCACCACGAGGCTGAAAAATAGAGGAGGTAATATTCAGGGGTCTTTTCGAGGGAAGCCTTTTTGAATTTCTTGCCGTCCAAGCGGACCAATACTCGGTTCGTGAGTTTGGAGCCGATTTTCTGCTCGCCTAGAGCCTCCTCGGCGTCGGGCTGGTCAGCCTCTGCTTTCCACTCCGAGAGGAAGGTGCGGTCTTCTTCCGAGAGTTTGCCTTGGTCAAAGACCAGATTGCGGCCGTCCACGAGAACGGTGACTTTACCAGTGATGTTGTCGAACTCCTTGAGGTCGCCCTCAAAGGTTTTTTCGCCGTCGGCACTAGTCCAGGTGCGGGCGGGTGCCCACGCCAGTGTTGCCAAAAGGCAGCCGGTGAGGAGATGCTTGAGTTTCATGTCAGTAGGGGTAACGAAGGAAAACGGCCCAATCATTCAGAAAGCCGTTAATTGGCGGATATTTTGCAAAACTTAAAACTGAAAGCCAGCTCCGATTTCGTAAGCCCAAGTATCTTCGGTAATGAATTGGTCGCCAAGGATCTCGAAGTCATCGCGCATGATGTAGCGGGCTCCTGCTTGTATGAGAAAGCCGTTGCCGAAGTCCGCTCGCAGACCCACGAAAGCCTGCGCCACAAAGTTGGTATCGGAATCGAGCTCAAAGTCGAAGCGGTCATCAATGGAGACAATCTCGACACCCAATCCTGCACCGGCATAGAGCGAGAGGGGGCCAAAGAGTTTGGCCTCGAGCTCGTAGTTGGCAGTGATGTTCACGAACGTAATATCCCCATCTTCGGCCACCACTCCGCCGGGTGTTCCAAAGAAAAGGGTGGCGTCGTCCGTGTGGATCAGAATGTCGAGGAAGGCGGTGTGGGCAAAGCTGTCGTCTTCGTAAAAGGTGCCTCGAATTTGAGCAAACCCGTAACCTTGGCCGGGATTATCAAGGTAACCGCCACCTAGCATGATGCCGCCGGAGGTGTTAGAGAATTGGGCGTGGGCCGAGTTGGCGAGTAAAACGACAGTGGTTAGGGAGGCCAGGATGATGTTTTTCATAAGTGACGTAGGTGGGAGCTTGTTAGTTACGAGAACGATAGGAGTCCGGTTTGACGGAAATTGAGCGCGAAGGCCGGGAGTAGGAGCGGTTGCCGCGATAATAACTACGATGGCGGTAGTAGCGAGAACCACCGTAGAAGGCGCCAGTGGAGACCGCTCCGCCAATGTAGGACGGGTTTCCAGTCCCAGTCCGTGCATCGACCGGGAGGAGATTCCGGAAGCGGTTATTGAAGGCGTCTTCGGCATCATCGATCCGAACTACGCGGACCAATCCCTTCTGCGAAAGACTGGGGACCAGAGCGCCTTCTTCTGCGAAGATAGTGGAATTCCGCCCCCCTTTGCCGAGGCCGGAAAGAGTGCCGCCAGATTGCACGAAGATGCGGTTGCCCGCCAGGTAATCCGTTTGCAGGCGGCTCCCGGAGGGCACGAGGATGTCGCTGTCGATTATCGAACGGATGGTGTGGTCCCCTGGCTCCAAGACACGGTCGGCCTCGGTGAGCCGGGAGGTCGAGCAGCTTGCCAAAACAAGTGCCAAGCTAAGAAGGGCGAAAGCGGAGAGGGCGCGCACGAAAGCTGGAACGGGTTTGGAGGAGACTTTATTCACCCCCCAGGCCTCGATTTTCCAGGTGCGCTTGGAAAGTTAAAAACGGAGGGAGCCCTCAAGACCCAAAATGAGGCTGGAGTCGAAGTCGCTCTCATTCAAGGTGTCGCCGGAGGAGTCCTGCAGCTCGAGTTCGCCACCGAAGGTGAGCCCTGCGTGGGCAGTGACGTTAAAGTTTTGATTCAAGCGGTAAGTGGCTGCAAGTGCGACCCGACTTTGCCGAAGTTCTCCAATGCCATCGGGGGTGGCTGAATCTTCATCCAAGCGTTGCTGCTCGTTTAGGTATTGATAGACCAGAGCGAGGCTAAAGTCGTCGCGGATTTCCCAGCGAAGGCTCACTCCGGGACCAACCGGAAGACCTTCCGGTGGGATGGTAGTCAGGCTCCAGTTTTCGGCGAATTGCCAGTCGATGACGAGAAGGGGAAAGACAGCCGTATCCTCCTCCAACCGAGTGCTGAAGCCAGCCCCCAAACCAATCGAGAAGGTGTCGCTCCAACGATACCAGGCGGCACCAATGCCACCAAAGGAGAGGGATTCTCCCCAGTCGGCCCCGCTTTCGGCGTTTGAGGAGATGAAGGGAAGCGCGAGCCAAGACCAACCATTGGCGAGGTCCTGCTTGGCGACAAGAGCGATGCGGGAGCGGTGGATTTCGCCCCATGGATCGACGCCGCCAGTGCCGCCAAATTGATAGGACTCGAACTGATAGCTAGCACTCAGTCCGATGATGGTGTCCTCGCCCAAGTAGAGAGGAGCACTGGCCCGGGCCCGCACCAACGATTTAGAAAAATCACCACCCTCGTCGAGGTCGGAAGAAAGCTGATACTCTCCACCTAGCAGAAACGGCGGAGGGGCCAGTTGGGCTTGGGCAAAAGGAGCAAGAGCAAGGCTGGCAAGAAGTGCGCAGGGACAAAGTGGCATCATGGCCTTAACTTGCACTGAGTCCATCAACAGTCGAGGAGTTTTTGAGCCTTCTAGGAACGCTGCCGCAAGATGCGACAGCTCCTGTTTTCGATTTCCTTCCGGGCTGGCCCTAGACCAACATCAAAGCTGGGTTCTCGATGAGCTTTTTGATTTCACCGAGGAATTGGGCTCCCACCGCGCCATCGACGACCCGGTGGTCGCAGGACAGTCCCAAGTTCAGGCGAAGACCGGGCTTGATCTCGTCACCAACCACGACGGGTTTTTTCACGATGTTTCCAACCGACAGAATGGCTGCCTGGGGAGGATTGACGATCGCATCAAAGGAATCGATGCCGTAAGATCCGAGGTTCGAAATCGTGACAGTGCCGCCATCAAACTCGTCGGGGCGAAGCTTCATCTCGCGAGACCGGGCTGCCAAATCTTTAATCTCGCGAGAAATCTGGAGAAGTGACTTCGTTTCCGCATTCTTGACGACAGGGGTGACCAAGCCGTCATCGACTGCCACCGCCACTGAGATGCCAACGGAGGCATACTGGATGATGTGGTCGCCGGCATAGGACGCGTTCACTTGGGGAACGGCCACGCTGGCATTGACGAGAGCCTTCACGATGAAGTCGTTGATGGAATACTTGTTGCCAGTCGTCTGCTCGGCCTGCTCATTGATTTGCTTGCGCAAGGTCATGAGTGGTGCGGCATCCACTTCGACGTGCAGGTAGAAGTGGGGGATAGTGACTTTGGAGGTCAGAAGACGCTCGGCAATGATTTTACGGAGATTAGAAAGCTCAATGCGCTGGTCCTCGCCGGAAGCCACGGGATTGATAGCTTGCGGAGTGGGAGCCGGAGCTGCCTTCGCGGCGGGTGCGGAAGAAGATTTGGCTGCAGCGGCACTGGAGCCAGATCCGGCGCCTTCGACATCTTTCTTAGTAATACGTCCTCCGGGGCCGGTGCCAGTCACGGTGGCGAGGTCGACGCCAGATCCCTCGGCCACTTTGCGAGCGAGGGGAGAGACACGGAGGCGGGAGCCATCGTTGGCAGTTGCCGCAGGGGATGATGAAGAGCTAGCGGCAGGTGCTGGAGTCGCGGCAGGCGCGGTCTCTGCTTTTTCTTCTTTGGCAGGCGCCGGAGCTGGTTTCTCAGCGGGGCTGCTACTGGAGCCGTCATCGCCTTCGTCACCCAAAATGCCAATCACGGTTCCGACCGCTGCTTTTTCGCCTTCGCCGATGATGATCTTGGTCAAAACGCCCTCATCGAACACCTCCATTGCCATCGTGGCTTTGTCGGTTTCGATCTCCGCGATTTCGTCGCCAATCTCTACGGTGTCGCCTTCGTTCTTGAGCCAGCGGAGGATGGTGCCCTCTTCCATGGTGTCGGAGAGCTTGGGCATTTCGAGTTCTGAAGCCATAAGTGGGTGGTGTATGTAGTTCGGTTAAAGGTGCGGTGCGCGGGGCACCCTTAGCAGTGGTTGGGAGAAGAGTCCAGAATCCAGCGACGAGAATCCAGACTAGAATGTGCGAAATTCGTCAAGAGCAGCCCAGATAGCTGCCAGATGGGCGTCAATTCGTGTTTGCAAGGGGGCTGCGTGGGTGGGTGTTTCGAAAGTGAGAGAGAGAGGGCAGCCTTTTTGCGAGAGATAGAGAGCCTCTGGGTAACCGCCTTCTTCGGCGACGAATTCTTCTCGGTTAGGCAATTCTTCCTTAAAAAACCAGCCCGCTCCGTTGCTTTCACGCCCATCGATGAGCGGCCCAGGCTCAAGCGGTAGCAAGGGGAGGACGCGATCGAAAACCGCCTGACGAATGGAGGGACGGCCTGCAATCTGGATTTCGTAGAAATAGAATCCTGTCGCATCGTAATCCTCATGCAGGGAAATGAAGAGGTCGGGGGTGGGTTGCTGGTCCAACCAAGCGAGATGAGCCTTGATTTCGGCGGACTCCGGTCGGTGGTAGTCGCGGTTGAGGTCGATGCCATGCTCATTTTCGCGCGTGCCGAGGGCCAGACCTGTGGGGTTGAGTAGCGGGGTGAGTAGCCAGCTGAATTGCGAGGGGGGATTTTTTTCCAAAAAGGTGAGGGCGGCAAGCGGGCTGGCGG
Source organism: uncultured Roseibacillus sp. (assembly GCA_964529725.1). Lineage (GTDB taxonomy): Bacteria > Verrucomicrobiota > Verrucomicrobiia > Verrucomicrobiales > Akkermansiaceae > Roseibacillus. The sequence goes on from CAZGXV010000002.1 coordinate 57,533, forward strand.
GCTCATCTCCATGGATTCCTGCCGAAAGTTGAATGAGCGGCCCAGAGCTGATACGCGAGAAAGCAGGAATCTGGGCGGCCACAGCCTGATGCTCGAAGCCATGCTGGTCGGCCAAAGCTCGAAATCGGCCTAGAAGTTCGTCGGGATTGAGCGGCATTGGAGTTTACCAAGTGAACTTATGCACCATGGTGTGGCGGTAGCTTTCGCCGGGGTGAAGAATGCAGCTCGGGAAGGCGGGTTGATTGGGAGAATCGGGGAAGTTTTCGGTTTCGAGGCAAAGAGCGCTACGACGATCATAGGAGATGCCGTTTTTACCTGACAGAGATTTGTCCAAGTAGTTGGCGGCATAGAACTGGATGGCCGGGCTGTTAGTGAAGAGTTCCATGGTGCGCCCGGAGCTGGGGTCGGTGACTTTGGCTGCCGAGCGCATCCCGCTTCCATTCAGCACCCAACAGTGGTCGTAGCCGTTGCCTAGCTTGAGGGCTTCATACTCCTCGTTCTGGCGCGCACCGATTGCAGTGGCTTCGCGAAAGTCCATTGGCGTTCCTGCGACAGGTTTGAGCTCGCCAGTGGGAATCATCCCCGGCGTCGTTGGCAGATAGCGCTCAGCATTGAGGGTCAAGAGATGGTCTTCGATCGGTCTCGTAGGATCGCCGGAAAGGTTCCAATAGCTATGATGGATAATGTTGACTGGGGTCGCCCGGGTGGTGGTCGCGGTCGCATCCCAAGTCAGCTCGTTGTCATTGTTGAGACGGTAAGTGATCGAAACAGTCAGTTCGCCCGGATAACCTTCGTCGCCATCGGGAGAAAGATAGCTGAACTTGACCCCGTCTGCCACGATTTCGCTATCCCAGAGTTTGACGTTGAAGCCTTCCATCCCTCCATGCAGATGACAGGGGATGCCTGCGGGCTCGTTGTTGAGAGCAAGAGAGTATTCCTTCCCTTCCAAAGTGAATTGACCTTTGGCAATTCGGTTGCCAAAGCGCCCAACTGTAGCTCCGAAGTAAGGGACATTATTTTGCCAACCTTCCAAAGTATCGAAGCCATGGGTCAGGTCGCGTGCGAGGCCATCACGATCAGGAACTAAAAGTCCTGCTAAAATAGCACCATAATTCGTGACCTTAGCCACCATTCCGTTGCGGTTTGTTAGGATGAAAAGTTGCGCCTCTCGACCATCCTGTAGGTGACCATAGGGTTCGGAGGTGACCCGGGTAGTTGAAGTTTTCGAGTCTGGGGACTCGGGAGCATCAGCAGACAACATGTCGGCAGCATAGGTGGCACGTGAATAGGGGGCAAACACGGATTTGGACTCTCGATTCGATGCTTTGTACCCTTGAGTCTGCGGGGTCTGCTGCTAGCTTCCTCGCCATGGCCATCGATGTTGATTTACTAGCAAGGATTTGTGAGGCTCCCGGAGCTCCTGGATTTGAAAAACCGATTCGGGATTTGGTTTTGAAGGAAATCGAGGGACTCGCAGACGAGGTGCGGGTGGACGCGATGGGGAACGTGGTAGCTTTGAAAAAAGGGGCTTCCTCGGAGAAAAAATCGATGGCGGCCGCGCACATGGATGAGATCGGGTTCATCGTGACCCATATTGATGACAAGGGCTTCATCCGATTCAATCCCTTGGGAGGATTCGACCCCAAGACGCTTTCCGCGCAGCGGGTCATTGTCCATGGTAAGGAAGAGGTGATTGGAGTGATGGGCTCGAAGCCAATCCACATCATGACCCCCGAGGAGCGGAACAAGAATGTGAAGCTGCAAGACTTTTTCATCGATACCGGAATGCCGAAAAGTCAGGTCGCTAAGTTGGTGGAAGTAGGAGATTCCATCACTCGCGAACGCCAATTGATCGAGATGGGGGAGTGCGTGAATGTGAAGTCACTCGACAACCGGGTGTCGGTCTTTTTGCTCATTGAGGCCTTGCGTCTGTTGCAGGACAAAACCCCGACCTATGATTTCCATGCCGTCTTTACGGTGCAGGAAGAGGTGGGTCTTCGTGGGGCCAATGCGTCCGCGCTGGAGATTCAGCCGGACTTTGGATTCGGGCTCGATACCACCATTGCTTACGATGTCCCAGGTTCGAAGCCGCAGGAACGCTGCACCGAGTTGGGCAAAGGAGTGGGCATTAAGATTATGGACAGCTCGACGATCTGCGACCGGCGCATGGTGCGTTATTTAAAGTCTTTGGCTGATAAGGAGAGTATTACCTGGCAGCCGGAAATTCTGGCGGCCGGCGGAACAGACACCGCTGGCCTGCAACGGATGAGCCCCGGAGGCTCGATCGCAGGAGCTATTTCCATTCCTACCCGACATATCCATCAAGTCATCGAGATGAGTCACAAGAAGGATATTCAAGGAGGAATCGAGTTGCTGGCAGCAGCGGTTTGCAACCTCGCCGACTGGGATTGGACCCCCTGAAGAGGCCGTTGAGTGATTGTGATCGGTAGGGTCGTTTTGATAAAACGACCGCGAAAGGCCCTTGGCGCAAAGAAGACC
>CAZGXV010000002.1:60131-93981 GCA_964529725.1 uncultured Roseibacillus sp.
CGGTAGGGTCGTTTTGATAAAACGACCGCGAAAGGCCCTTGGCGCAAAGAAGACCAACACCGCAGACCACCCCCCCAACTGCCCACTCAGCCATCCAACCCACGCGGACCATTTATCAAATGGTCCCGACCTCCTTCAAGCGGACCGCTTCTTTACAAAATCGGATCCAACTCTTCCTCCAGCCTCTTGGCGGCCTCATCGCTCAAGAGCTGGTTCTTTTCGTCCAAAAGATAAAAGGCATCAAGAGCGACCCCCTTTTCGGTACAAATCCGAGCATGGGTAATCGAGAGCTTCAGCCGATCAAAGGTCTCCAGGATATCATGCAAGAGAGCCAGTCGGTCAATGGCCTGAATCTCAACCACGGTATAAATAGGGTCGATGTCGTTCCGGACCAAGGCGCGGGTGGGCACTGAGAAATCAGTAATAGGCCCCTTATCGAGGTAGTTTTTTGGCTTTTCCAGATACTTAGAAGGGTCGTATCCCTGACTACTAGATAACTCGTAGAGAGTGGTGACGAAGGACAGTTGATGTATCTGATCGGCAACTGCCTCTTGGCAGGAAGTGGTCACTCGAAAGAGGTCAAGCGCGATGCCGTCTTCCCGGGTGTAGACATCGGCGGAAAGAATACTGATCTCGTGGGCGGCAAGCGCTGCCGAAATCCGGCGAAGGAGCCCCGGTTTATTCTCAGCGGCGATGATGAGTTCGCTGTAACCATCTTTGGGATGTTCGATCCAACGTACCGCGCACTCGAAGTCGGTGTCGGGGCGGCGCTTAACCCGTTCCATATACTGCCCAATGGCCCTCAAATGATGACGAATGGATCGCGCGGTGCGGAAACGGAAATAGCGTTTGGGCATCTGCTCAAAGTGCTCTTCAATGAGATGGGCATAACGCTTGCCCAGCCTATTCGCCACTTTCTCACGGAGCTTTTCCAGTTCCTCCCGAGCTGAGGCATCGTACTTGGCACCACCTTGGGTGAGGTAGGACCGGGTCGCGCGGTAGAGCTGCAGCATGAGAGTCTCCTTCCAGCTTGACCAAGCCTCCTCATTGGTTCCGTTGGCGTCGGCGAAGGTGAAGAGGAGCAGGGAATCAAGATTGTGCTTCGTCTTCATCTGGGCCGCAAATTCGGCGATCACCTCGGGGTCGGAAAGGTCCTTGCGCGTCGCAACAGAGAACAGCGAAAGATGCTGATCGACCAAAAAGATGATCAGCTTTCTGCGCTCGCCACTAATCAACAAGCGCCGACAAACCCGGTCCGTCAGAATCGCCGATCCATCAATGTGCTCTTCAACTCCCATCGCGCGTCCCGAGTCGTGCATAATGAGAGCGAGATACATCGCATAAGGATCCTGATGATTAATCAGCAGGTCGCGGTAAAGGCTCAAAGCAGGAGCATCGGAATCGATGAGAGCATCCATCTGGTCGATGCAGCGCAGGGTGTGCTCGTCGGCAGTGTAGCGATGGAAGAACTCGTGCTGCACCAGAAACTCCATTTTCCCAAACTCGGGCAGATAGAGCCCCAGCACCCCCACGCGATGCATCAGCCGGAGAGTGGCCCCTACTTTTCCTTTTTGACTGAGGATGTTTTGAAAAGTCTCACGATTGGGCTTTGCTTTGCGGAAGGCTTGGTCGATGAGGTGACGATGGGCTTTAATGAGTTTCCGGAGGTCGGGCGAAGGAGTGAGATTGAATTTTTGACAAAGGCGAAATAGGTCTAAGAGGTTGTTCTCTTCTTCGGCAAAGACGGTCGGAGTGTTGGCAAAGAGACGACCTTCCTGAGCGAAGAAATGGTCGAATTTGCGGTCCGGTTTGGTTTCGGTGGGTTTTCCGAAAATGTTTTTGGGATGAATCTTTTCTTCGAGTTCGGCTATCTCAAAGATGGTCTCGGTGTGCTGCCGGATGCGACGGGCATGACGGTAGTAGTCCCTCATCAGAGCCTCGATTCGCTTGAGTAAGTTCCGGCTGGGGTAACCGAGAAAGTTCGCCACCGGGCCCTGACGACGCAGGGTGAGGACGTCCGCTTGAGGCCCTTCTCGATAATGGAGGTCGTTGCGAACCCGAATCAGAAATTCGAATCCTTCCCTCAATTCGTTGGCTGCATTGGTCGAGAGAATCCCTTTTTTCCGAAGCGTATCCAAGTCGCGGGTCTGAAAGAGAGCATCTGAAATCCAAAGCAAATTGTGGTAATCGCGCAGAGCACCCGGCGATTCCTTCACATTAGGTTCCTGCAGAAAGACGGTGTCCGAGTAGGAGCGATAGCGGTCGGCGAGGTCTTTCCGTCTATCGTCGAGAAAGGCGTCCAGTTTCTTCTCGATGACCTCTTTGCGAAAACGAATTTGAAAGGATTCAAAGAGCTTCTCGTCACCGACCAGTAGGCGGGAGTCGAGCAAGGTCGTTCGTGTATGAGAGTCGGTCTGTCCTTCGAAAATGCACTCCCTGATGGAGCGGCAGGCCTGGCCCACCTTGAAGCCAAGGTCCCAGAGCGGATAGAGAATGATATCGATGAAGGCTTTCTCCTCTTTGTTCAACTTGGGAGCGGCCTTGGGAAGGAGAAACAGGAGGTCGAGGTCGGAGCCGGGGTTCAGATATCCACGGCCGTAACCACCATTGGCCACGAGGGCGATTTTGTTGGATGGCGCCTGCAATTCGGCCATCTCGAAAAGCCGGACCATGAGGTGATCAATCTGTCCTGCAAGGCTGGAAGCATTGTCGAGCCCGCTCTGACCACCTTGGTGCTCGTCTTCGAGAACCGCCTTGGAGGTTTTGAGAAACTCTTTGAGGGTGGAGAGGCGATCCTTGGATGAGGAGTGGGCGAGGGTCTGCGCATCGGGCAGAAAGGGAAGGGCAGTAGCAATCTTCACGAGTGAAATTTTAAAAGGAAACAGCGAACCACACGCCCGCAAAGGCTTCGTCTTCGGCCTCGTCGTGCAAGCCGAGAGAGTAGCCAGCGAAAGGCGTGAGAGAGAGGAAGGAGTTGACGTTGTAGGTGAGTGAGAGGCGTCCGTAGAAATCGTTCATTCCACTACGTTCGTAGTAGCTGCCGACGGCACTTAAACCCGATTCGGCGGCGATAAATAAGTCCTCTGTGAAGGGGCGGGACCAGCCACCTTCGAGGGCGAAATACGCGCCCTCGGCACCAAAGTCGTAGTGAGCTTTTGCGGTGACATCCCAATTGTCATTGAGAAACCATTGCATCTTTGCCCCCAAATCGACTCCGTCTTGAAAGAGGCTTTCGGAAAAAAAGTGATAGTCGAGGGAGGCCGTGAGGCTGATATCTTCGAAGTCACGGCGGAGGCTGACCCCAAAGGTGGTTTCCGCAAAGTCAGCACTAGATTCCGCCACATGCCAAGCCGCGAGACCAAGGAAGGAGTCCCCACCAAGGGCAATCTCGGTTTCGACCTGAGCTTCCAAGGTGCTCTCTGCGAGTTGAAAGCCACGATAGACGTAGTTCGAACGCAGCCCGGTAACGGTTTCGATGCCCAAGGTCAGGTCGTCCTCCACCTCGGCATTGAGAGAGGACAGGGCGGCAAGAAGCGTAAGGAAAGAGACCCGAATGAGCACTGCGAAAGCATGGTCAGAATAGTTGGTCAGGTCAATGAATGAGCATCGGGAGTGCATCGTTGTCGCACTGTGCCACCTTGGCTAGTCAAGGTGTGACAAAAGGTGGCGATTTTGAGGTGCTTTTGACCGGGTGGTCTTCGTAAGTCTTTGAAAAACAGTCTTGGTCTAGTTCGTGCAAAGGGGGCGAGAGGAAAACTGCGGGACCGCCCGCCAACTGAAATTCAAAAACGAGAAAGACTACAATAATGGCTAAGATTTTAGGAATCGATTTGGGAACAACCAACTCCTGCATGTCCGTGATGGAAGGTGGCGAGCCGGTTGTATTGGAAAACTCTGAAGGCGCCCGCACAACCCCATCGGTGGTGGCTTTCGGTAAGGGAGGCGAGCGTCTCGTTGGTCAGGCTGCCAAACGCCAAGCAGTGACCAATCCACGCAACACGATTTTCTCAGCCAAGCGACTCATTGGACGCAAGTTTTCGGAACTCAGCGAAGCGGACAAGAAGGTCCCCTACGAGATTGTGGAAGCTGGCAATGGCGACGCCCACATCCAGGTCGAGGTCGATGGAGAGAAGAAGGCCTACTCTCCGCAGGAAATTTCAGCCATGATTCTTGGAAAGTTGAAGGCAGATGCGGAGGCGAAACTCGGTGAGACCATCACCGAAGCTGTAATTACCGTTCCTGCTTACTTCAATGACTCCCAGCGAAACGCAACCAAGGCCGCTGGCGAAATCGCAGGCCTCAAGGTGCGCCGTATCATCAACGAGCCCACTGCCGCTTCTCTGGCTTATGGTTTGGACAAAAAGTCGGATGAGAAGATCGCAGTCTATGACCTTGGAGGTGGAACCTTCGATATCTCGGTGCTCGAAATCGGTGATGGTGTCTTCGAGGTGCTTGCCACTGATGGTGATACCCAACTCGGTGGTGACGATTGGGACAATACTCTCATTCAATACATCCTCGACGAGTTCAAGGCCCAAGAAGGGATGGACCTCAGCAGCCAGCCCGACGCTTTGCAGCGAATCAAAGAAGAAGCCGAGAAGGCGAAAATCGCACTCTCTTCTTCCACCACCTACGACATCAACCTGCCTTTCATTACTGCCGACCAGAATGGGCCTAAGCACATTCAGTTGCAGTTGACTCGTGCTAAGTTGGAGCAACTTACTGACAAGTTGTTCGAGCGCACCAAGGGGCCCGTCGAGCGTTGCTTAAAGGAATCCGGATTGGCTCCTAGCGAGATTGGTGAGCTAGTCTTAGTCGGCGGTATGACCCGGATGCCCAAGGTCCAGGAAACGGCCAAAGCTTTGGCTGGAAAAGAGCCTCACAAAGGCGTCAACCCCGACGAAGTGGTCGCCATCGGTGCCGGTATTCAGGGAGGTGTTCTCATGGGCGATGTCAAAGATGTCGTGCTGTTGGACGTCTCTCCGCTCAGCCTCTCGATCGAGACCGAAGGTTCTCGTGCCACTGCCATGATCGAGCGCAACACCACCATCCCGGTGAAGAAGTCGCAAATTTTCTCGACGGCCGTCAACAATCAGCCCGCAGTTGATATTCGTATTTGTCAGGGTGAACGCCCCATGTTCGCGGACAACAAGCTCCTCGGAAACTTCCGTCTCGATGGCATTGAGCCCGCGCCTCGTGGCATGCCCCAGATTGAGGTGACCTTTGACATCGATGCCAATGGTATTCTCCACGTTTCGGCCACCGATAAGAAATCTGGCAAAGAACAAAAAATCTCCATCGAGGGCTCCAGTGGTCTTTCCGATGATGAGATTGAGAAGGCTAAGCGCGAAGCAGAGGAAAATGCCGAGGCTGACAAAGCCCGTGCGGAAGCAGTCGATATTAAGAACGGAGCCGAGAACATGGTCTTTCAGGTCGAAAAGCAACTCGAGGAAATGGGCGACCAGGCTCCTGCCGAACTCAAATCCGGTATCGAAGAAAAAATCAACGCCGTCAAAGACGCGCTCAAGAGTGATGACCTCGAGTCTATTAAGTCCGCGCAAGCTGAACTTGAAAAAACTCTCGGGGACCTAGCCCAAGCTGCGCAAGCAGCTGGTGCCGCCGCCGGAGCGGACATGCCCGACATGGGGGGCACTGCTCCCGAACAGGATGAAGCCGCTGAAAGCAATGAGCCTCGCAAGGCTAAGGGCAAAGTGGTCGACGCCGAAGTAGTCGATGACAAGTAAACTCTAAACCAACTTTCCCGCTCCAGTTTCCCACGAAATTGGAGCGGGTCTTTTTAACCAACAAACAACTAAGAAAACAAAAAAAATGGCTAGCATTAAACCGCTTGGAGCCCGGGTGCTTGTGAAGCGCTTGGAAGCTGATGAAGTGTCTGCAGGGGGAATCGTTCTTCCTGATAGCGCAAAGGAGAAGCCCCAGGAGGCCGAGATCATCTCGCTCGGAACTGGTGGCAAGGATGACAACGGAAACGACATCACCTTCACCGTTAAGGTAGGGGACAAGGTGTTGATTTCCAAGTATGGCGGAACCGACGTTAAGGTGAACGGGGAAGACCTCCTTATCCTTTCTGAGTCCGATATTCTTGGCGTTGTTGAGGACTAATTACTGAAAATCTAGTAGAAAAAACAATCATATGTCAGGCAAACAATTAGAATTTGACGAAAAGGCACGCCAGTCTCTCCTCCGTGGAGTGGAAAAGTTGGCGCGTGCGGTAAAGGCCACGCTGGGACCCTCTGGTCGCAACGTGATCCTCGACAAGAAGTTCGGCTCCCCGACTGTCACCAAGGATGGTGTCTCAGTCGCGAAGGAGATCGAGCTCGAGGATGCTTACGAGAACATGGGCGCCCAGCTCATCAAGGAGGTCTCTTCCAAGACTTCCGACATCGCGGGCGACGGAACCACTACTGCAACCGTACTTGCGGAAGCCATCTACCGCGAAGGTCTGCGTAACGTGACTGCCGGAGCGAATCCTATCAGTCTCCAGCGCGGTATCCAGAAGGCCGCGGAAGCGATTGTGGCTCAGTTGGCGGAAATCTCGAAGGAGGTTTCGGACAGCAAGGAGATCGCACAGGTCGCTACTGTTTCCGCTAACTGGGATGCTGAGATTGGCAACATCATTGCGGAAGCGATGGACAAGGTTGGCAAAGACGGAACCATCACCGTTGAGGAAGCTAAGGGAATCGACACCACTCTCGACGTGGTGGAGGGTATGCAGTTCGATAAGGGCTACCTTTCTCCTTACTTCGCGACCGATAATGAGACCATGGAGTGCAAGCTCGACAATGCTTACATCCTCATCCACGAGAAGAAGATTTCCTCCTTGAAGGACATGCTTCCTCTTCTCGAGAAAGTGGCTAAGACCAGCCGTCCTCTCCTCATCATTGCTGAGGATGTGGAAGGTGAAGCATTGGCGACTCTCGTCGTGAACAAGCTTCGCGGCACTCTCAACATCGCTGCTGTGAAGGCTCCTGGATTCGGCGACCGTCGTAAGGCCATGCTCGAAGACTTGGCCATTCTGACTGGTGGACGTTGTATCACTGAGGACCTCGGTCTTAAACTCGAGAACCTTGAGTTGGACGACCTCGGCGAAGCGAAAAGCGTTTCCATCACCAAGGAAGCCACCACGATCGTCGAAGGCAATGGAACCAGCGATGCCATCACTGGCCGCGTGAACCAAATCCGCAAGCAGATCGAAGACACCTCTTCCGACTACGACCGTGAGAAGCTCCAAGAGCGTCTTGCTAAGTTGGCTGGCGGAGTAGCCGTCATCAACGTTGGTGCGGCGACCGAGACTGAGATGAAGGAGAAGAAGGCCCGTGTTGAAGATGCTCTTCACGCGACTCGTGCTGCCGTTGAAGAAGGTATCGTCCCTGGAGGTGGCACCGCTCTCATCCGCGCTCACGGTCAAATCGGTGACCTTGGTCTTTCCGGTGACGAGGCCACTGGTGCTCTCATCGTCTCCAAGGCGATTGAAGCTCCTCTTCGTCAGCTTTCTGCGAACGCAGGACTCGAAGGCGCTCTCATCGTTGAACAAGTCAAAGGACGCAGCGGTAATGAAGGTTACAACGTCGCCACTGGCGAGTATGTGGACCTCGTGGCTGCTGGTGTTGTTGACCCCACTAAGGTCACTCGCAGTGCCCTCCAGAATGCGTCCTCGATTTCCGGTTTGATGCTCACTACCGAGTGTCTCATCACCGACATTCCCGAGCCCGAAGCTGCTGCTCCTGCTGGTCACGACCACGGTGGCATGGACTTCTAGGTTCGCCTCCGCAACGGAACTCATTTCAAGCCGACCTGAAAAGGTCGGCTTTTTTCGTCTCCTTACACCGGAATGACGCCGCGGTTGGTGGCAAGAAACGACATCCGACGGTCATGAGGCTCAGTGGGAATCCGGGGCACAAGTTGCGAACCATAGGTGATCCCAATCGTTGGGGTCGTTGGAATTTGCCTCAGAAACAAATCGTAGAAACCGCGTCCTTGTCCCAACCGGTTGCCGTGCAGGTCGAAGGCGAGTCCGGGGACTAGAACCAAATCAATGTCATCGACCAGAACAGGTGGATGTACCTGAGGGTTGGGTTCTAAGATTCCAAAAGCTCCGGTTTTGAGCGAAGCCGGATTGGTCACAAGATGAAAGTCCATCTCAGTATCACTGGTCACCAACGGATAAAGAAACTGCTTTTGCGGAAAAAGAGCATGCAGAAGAGAAAGGTCCGGCTCGTGGGGAAGGGCGGCAAAGATTGCAATCCGCTGAGAGTTGCTAAAGTGACGGTTGAGATAATTGGTCAGCTTCTGCGTGAGCAGGGCAGAATTTTGCTGATGCTCGGCTTCTGAGAGTCGATCAAGGTTGAGTCGGGCAAGCTTTCGAAGATTTATTTTCGAGTTTGTAGCTTCAGATTTTTGTGTTGTCACTTGTTGGAAACGCCATGTTGATTCAGTATATTTTCATGACTCGATTTTTTGCGCAAGGCTTGTTCCTTCTAACCGTGGCATTTTCTGCCTGGGCGGAGCCTGTTCAGGAAATGGATAAAGCTAGCTCTATCAGCTATCAGACTTTGGAGGTGAAAAAGAGTCTCTTCGGGGACTTTTCCATGTTGGCGCAAGAGCGTGACGACTACGCAACGAATCTCACAAGATTGGCTCTACTGAGTGCTCATGCCGCTCCTTCCGATCCATCTAACATGGGGGGAGTCCGGCGCCTCATCGCCTTAGCTCTTCACTTGTCACCGCGCAACCGTTCTGCCGTGGTCGCTAATCATCAGTTGGGGCGGGGTCTGCTTCCTGAGAAAAAGGAACCCGACTACTCGAGAGCAGTCTTTGCGCGCCTTCTTCTCACGCGAGGACGCCTTTTAAAAAAACAAGAGTCGAAATCAGACCAATTTGTTGGCCGTTGCTTCACGGAATTGGCGGCGGAGCTGGATCCAAGAAACGAAGATGCGGTTTACGAATCGGAGATTCAAGAATTGGACGGCCAAGAGGTGGATTGGACGGTCTTTGTGAGTGGCAAGCCTGAGGAGAAAGACAGCTAATCGAAGCCACTACGACATTAAGTTGTTAGGAGCCTGCAAGCTTGATGCCCAGCCACACGGCAAGAATTCCTGGCACTACCGAGGCGATGATATTGAGAAGTCCGAGCGTGGCCTCGCCATCTTTCATGAGGGTGAGGCTATCGTTAGCAAAGGTGGAAAAAGTGGTGAAGCCACCAAGAAACCCAACGATCAGCAAAGGGCCAAACCAATCGGGAGCTCCTTCGGTCGCCGCTTTATTGGCGTGACCAGCGGCCAGTCCAATGAGGAGGCAGCCAAGGAGGTTGCAGGCGAGAATGCCCAGCGGAAACTTGACCCCGAAAAGGTCGGTGATGGCTTTGGTGAGAGCAAAGCGTGAGAGCGCGCCCAAACCGCCGCCGAGGAAGACGAGCAGAAACTTCATGAGAGGGCTGTTTGTCGGGTCGCGGACAGTAGGGAGGAGACTTTAGCGAAGTCCTTGATGCCCGGGGCGCTTTCCGCTCCCGAGGCGATGTCGAGGGCGGCAGGTCGCGTGGTCTGCAAAGCCTCTTGAGCATTGTCCGGGACAATTCCGCCCGCAAGGAGCACAGGGAGCGGGGAGGCTAAGCGCACAAATTCACCAGCTTGCCCCCAATCGATGGTCTCGCCGGTGCCGCCATAGAGCCCGGGTGCATGGGCATCCAAGAGGAGAGCCAGCTTTCCTGCGTGGGGTGCTGCCAGCTTACGATAGTGAGCACTCATTTCCGCGAGAGAAGCGTCCGCTTGCAAGGCTAGGGACCGAATCACGGTGTGGCCTTGCGAAAGAAACTCCACCAGTTCGGCATCGTCCTCATCGCCATGGAGCTGAATGGCATCGAGGGCATTTTTCTCAAGAAGGGTAGGGGCCAGTTCACGGGCGTTATTCACGAAGACACCCACGCGAACAATTTTGCCACCTAACAAAGGAAGGAATTCCAGGGCGACCTCGGAAGGGCAGTAACGTTTGGAAGGAGGCCAAAAGTTAATTCCCAAAGCGGGAACAGAAAGCGAGGCCAGATGCTTGGCATCTTCAGCGGTGGTGACTCCGCAGATTTTGAGCGAAGAGTGTTCCGGTGATAGGAATGACGAAAGACCGTCCATGGGAAAAGACTGAGCCCACAAGACGGGGACTTCACTCTTTTTCTTAGCTCGCTTTCAAGAAGCGAAGAAAGTCCTTTTGGCCGGGGTTTGCGGAGTCAGCCTCGGCAATCAACACCAAGTCATTTTCCATTTTTGAGAAACGAAGAACGAACTGATCGTCTGCGGAGCTGATGTGAAGGGTGGCAGGAGTCCGTCCAACCCCAGGTTGGGAATGCCAAGCGATGGGGCCATCAATGTGACGGCCGCCTAGAACAAAATTGGCGTGACCACCGCCCCAAGCCTCGAGGCTGAGGCCAGCCCGGCGGCCAGAGGTGCCGAGAGAGTTGGAGAGAAGAGCGGTTGAACGAGGGCTCAGCGCCCACGAACCAATGATTTCGTTTTTCGAGACCGAGTTCAGCAGAACGATGTTCAATTCCGTCAGTTGGGGAACAGGCTGGCTGTTTGGTTTAATCTCGTTGATGTAAGGATACACCATGTATCCAGCGACAGCGCAGGGGGTGAAGAACATGAGGAACCGCATAAGGACGTGGAGATTACATGATTTGTCACATAAATTTTTAATTAAGACAAGAAAATATTTTGACTAGATTGATTTTCTTACTTGAGCGAGTTTTTGGATTTGGCTTGTGAGGGGACCCAATTCGTCTCCAAATCGGGCTGTGGAGACAATACGGATTCGAGGGGCCCGACAGCACAATCTTCAGGGTGTTGATGTCGATCTCCCTCGAGGGAAACTGGTGGTGATCACCGGGCCGAGTGGGAGCGGCAAGTCGAGTTTGGCCTTTCACACCTTATACGCAGAAGGCCAGCGGAGATACGTGGAAAGCCTCTCGGCCTATGCGCGCCAATTCTTGGACCAGTTTGAGAAGCCAGATGTTGATTCCATTGAAGGATTGAGCCCCGCAATCGCCATCGAGCAGCGGGGCGGGCGAGGTAATCCGCGTTCGACCATTGCGACCGCGACCGAGATTCATGATTATCTGCGGATACTCTACGCCGGAGCGGGCATTCCTCATGACCCGGTAACCGGCGCCCGTCTGGAGAAGATGACGGCGGCAGAGGTCGTGGGCCGTCTCATGGCCGAACCTGCGGGGAGCAAAGTGATGTTGTTGGCGCCTTTGCCAGCAGCGGCGGGAGTGGATATGGAGGGGCTGGCAGAGGATTTGCGAAGGCAGGGCTTCGTGCGCTTGCGGATTGCGGGAGAAGTCTTCGAGCTAGACGAGGGCGTGGCAAATTGGCCCGTCGCTAGCGAGCAATTGGAAGTGGTGGTGGATCGGTTTGTCGTCAAAGAAGGAGCCGAAAGCCGATTGGCGGACTCGGTGGAAACCGCGCTGCAAATCTGCGGTCAAGAGACGAGGGCTCTCGTGATGGCGAAGGGAAGTCAGGATTGGGAGGAGCGCTCCTTCTCGACGAGTTGGCGAAATCCCGAAAACGGCTTCGAGTTGGGGGCGCTGTCTCCCCGTCGGTTTTCCTTTAATTCTCACGAAGGAGCCTGCCCTCTCTGCCATGGCTTGGGGCGGGAGTTGTTTTGTGACCCGGATTTGGTAGTGCCCGACCAGTCGGTGAGCCTAGCGGATGGAGCAGTGCGGCTGTGGACGGCGGGTTCGGCGAAGCGAAAAGGCTGGAACCAACTCCACATCGAGGCCTTGGGCAATCACTATGGCATCGACCTCGAATTGCCCTTCAACAAGCTCCCCAAGAAGTTCGTGCAGGCACTTCTCTATGGCACCGACGAGGAAGAAATTTCTGTCTTGTGGGAAAAGGATGGCGACAAGCGCACTTTTAATAAACCGTTTGAGGGAATCTGCCGTCAGGCGGAGCGTCACTACCGCGATACCGAGAGCGAGGGCGTCAAGCGCATGGTCGGGCGCTTCATGACGTGGCAAAAGTGCGAGGCTTGCGGCGGGGATCGTCTGCGACCCGAGTTGCTGGCGGTGAAGCTTTTTTCAAAAAAGGCCGATGACAGCGGGTTGGGTATCGCGGATTTTTGTCGGCTGGACATCAAGAGTGCCAGCGAATGGGTGCAGCAGCTTGTTCTAGCTCCTGAGAAAGAAGCGGCCCTGAAGTCGGTGGCTTTGGAGATTGGCAAACGCCTCCGATTTTTGCGCGAAGTGGGCTTGGACTACCTGACCCTTGACCGAACGAGCGGCACCTTGAGCGGGGGCGAATCGCAGCGGATTCGCCTCGCCACCCAGCTGGGGGCAGGCTTGGCCGGGGTTCTCTATGTTTTGGATGAACCCAGTATTGGTCTGCACCCGAAGGACAATCAGCGTCTCATTGGAGCCCTCAAACGTCTCCGGGATTTGGGGAACACGGTGGTCGTGGTCGAGCACGATGAGGAGATGATTCGGGAAGCGGATTGGGTCATTGATGTCGGACCAGAAGCAGGGGTTGGTGGAGGGCAGATTCTCTTCGCGGGCACGGTGGCAGCGATGTTGAAGAGTCGCGAATCGGTCACCGGGACTTGGTTGCGGGAAGCGGCTTCGGCGGGAGCGCTCCCTGCGGAAAAGCAAAAAAGCGACGAAGTTTTGCGCATCGTAGGTGCGCGCGAGAACAATCTCGCGGGCATCGATGTTGCGATACCGCTGCACCAGTTGGTCACCGTGACCGGGCCGAGCGGGAGTGGAAAATCGACTTTGGTGAACACGATTCTAAAGCGTGCCCTCTCGCGCCAGTTTCATCACGCCACCGAGGTCCCGGGAAGGCATGACCGTATTGAGGGTATGGACTTGTTAGGGAAGGTGGTCATTGTGGACCAGAGTGCGCTCGGTCGCAGCCCGCGCTCCAATCCGGCGACCTATACCGGCGTGTTCGACGAGATGCGAAAGCTCTTCGCGCTGCTCCCCGTTTCCAAGCAACGCGGCTACAAGGCCGGGCGATTCTCGTTCAACGTCAAAGGAGGGCGTTGCGAAAAGTGCCAAGGCGGAGGTGCGATTAAGATCGACATGCACTTTCTGAGTGATGTCTGGGTGCCTTGTGAGGCCTGCCAAGGGAAACGCTATAATCGGGAGACGCTGGAGGTCACCTACAAGGGCAAGTCCATCGCCGACCTTCTGGCCATGCATTGCGAGGAAGCGAGGGGATTCTTCGAGAACGTTCCTAAGATTCATCGCGTCATGGAGGCTCTCTGCGATGTTGGTCTGGGATATCTTCAGCTGGGCCAAGCTGCCAACACTCTGTCCGGAGGAGAGGCCCAGCGGGTCAAGCTGGCCACCGAACTCGCCAAACCGAAAGCCCCTCACACGCTCTTCCTTCTAGATGAGCCAACCACTGGGCTGCACTTTCGCGATGTTGAGGTCTTGCTCAAGGTCTTCGCGCGTTTGCGTGGGGAAGGCCATTCTCTCATCGTGATCGAGCACCATCTCGACGTCATCATGGCCTCCGATTACGTCATCGACCTCGGCCCTGGCGGGGGCAAAGAAGGTGGTCAACTGGTGGCTAGCGGCAGCCCTTCTGAGGTCATGAAGAGTAAAGAATCGGAAACAGGTCGCTTTCTAAAGAGGCATGCTGCGGGCACATGAGGGCGAGCGAGGTCACTTCTCTAGCGAGGATCCCTGACAGCGATTGCCATTGAACAAAGAGGCCGTGCGGCTCAGCTTTCGGGGAGATGTTACGGTCTTTGATGACGGTGTCGGGCTTTACCTTGGTGAGCCGACTCCTTGGCTTTTTGCGCGATATTATGATCGCGCGCTTCTTGGGCACTGGTCTCGTGGCGGACGCCTTCTTCGCAGCCTTTCGATTTCCCAACCTGTTTCGCCGGATTTTTGGGGAGGGGGCCTTCAATGCGGCTTTTGTCCCCATGTTTGGGAAAAAGGTGGTCGATGACCGCGAGGAGGGGCTAGCTTTCGCGAGCAAGGCGTTCTCCATCCTGCTCTTGATGCTAGGGGTCTTCACGGTAGTCGCTATTCCGGCCATGCCGCTTTTGATGAATCTTGTCGTGCCGGGGTTTAAGGCTCAGCAGACGCTCGAGCTTTCGGACAAACCCCAAGCCATTGAACTCAAACTCAAAGGGTCAAAGGCTGCATTCATCGAGCTAGCAGGAAAGGGTTCCCTCGCAGTTGCGGATGCCACTTTCGAGCAAACGACCAAGAAATCAGTGTGGGCTGTCTTTGGCAAAAAGGGCGAAGTGAAGGAGCTTCAATTGCAGACCCCGGAAGCTCGCATCGCACTGCCTGAGGAGAAGTATTTGACCTTCCTAGGACCTTTGAAAGTGGCGGAAGAACTCAAAGAGTCTGAGCGGGAAAAACAGAAGGAGCTTCACTCGCTAGTGCGACGAGACTCGTTTGTCATCGATGGTGCTACTTGGGACGGGGAGTCATTTTCGCTTGTCGATAAATCGCGGGAGATGCGCTTGGGACGGCCTACTGGCAAGGCGGGGCGTGGGTTGGACTACTTTACCGCTCGACTATCAGGGCAAGGCACGGTTCGGCTCTATCGCAATGACCCGGGCACCTTTGATAAGACGGTGAAGCTTGCTCGAATTATGTTCATCTATTTGTTATGTATGGCTTTGGCTGCACATCTCAGTGGGGTGCTTAATACCTTCCGCATTTTCGGCATGCCGGCCGCAGCACCTATTATTCTCAATGTGGTCTTTCTCGTTTCCTTGGGCTTCGTGGGTTGGCGGGGTTGGTTGCCGGGTGAAACTTCGGCCTGGGGGGTAGCCATCGCAGGATTCTTGCAGCTGGGTGCTTTGTGGTGGACTTGTCGGGTCAAGGGCGCGCCCATCGGTATCGTAAAGCCGACCATGGATCCTGAGATGAAAAAGCTCTTCCTCCTCATGGGGCCGGGTGTCGCAGCCGCCAGCGTGCAGCAAATTAATCTTTTAATCGGAGGCATCATTGCTTCCTTCCAGCCCGGGGCGGTCTCGTTTCTTTACTACTCTGACAGGGTCTATCAGCTGCCTTTGGGAATGATTGGCATCGCGCTGGGAGTGGTTCTACTGCCAGAAGTGACGCGCCAGCTACGGGGTGGGATGGAACGCCAAGCGGGGAAGACCATTACTCGTGGTATCGAACTGGGGATGTTGCTGACCTTGCCCGCGGCGATGGCGATGATGGTGGTGCCCACCGAGCTCATTGCAGGGTTATTCCAACGGGGGGAGTTCGTGCGCGCGGATGCCATCCAGACTGGCCGAGCCTTGGCGGCCTTCGGGGTCGGCCTCCCAGGCTACGTGCTCATCAAGGTTCTCCAGCCCGGTTATTTCGCGAAAGGGGATACTAAAAATCCCATGAAGATGGCGGTGATTATGGTGATCGTGAACATCGTGGTGAGCCTCCTTCTTTTCCCTTGGATCGGGCATGTCGGTTTGGCGGTGGCGACTTCGGTGGCCGCTTGGGTCAACGTCTTTATGCTTTGGAAGGGTTTGAATGGATTCGTGACTTTGACCGAAGGAACGGTCTTTAAATTGGGCCGCATGGTTTTGGCTAGCCTTCTCATGGGAGTGGTGCTCTTTTTCGCAGCGCGTGGCCTGGCCCCTTGGTTCGAAGGTGATGTCGCCTGGCAACGGGTGGGAGCGATGGTGTTGTTGGTTGGTTCTGGTGTCTCTGCTTTTGGTGCACTGGCTTTGTTCTTGCGAGCCACCAGCGTAAAGGATCTCAAAGCGGGATTTGGGAAAGCTTGATGAACTCCCGTTCCTACTTTCAATTCCTTCTTCTTTGGCACCATCAAGAGGGGGCAAATTGAGGGGAAAAAAGGATATGGAGAAAAGCAGGGATTGAGAGTCCTGACGCAGGGCTCGAGGGCAACCAAGTTAGGAACCAAGTTTCTCCTTCTGGTCAATTTCTCCCTCGCTTGATCGCCCTATGTCGAAGGGCTCAATTTCATCAGAAACCAGATTCTGCGCGCAATCAGTCAAAACGAGAGTAGCGGGGCAGTTTCGGAGAGTCAGCCCTCATATTTTCACCGTAAGGAACGATTCTTTTCCTTTGGAGGCCTCTCTTTGACAATCTAAAAACCCAAGGGGAGGTTGACGCTCAGGTACATAATCGTTAAGTCGCCTGCGTCGGCGGGCTATTCGAGCGCGCCACTCCTCAAAAACAAACCGCTCATTCTATGGCAAAATACGGAATTAATGGATTTGGACGCATTGGACGTATGGTCCTCCGTTCACTGGTCGAAAAAGGTGAACTGACCAATGTCGCCGCAATCAACGACCTCACTGACAACAAGACTCTCGCGCATCTTCTCAAATACGATAGCAGCCAGGGAATTTTCGACGGAGAGGTGAGCTACGATGACGAATACATCATTATCAATGGCCACAAAATCCATGCCTCCGCCGAGCGTGACCCAGCTAACCTCAAGTGGGGCGACTGGGGCGTGGATGTTGTTTTGGAGTCTACCGGTTTCTTCGTCGACCGCGCGGGTTCAGGCAAGCACCTCGAAGCTGGCGCCAAGAAGGTTCTCATCTCTGCTCCGGCCAAAGACCCCGACCTGACCATGTGTCTCGGCATCAACGATAGCGATTACGATGCTTCCAAGCACAACATCGTATCTAATGCTTCTTGCACCACCAACTGCCTCGCGCCTTTGGTCAAAGTTCTCAATGACAGCTTCGGCGTCGTCGAGGGTATGATGAGCACCATCCACTCATACACTGGTGACCAGCGTCTCCTTGATGCTCCGCACGGTGACCTCCGTCGCGCGCGCTCTGCCGCAGTCAATATCGTGCCATCTTCAACTGGTGCCGCTAAGGCCATCGGTTTGGTGATTCCTGAGCTAAACGGAAAGTTGACGGGCGGTTCTTTCCGCGTGCCGACTCCTACTGGTTCCCTCACGGACTTCGTCTGCACCGTTAAGGAAGACGTCACCGTCGAGCAGGTTGACGCCGCCTTCAAGGCCGCTGCCGAAGGTCCCTTGAAGGGCATTCTCGAATATTCGACTTTGCCACTCGTCCTTCAAGACGTCGTCGGCAACCCCCACAGCTCTATTTATGATTCCGAACTCACCATGGTAATGGGAACCCGGATGGTGAAAGTTTGTTCTTGGTATGACAACGAGTGGGGCTACTCCTGCCGCGCTGCCGACGCCATGAAGATGCTCGGTGACTCTGTCTAGGAGTTCCTTGCTTTCCTCTTTTTCAAAAAACGACGCGGGATAACTCGCGTCGTTTTTTTTATAGGGTGCTTGGCAGCTTTCGTCGGGTTAGGGACTGACTTTAGTCCACGATTTTCCAAATAGCTCCTCCACCCATCTCGATCACATAGACCTCTTGGTCCGCATCTTGGCCGAAGGAGGAGAGTTGGCGAAATTTTTTGCCATCGGGGCGAGAGAGGGTGTTGGTCAGGTCCTGGCGATTGGTGGCTTGCCCGTTTTCGTATTGGAAAGACCAAATGCGCGGATTGACGTGGTCGCTGTAGAGATAGTGACCTTGCAGTTCTTTAACTGAGCCACGGTAGACGTAGCCGCCATTGATAGAGAGCCCCCCATCATCGTTCATGTTATGTTCGTATTCGAGAACAGGGTCGATGTATTCGCTTCTCTTGGGGCCACCTACTCCATTTTTCGGAGTGCGGTGGAAGCCTTCGCGGGGACGCCAGCCAAAATTAGCGCCATTGAGTTGTTTGGCCGAAACCACATTCACTTCTTCCCACGCATTTTGACCCACGTCGGCAATGTAGAACAGGTCGCCGTCCCAGCTGCAACGCCAAGGATTGCGAAGACCATAAGCGAGAATCTCGGGGCTTTTTCCTTTGGCAAAGGGATTGTCCTTCGGAATGGTGTAGCCCTTCTTTCCCGAAACATCGATGCGAAGAATCTTGCCCAATAAATTACTCAAGTCTTGCGCATTGTCTTTGGGATCGTTCGCTGAGCCTCCGTCCCCGGTAGCAATATAGAGGTAACCGTCGGGGCCGAATCCCAGGTAGCCCCCATTGTGGTTTCCATAAGGCTGCTTGAAGGTGAGGAGGACTTCCTTGCTCGCCGGATCGCAGGTGAGGTCCTGAGACGGATTTGCGACAGTGTAACGAACGATTTCGTTCACGCGGTCATCGTTGGAGAAGTTCACATAGAGCCGGCCTGTTCGGGCGTAGTCGGGGCAGAGGGCGAAGCCAAGCAAGCCTTCCTCGTTGTGCTTGCGCGAGACCTCTTTGGAAATATTGAGAAAGGGTTTGCGCTCGGTCTTTCCCGTTTTTTGGTCGTGTAAGAACACCTTGCCTGCCTGCTCGACGATGAAAAGTTGATTGGCGTTCTCGGGATGAGAGGTCACGTGGATGGGGCGCTCGAAGCTCTTGCCAACCCGTTGCAGTTGAGGTGCCGCCGACAGCAAAACAGGGAAGGCGAGGAGAGGGAGTAGAAGTCGTTTCATGATTGAGGGCTTTTCTACGTCACCAACATGAAGTGTGTTTCTGGAAAAATCAGTCTTCGGTGAGGCTGATTGCGACGACAAAGAAGGAGGCTTGTTCCTGATTGGGCACCACGGTGTAGGTGAACTCCTCGCCGTTGCCTGCATAGCTCGCCAGAAGGATGAGGTCGGTGGGAATTTGATTGCTACGCACCTCATAGCTGCGACCTACGAGAGTTGGAAAAGTGAGGGCCAAGTTCCCGGGGCTAGTGGGATGAGGCCCGATGCAGGCTTTGAAGAATGAGTCGGCATCGGCTGGATCCGTAAGGGTGACCAAGACTTCGGAAAGGTTGCTCTGGTCATCTCCATCACTATCCTCATCGCCATCGAGAATCCCGTTGTTATCGCTGTCTGCAAGGAACGGGTCGGTCCCTAGGGCGAGCTCAAGAGTGTCGGGGAGTTGGTCGTTATCATCATCGGGATCGCTCGAATCCGGGTCGCCATCATTATCGTTATCAGGTGGATCCGCGACGCAAACGGTGACGTCATCAAAGGAGAAAGCTTGAGCAGGGGAGGGCACCGAACCGGTGAAGGTTTGGCCGGGATTGGGCTGGCCCGGAGTGAAGGCTACGGTCTCGCCAAAGCGCGTCCAGCTGAGGGAGCCGGAGTCAGCACCAGAGCCAATCAAGCCGATAGAGCCAAAACCATCTGCAAAAACGGGACTTTGGGTCACTCCAATATCCACTGATTCCATTCCCGTCGCGGGTCCTTCCACAGGGGTGAAAGCGCCACCGTAAGAAATAAATTGAGTAACCAAACCACCAATGACGATGGCAATTCCATCGGGACTATTCTGCAAGACCACCTCCGTGGTGAAGATTTGATACCCGTTGTTGTTCGTGGGATTGCTAAAGTTGTCGAACTCGGAAAGGCTTAACGTGTTGTAGGGGCGCAATTGGGTTGGGCTGCCATTGTAGAGAATGACCTCAATATCCGACAGGTTTCCTCCATTAGGAAGAAAGCCGGGTGCGACCACCACTTCGACAAATTCACCCGAATCGACGCCCTCATCGTTGTAGTGAAACTCATTGATAAATACCTCGGAGGAAACCGGGCCGCCATCGTCGGGGCCCTGCGTGGCAGTAAAGGTCAGGGTGAAGGACGTGTCAGGAGCAATGGTCAGTCCGTTCACGGTCGTGCTCAGTAACTCGGAGTAGGGAAGAGGCTGCGAAGCACTGGCTACGAAATCGAGGTCAGGAAGTGGGATGCTGCTTCCGCCATCGATAGACAGGCTGGCGGTGAGAGTGTCGTCACTGCCATTACTGAAGTTGGTAAACTGGCGCGCCAGATAGGAGAAATCGAGCCCTTCGATTGTCGAGCCGGTCTCATTATCGAAGGTAGCGGAAAAGGTGAGCCCTGCGCTGCCAGCCACCACTCCCACGGAGCGATTACCAGTGCTGTCAAAACCGTAGTTAGCACTAGCTGTCTGGGAAGAGAAGAGACCTTGCCAATCTTCACTACTCGATGCCCAAGGTTCTGGAGCCCTCGTTCCTTCAAAAGCATCGAAACCCTCGGTCACTTTAGGCGCGGCCTCGGTAAGGGGGTAGCTCGTAGCTGGAGGAATGGCGTCTTCGAGCTCAAAGTCGGCAAAAACGGCGAAGTGATCGGAGGCGTCGAAAGAGGTGCTCGCAGGAAGGGGATCACCCGACTTGGGAAGGCCTTGAGAATTCGAGGTGTCGAGGTCCGAGCGATAGACTTCCGAACCAAGAGCGGTCACCGCGGGCGAGGGCACAATGTAGTCTAAAGTCGCGCCTCCGAACTGAAAGGTGGCGTCCCCTCCATTGACATCGCGGGCATCTAACGCCACCAAGTTGTAGGGCGCGGGAAAGTAAAAATCGATGTCGGTCGAGTAGGTAATCGGGAGCGGAATATCGATGCCGCGGTTCCAGGAATTCGGCAAACCAGTCGGCTCCTCGGTGAAGGTCCGATTGCTGGATGAGAGGTTGAAGTCACCGGTGAGGATAATGTTGTCGGAGGCGTCGAGCCCATTGCGGTCGAAGTAGTCTCGCAGTCGGCTGAGTTCTACTGTGCGACGAAAACGGTCATCGAGCCCCGTGCCCGACTTATTATGAAGGGTCAAGAGGGTAACCGGGTCGGCAGCACCGGGGACTTCTATCACCACAGCGGGAATGGCACGGGTGACATCTTTCGCGCGGGAACCATCCGCTCCCACTGCACCGATGGAATCCTGATAATTGGCAGTGCCGACTTCGTCGATGGACTCGAAGGGATAGCGCGAGAGAATGACATTGCGAAGAGTGAAGTCGAAGACTCCATTGTTAGTGGGGATGAGGACATGCGGAAGGCCAAGCTCCGCCGCAAGGGAGTGCACGTCGGAATTCGTATTCCCATTAGTCCCGCCCGAAACATCAGGATTAGCAATCTCTTGCAGGCAGACCACATCAGCATCAATACGGGCGAGAATGTCACGCACCGTATCGTAATCAGTAGTGCCCGGATCGTTGAGTGCCTCCGCGACGAATCCGCTGTTGTTGCGATTGGTCTCAATATTGAATGTCACCACCCGAAGGGGAGCCGCCGTCAATCCGGTCAGAAGGCTACAGCAGGCGAGGAGAACGCGCATCATACCATAACCTCGCACGAGCAAGGCCCCTTGGACAGCGATAAGATTGCCCCAAGAAAGAGTCCTTTAGCCGCTCCGCGACCGGGCCGAAGGCGAGTAAAGACTCAATTTGCGATTTGAAAAGCTTCACCAACTTTTCAGCTCGAGGTGAGCGCAGGTTTGGGAGTGACGAAGGAAGTCAGGAACAATCCTGAAATAAAGCCCCCCAAGTGGGCACCATAAGCAATGCCAGTCTGACCTCCAACCACTCCTGAGATATCGAGAAAGAAGCCCACCAATGCTAGGATAACCAGTCGCATCGGCGGAATGGGGTGGGCAATGGGCCAAATGCGCGGCCAAGGCAGGGACCAGCGAACAGCGAGACCAAGGTAGGCACCTTCGAAACCCATCACCGCACCGGATGCTCCCAAAGAGGGAATGGTGCTTCCCGAGCGAAGAAGAGCATCACCCACGTAACCGCAAATGGCAGTGACAACGAAGATCACAAGCATCCAGCGCGTGCCCAAAAGCTCTCCCACCAAACCTGCAAAGAGCCAAAGGAAGAGCATATTTAAAAGGATATGCTCCACTCCACCGTGTAACAGCGCAGCCGTGAACAAACTTCCCAGCACCAGCCAATGTGCGCCAGTTCCGCTACCATCCCTAATCTCCTGCCAAGCGACTGAGATATCGTGAGGAACAGCCTCCCAGCTTTGAAATCTCTCGGGCATCACGATTTGACCGATAAAGATGGCGCAAATCCCGATGATTAGACCCAAAAGAGTTTTTTGTGATGTCGGCAACACTCGTGAAGATTGGCCCGAAGCCGTCACTTTCGCAAGTTGACAGCCAAAATCTCGCTGAAACTCGCAGAAAATCAATTTTTATTAAAAATAAAGCGGAATAGTGAATATTGCCCAACTTTATCGTAATCTTCTTAAATTTAACGTTTTAAACTGGCGTTTGATACAAAAACACCAACGGAAATTAACTTTTTTATGAATGAGATTATAAAAAAAAGTTGCCTATTGGGTTTGCTTAGGTTAATAATTCGGCGTCATGGAATTCAAAGTCATCTTCATCGGGTTTGCACTGCACTGTGTTTTAAACACAGTTCTCATTTGCAAGTCCGTCATCACCAAGGGACAAGAGAAACGCGCCGAGATCGTAGTCGTCGAGAAAGAGCAGAAAATGCTGCAAGCTCTCAATGAAGGCCCCGGCGAGTTCAAACGTCTTCGCCTTCAGGTGGACCAATCTTCTGGTGAGAGTATTATCCGTCTTAAGCAGTAATATCCGGCGGAATCACTTCCGTTAGAAAACCTGCCAAAGAACTTGTTCGCTCCGAGCGCTGGGATGTTGATGAGCTCATCAGCTCCACTTTCATTCCATGTCCTGACATACCCAGCCTTTTTTCAGCCCCATTTTTGGGGCTTTTTTGTTGTCGAAAAAAGAGCAGTTCGAGAATCGATTGCGAAGATAGGAGTTCTGGGCTTTCTTAAAGAAGAGTCGGAAAACTCTGGATGGACAAGGTGGTCCAATCTTTCCTAACCTCGCTCTGCGCAGTCACACTGAACGATATGAAAAATAATTCCCACACCCAGCCTCGTCGCCGTAAGGGTTTCACTCTGGTGGAACTTTTGGTCGTCATCGTTATCATCGTCACTCTCATGGCAATCCTGGTCCCAGTGGTCAGTTCTGTTCGGAAAAAGGCGGTTAAACTGGAGGCCAAGAACAGCCTCACCGCCTTGATGCAAGCCGTCGATGCCTACTACAACACCTACAATATCCTGCCCGCCAACTCACGTTCGGCGCCATCCGAGGATACCGAAGTCCAATCCACCGAGCCCATCATGTCGGTTTTGGCGGGTATTAATGAGGACCAGATGAATAAAAAGGAGGTTCCATTCTATCAGGGAACTCCGGCCCGCGGAAATTCCAAGGCTAGTGCTTACAAAGGGCTGTGGCTCGACAGCAATTCGGCTGAGCTCTACGATCCTTGGCGTAAGCGGGGGAACAATCGGGGTTACATCATGCTTCTCGACTACGGCTACAATGACAAGCTCGATGATCCTTTCCGTCCCGGCCGCATCATTGCCAAGCGGGCGGTGGGTTGGTCCACAGGTAAAGACGGCGAGTGGAATCGCTCGAAAGCCAAGAGCGGAGTGAACGAAGACAACGTCTACTCTTGGTTCTAAGCTCCAAGTCAACCGACAGAAACTCTCAAAAGGCCCATTTCGATGGGCCTTTTTCGTAGGGTCGTGTTCAGGCTTAGCTTGCGTCGGGGAAGGGGATTCAAAAAAGTCACCTAGCTTTCTGGCTCGAGACGAGAGCGCTTTTATCATTCGATTGGTCATCGAAGCTCACAAAGTTGCGTCCTACCATTGACAAAAGAGCCGCAAACTCTTTTATCGCTGGCTTTCAACTGTTCTCCCATGGCCGCCGACCTTCTCCTGACTGCAATCCGCCAGCATTTGGACCTTTACCCCACCCACAAGGTCATTCTCGAACCGATCACGAGTGGAGCCTCGGGCCGCACTCTGGCCCGGCTCAAGCCTGAGGGGCATCCCACCTTCATCGGTCTCCATTATACTGACGAAAGGAAGGACAACGGATTCTTTCTTCCCATCGCCGCTTTTCTCAAATCTGCGCGACTGAACGTTCCCATCGTGCTCTATGATAATCAGCCCAAAGGACTCGCGATTGTCGAAGATTTGGGGAATCTGGATCTATTGTCATTGAAGGATGAGCCCTTCGAGGTGCGCGAGCCTTATTACCGCTCCGTCTTCGCTCAGCTCGACAAACTGGCCTACACCAAAGTGCCCAAAGATTTGGAGATGATGCCTCCCTTCACCGTCGAGACCTATGAGTGGGAGCAGAACTACTTCATCGATCACTTCGTGGGTGACCACCTCGGCAAAGAGGGTGACGAGCTTCGCGAAAACGAAAGCCTGAAGGAATTGAGCAAACGCTTGGGCAAGAGCCACCGTCATCTCGTGCATCGCGATTTGCAGTCGCAAAATATTATCCTCAATAATGGTAAAGCATTTCTCATCGACTTCCAGGGGATGAGATGGGGTCATCAGGAATACGATCTCGCCTCCTTCATCTACGATCCTTACATGGACCACAGTGCCGATGATCGGGAGCGTCTGTTAGCTCTTTGGGAGGACATTACCGAGGAGCGACCCATTCCGCAATTACTCCGAGATTGCGCCATTCAACGCTTGATGCAAGCGCTGGGAGCTTACGGGAACATTGTTGAGAATTTCAAAAACGACTGGTATCGACCTCACATTCCGACCGCGGTTTCTCTCTTGAAGGGAGTGGTGGCTGGCTCCGAGTTCGAAGAGATACTCGCACCTTACTTGGACTAATTCGACAGGCTTTGCGGTCAGTCGGTCCAGAGAAGATGATCCAGCTGGATTTGCTGGGCGCGTTCCTCAGCCTGCGCGGCCCCCGGACCTCCTGTTTTGGCCAACTTGCGCGCAAGAATGAGAGCGGCACGAGCGCGGTCGGCTTCGAGGAGGATGTCAATTGCTTCAAAACCACAACGATAGTAGTAATCCCACTCGACCTCTTTTTCGTCCTCTGGCTTGTTCTCTAAGTCGACGACTCGTAGGCAGGGTTCGATGGCAAGGTTCAGTTGGTCGTTCTCGCGATGAGTGAGTGCGAGCTGATAGTGGATTTGATTAGAGAGCTGATAGCTGGTTCGAGGGTCGGCGAGGAGGCTCTTGTAAATGGTAACCGCACGCTCGGCGTGTTTGGGATCGTCATAGGCGAGTTCTCGATGGGCCTCCGCCTTCAGGAGCGCGGCCTCAGGTTGGTCGCCGGGCTCGCCGGGTATCGCTTGCAAGATTTGCAGGCTCTCTTCTGCTTGTCCCAAGTTTTTCAGTAGGGTGCGAGCTTTGATGAGGCGGGCACGGGATGCAAGGGGGCCTGCTTCCTTGACGATCTTGTCCAAGATATCGAGAGCCTCTCCGGTGGCCTCACTGGTAGGGATGAGAAGGTTGGAATGGGCCGCATAGAGGCTGGCCAGCTCGGCTAGCTCACCGGCCTCCGGGAGCTCTGCGATACGGGAAAAAAGATAGCGCGACCGATTATAGTCTCCATTCTGGAAGCTGCTCTCGGCGAGAGGCAAAAGGAAGTAAGGATCATCTTGCGCCTCCGGAAAGGCCTTCAGGTGGCGTTCGCCCCAGCTGACCGCGTTGGTCCAGTCGTTGGTGATTGCTGCTAGGCGATGACTTACCCGGAAGCTTTCCCGCGAGAGGGGACGGGTGAGGTTGTCAGGCAGTGAGCTGAGCTGCCCTTCCACTAATTCGAAGTCGGGCTGGGGTTCGCTCAAAAGAAGGTTGGCCAATGTCAATTGCGCAAGCGCGCGACGAGGGTGCTTGGGGTAGCGGAGAACAAATTGTTTGAGCGCGTCAGTGGCAGAAGGCTCGCCTGTGCGGGCCAGTGCGAGAGCTTTCTCTAATTCGAGAGAGACCTTCGCTTCACTCGAATCCAGTTTCGCGGTAAGTGCGGAGAGAGGGGCCTGGGCATTCTTCGACCATTGGAGAATGGCCTGGTTGAGTAAGGCTTGTTCAGCGAAGTGAGCCTCGGGGTGTTGAGCCGCTTCTGCAAACAGAGACCGAGCTTCCGCGAGATTGCCATTGGTGACTTCCAGCCGGGCGAGGATGTCGGCAGCTCGAAAGGCGAGGGATGAATCCGGGGCGGCAGCATCCACCGAAGCGAGGCTTTTTTTGGCTGCTTTGGTATTGTTATCCGCAAGCTCGAGTCGGGCTTGCAGGAGATGGGCCCGCGCGGCGAGGTCGCCTTCGGGTGAGAGAGAGATGATTTGGGAAAGATAGTCCTTGGCTGCTTGTGGCTCCGAAATACGAGCGAGATAGTAGCAAGCAAACAGTTTGGGTGGGGTGGCGTAGTTGCTGTCTTCTCCCAAGGTGCTGGCATCGACAAAAGCGCTGAGGGCGGCCGTGAGTTCGCTGGTCTCACTCGCGAGGGTGAGGAGTTTCTCGAACCGACTGTGCAAAAAGCTGAGCAGCGAGGAGTCGTTTTCCTGTTTGAGCAGATCGAGCAGTGGCTGTTTGGCCTCGTCCGGGCTTCCACTGGCGAGAAGGGCATCGCTTTTTCCCAAGAGAGCAAGGGGTTGCGCGGGTTGGGCACTTTCACCAGCGAGCACTGTCTGGAAGGAAGTGAGAGCCTTTTCATAATCCTGCTGCGCAAGCGCGATTCTCCCCGCGAGCAGACGGGCCGTTGGCTTTTTTTGGTCGTCCCCCGAGAGGGTCTTCCAAGCTGAAAGAGCTTTCTCTGGCTCGTCGGCTTCAAGTAACAGCCGGGCTTCTAAAAGCGCGATTTCGGAAGCGAGAAAATCCGGGTTGTGTTCGCGGATTGAGCTCAAGGTGGTGAGAGCCTCTGCGAGCTGCCCTTGCCTCGCTTGCAGCTCGCTCTTGTTGAGGAGGGCTTGCTCGTAGAGGTCGCTTTCGACCGCCACTTGGGCAAGTTTTTCCAGCGCGTCGCTTCGTTTCTGCTCTTTGGCGAGAGCGATCCCTTGCCAATAATTTCGTTCGGAAGCAAGCTGGTCTGGCACGTCGGCAAGAGTGGCTAGCGCAGCGGAGATGCGTCCGGCTCGTAACTGGCACTCGCCAAGGAGTAAGAGGGCGGGCGCCTTTTCGTCGTCCGAGAGATCGGACTGAGATTCCAAATACCGTTCAATACGAAGGGCTGCCACATCGGGCAGGGCCTCAGCCAAGGCATTGCGCGCTGATTGCAATCTTTCCTGAGCCATCGCCGATCCGGCCAGAACGAGGCATCCGGCAGTGAACGAAAGCAGAGACAGGCGCATGGGAATGACTACCGAGGCATCAGAAAGGAGAGAATCTCGGCGATTTTTGGACGTAATTGGGAGCGGGAGACAATGGCATCAACCAGTCCGTGCTCGAGCATGAATTCGGCAGTTTGAAAACCTTTGGGAAGGTCTTGATGGGTCGTTTCCTTAATCACACGAGGCCCCGCAAAACCGATCATGCAGCCGGGCTCGGCGAGGTTGATATCACCAATGGTCGCGAAGGATGCGGTCACGCCCCCCGTCGTAGGATGGGTGAGAACCGAAAAGTAGGGCAGGCCGGCTTCTTGGTGACGGGACAAGGCTCCACAGGTCTTGGCCATCTGCATCAAGGAGAGCATTCCTTCCTGCATGCGGGCACCGGAGGATGAGGAAACCACAATCACTGCGCGTTTTTCTTTCGTCGCGGTTTCGATGGCCCGGGTGATTTTTTCGCCCACTACCGAGCCCATGGACCCCGCGAAAAATTTGAAGTCCATCACCGCGAGGGTGACCGGAAAGCCGTCAATGGTGGCGCGTCCGGTGACCACCGCATCATTCAATTTCGTCTTTTCACGCAGGGTATCGATTTTCTCAGGATACTTGTCGAAGCCTAGTGGATTGGCAGAAAAGAGCGCATGATCCATTTCCTCAAAAGAATTGGGATCGGCCAAAAGCTCAATGCGATCCCGGGAGGGAAGAAGAAAGTGGTGGCTGCAATGCGGGCACACGTGGGAGTGCTGCTTGAGGTCGAGGGTGTGAATGAGCTCGTCGCATTGATGGCATTTGGTCCAAAGATCATCGGGGAGTCCTTGATTACGTTTGCCGCCGCGCAATGGTGGTTTTTTGAAGATACCCATGGCTTGTTTGAGGGGAAAGAATAGGGGGTGAAAGCGGCCGCGACAATGGCGGAATGTGGCTAAGTGGTAGCGAAAAAGTCAGCTGGTTTGGGAGAGAAACCGTGGGAAAAGCGCGTCTTGGCGGATTGAGTCGAATTCAGGCCCTCACGACAGTGAAGATGGCGATAGCGGTCGGTTGCGCCGTTCTCAGGACACGCGCGCACTCTTGGGCGGTGGAACCAGTTGTAAAGACGTCATCGATGAGAACGAGGGCGCGGTTCGCCAACCGAGAAGGAGGGACGCGAAGGCGAAAGGCTTTTCGCAAGTTTTTAAGCCTTTCTTGGCGGGTGAGAACGGCCTGGCGTGAGGTCGGCCTTACTCGTTTGAGGGCAGCTACGGATTCCAAGGCAAGCTCTTCGGACAGCGTTTGCGTGAGGACCGCTGCTTGGTTGAATTGGCGGAAACGTAACCGTGTGCCATGCAGCGGCACCGGGATGAGAAGGGGGGAGGAAAGAGAGTTGAGCCGGGTTTCGCGGCGAAAGGCATCCACCATTAAGAGGGCCAGATCGTGTCCTAATTCGGGATGCTTCAACAATTTGAATTGATGGATGAGGTTGATGCTGTCCTCGTTGGATTTGACCGCAGCGGTGGCGAAATCGAAGGTTGGTTGGAGAGCAAGGCAACTAGGACAGCCAGTCGGTGCCTCCAGATTGCCGTCAAAGCTTTGTCCACAGCGACGACAGCTGTTAGAAGGAGGTTTTGGCAGGTCGAATGCGCAAGGTTGGCATAGATTTTGTCCTCGTCGAAGGGGGGCATGACAGAGAGCGCATGCGGGTGGGTAAAGCCAGTCGAGAGAGACCCTTTTGGAGAAAAGCGGCATGAGCTATTTTCAAAGTGGGGAAGGGTCGAGAGGGCTTTGAGGATGAGACTCTTCATAGTAATCAGGCTCGCGATAAACGACCCAGATAATGAGCGCACTCACCAGTAATGTACTAAACGGGAGCAAGCCTTGGGCGAGATTCTCTCCAATGACGAGGCTCATCCATTCCGGACGGTCACCGATGCTGCGGGTCAAGTCGTCGAAGAGAGTAAAAGCAAAAACCCACCCCGCGTGGAGCCCGATTGGCAGCCAGAGCGAAGAGGTGAGATAGCGGGTGACCCCCAGCAAAATTCCCACCAAAAGAAGCGGCGCAAACTGCTGCATGATGAGGTGACCGTCGAGCAAACGCCGAGCCGTGATTTCGAGAAAATGAAAACCAGCCCAAGCACTGTCGGGATTGGGAACGGTGACCCCCTCAGGAGGCCGGATGAAATGAAGGGCCGCAAAGAGAACGGCGACCAGTGCAATGGCAAGGAAAGGACGAAAGGTTCGCAGAAAGATTCCTAAAATAATGCCCCGAAAAATCACTTCCTCCAAAACCGCCACCACGGCTGCGGTGGTCGTCGCTTCCGGCAGAAGGCTGGTGATGGACCGACCACGCCACTCGAAGAATCCCAGCAGAATGGCGAGAGCACCGGCGGCGAGGAGGAAGACAGCCCCCATCAGGAAGCCGCCCACCATCTGGCGGATGGGATGGGGTGGGAGGACGATTGGTTGGCCTCTGTTAGGTGCAATCGAGTGTTCGGGAAGGGCGAACGACCAAGGACCCCGTCTGGTGGCTATGGCCTTGCGGGCTCCGAGCGAAAAAAGAAGAAAGGGTAGCAGAATGAGCGCCGCGAGATAAAGCGAGCGGTTGAAGTAGCGAGCATAATCAGCCTTACGGGCATGGGTCGCGAGGTAGTCAATGATTGGGTTGATGGATTTGTTCTTGGTGACTTCGGCCAAGAACTGTCCCAAGTTATAAACCTGCGGCACGAGTAGGGCCGCGAGCGCAAAGGTTGCCGTCAGAAAAAGCAGAAGCTTGGTGACGTCGTTGGATAGGATTCTTCTCAACTTGGAAGGAGTCTGTTCGTAAGTAAGAGAGAGGACAAGGCTGGAACCGAGCAGCTACTCATCGTTGGGGTCAGCGACCGAAAGACGCAGGAATTGGGTGCCGCCGCCTGTTCCGAAGGGGCCCTGCACTCCGGTTGAACCCGCCGGAATGGTGCCGATCCTGGTCCAGCTTTCAGGATCCATGAGGTCGGAGGAGAGCTGCACTTCTACCTCGGCGATGGTGCCGCGGTCAGGCACAGTCAGTTGGAAGACGCCTTGCGCCATGGGGGCTAGGTTT
Source organism: uncultured Roseibacillus sp. (assembly GCA_964529725.1). GTDB lineage: Bacteria > Verrucomicrobiota > Verrucomicrobiia > Verrucomicrobiales > Akkermansiaceae > Roseibacillus. The sequence continues at coordinate 90,048 of CAZGXV010000002.1, forward strand.
TGGGCATCCTCTCCCGCGCGGTAGCCCAAGGCCCAAAAAAGACCGTTGGGCAGTTGGAAGGAGAAGTCATTGTCTGTAAAGAGGGCCTCGCTCATTCTATTGGCTGCAGCCCACGCAAGATAGGGGTTGGGAGGAGCCTCCTCGAAGGAGGTTTGCCCGGTGGCTCTGACCGTTCCGTTGGCGGTGACGGTGGCAGAGAGACCATCGACATCGATCACTTGCGTGATGTCGACGGGAAAGATGAACTCCAGGTCGTAGACGGTGAGCGTTTCCGAAGACTGAGCCTCGTTTTTGGTGGCCGCGATAGTGACAAAGGTGGCTGCCGTTCCAGCCCCTGCGACCGGGGTTTCGGCAAAGTTTTGCGCCGGGACGGGGCTTCCCAAAGCGGACCCGGTGAGCATGCCTTCGTTAATCAACAGCTCATGGTCTGGGGCCGGAGATTGGCCTCCCGTCACGACGGAAGGAGGGAGCGGGGTGTCAAGAGTACCTCCCAATCCTGTCGCATTGAGATTGTAGCCGAGAGCACCGAATCCGGCCTGAAAATTGACATCGGTGGCCGACACGTCTCCTTCCAAAAATTCGAAGGTTGAGATTTCGCCATTGGTGGGATCGATTTCAAGCCGGGTAGAAACGGTGCCAGATGCCTCAGACTTAGCTGAACTCGTGAAGAAGGAGACTGCCAAGCCTAGGTCCAGCGTATTGACGCTCGCGCTGGCGGGAGTGAGCTCGAAGGTGACATCCACCAATTCAGCAGAGCCCAAGGGTGCGACCAAGAACAGGGGCAACAAGCGTTTCACACCAAGGATATAAGCTCTGTTCGCAACTTTGTCGAGGATACGCGGATCGCTTTACTTTTCCCGCACCCGCTCCACATCAGCACCGAGCAAGAGAAGCTTCTCGTCAATGTGCTCGTAACCTCGGTCAATGTGGTAGAGGCGGTGGATCTGAGTGGTTCCTTTTGCAGAAAGGGCGGCCAGCACAAGAGCGGCCGATGCGCGCAGGTCCGAGGCCATGACGGGGGCTCCAGAGAGCTGATTGACACCAGTGACGACCGCCGTGCCATTATCGACATTGATGTTGGCTCCCATGCGGGAAAGCTCAGCACAATGCATGAAGCGCTGGGGGAAGATAGTATCTTCGATCACCGAAATCCCGGGAGTGGTGGCAAAGAGGGCCGAGAACTGGGCCTGCATATCGGTAGGGAAGCCAGGGTAGGGCGCAGTTGTAATCTGAGCACCTACTGGATTATCGCCTGGGGTGATAGTGACCGCAGTGTCGTTTTTGCTGAACTCGACCTGATGACCGCACTCGCGCAAGACCTTGGTGGCAGCCGCGAGGTCCTCTTTGACGATCCGATTGAGGGTCACTCCTTCCGAAAAGGCAGCAGCTCCAGCCATGAAAGTTCCGGCCTCAATGCGGTCGGCGATAACCGTGTGCTCAGTACCGCCGAGTTTTTCGACTCCTTCAATCGTGATGCGGCGAGTGCCCGCGCCTTCGATTTTGGCACCCATGGAGATGAGAAAGTTGGCGAGGTCAACGACTTCGGGCTCGCAAGCCGCTGACTCGATAACGGTGGTGCCCTTCGCGAGACAGGCTGCCATCATGATGTTGTCGGTGCCGAGAACGGTAGGACCATGCTTGCCGCGCAGATCGAGCTCGCAACCCACCAAGCCACCTTGCGGGCCCTTCAGATCCATATTACCGCCTTCGACATCGCAGTCCGCACCCAGCGCGGCCAAGCCACGGATGTGCAGATCCACGGGACGGTCGCCAATGACACAGCCACCAGGGAGCGAGACTGTAGCGCGGTTGAGACGAGCGAGCAGGGGACCCATTACGCAAATCGAGGCCCGCATGCGGCGCACTAATTCATAGGGAGCATCGGGACTGATATTCGCACACTTGATGCGCACCGTGCCGGAGGAGCGTTCCACTTCGGCACCCAGCGCGGAGAGAATCTGCAACATGTAGTTAGTGTCCGAGACGTCGGGCACACGACTGATGATCACTGTTTCCTCGGTCAGGAGAGTAGCGGCCAAGATGGGAAGGGAAGCGTTTTTGGAGCCAGAAATATTGATGGTGCCCTTCAAACGGGTGCCGCCGTGAACGAGTAGTGTATCCATAGTATGGGTCGGTGCTGGAGCCTTGGGAGAGGCTGGGAGGGGCAGACTTCGGCAAGATCAGCCTCTCTGTCAATGTCGGGGAATGGAATTCTTTGCAAAGTGCCCGAGAGGACCACCTTTGATATCGACTTTGGTCGACCAGTTCGACGATGGGCCTACTTCATGACGGCCTTGGGGGTGCGATCTGCAAAAAAGAGGCCCCAGTGCTTCTCGGCTCCCCAAGGGCTCCCCGGATCGCCTTTCCAACTCTCGTCAAAGGCCTCGAAGAAGAAGGTGGTGATGTTCACTTCGGACGCCCACTGCTTGAGGCTGCGGTAGTAGGTCGCCTGCTTCTTCTCGCTGGCCCGGTCGCCAAACTCGGTCGCGATAGTAGCCCAACCCGCTTCCGTAATCACTAGCTGGCTGTCGGGCAAGGCATCCCGCACCCGCTGCATGTTGGCAATGCCATAATCGATCGCTTGGTGGATATCTTTTCCTTCCCAAACGGGATAGATGTGAACCGAGACAAAATCAAGGTGCGTCGCCAACTCCTGTCCATGCTTGGCCCACCAATCGTAGTTGTCGGCGACAGTCACAGGTTGCTTGATGGCCGCCTTGACCTCCTTCACGTAGGCAATGATCTGCTCCACCGGGACCATGTGATCGTTCCACTCAACGAGAGCCTCGTTACCCACCGCAACGGCCACTACCTGTTGCTGGAAGCTCTTGGCGAGAGAGATCACTTGTGTAATTTCTTTTTGATTACTCAGTTTGTTAGAAGCGAGTTTTTCCGCAGAGTAGGGCTCTTTTTGCCAAGGACAGCCGGGATTGTTCACCTCGGCATCGAGCCAAGCACCCAGCAGAACCTTGAGCTCAAGGTCATGCTCACGGATGAGCCGAAGCACGGTCTGGGAGTTCTCCTTGGCATCGTAAAGTCGAATCAGCTTGAAGCCTTTCTCTTCAAGAATCTTGAGGTCTTCGAGAATCTCCCCCTTGCTAGGGTTGATTGCTCCTTGGCCTCGATCAGGATGCTGACCATCGCGAAAACCCGAATAACAAATCGCCCAATGGTTTCCGGCAAGGAGGTCACTTTTCTCTTGGCGAAGTTCCTGTTTACTTTCGCTGAAAAGAGGGGAGATAGCACAAAGAACCAAGCAGAAAATTATCTTCATCTTGAGAGGGAATCAAAATTGCAATTTTATGCAATAAAATAGAAGTGAAGAGTGTGGACAGGGCAAGCAAGCGAGGGTTCGTGCCACAAATAGTAGCTTAGTAGCCTTGTACACCACATTTTGTGGTGCTAACCTAACGGATACCTCGAAATCCAGATGAAATTGATTACTCCCATGGGCTTCCTGATGGGTTTGAAGCCTTTTAGATTCTCGAAGACCTTCGCTCTGGCAACCACCGAAAAACTCGATTGGATGGATAGCGAAACTCGCGTGCAGTGGCCCAACTTACACAGCCTCATCGTAGTAGAAAATCAAACCGCCGAAACTGCTACTGGACGGAAGCGAAGAGCAGAAGAAAGAGACTATCTCAGCAGCCTTCCGGCGAATGCGGGTCATCTTCGTGAAACAATCCGAGCGCATTGGGGCATTGAAAACAGCTGTCACTGGAAGCTTGATCGCCCTGAGGTAGCGTGGAGGCGTTTTCGTTTGTCAGGTCAGAAGCATGATTTTTCTTGATGAAATGAAAAAAATTCCAATGGAACTTAGAAGACCATTTTTAAAATGGGGACCTTAAGGATGATACGAAAGTTGAAATACTCCTGACGTTTCCACTCCAGATCTTAAGCCCATTGAGAAAGAAGCAAATCGGCTGAAACGCAA
>CAZGXV010000003.1:0-14248 GCA_964529725.1 uncultured Roseibacillus sp.
TCAAGCTAGGAAATACTTTGGAAAAACGGGGCCAAGATGGCTAGGACGGATGGGAATTTGGATATTCAAAGCGGTTGTTTTGAGTTGAGTTCTAAAGGGTCGCTCCTTCCTTAACTTTTCTGCATGGACTCCGCTCTTTGGCCTGTAAAAATGGTTCATGCCTTTTCGCTTTTTCCTCTTCTTACTCAGCACCGCTGCGACCCTTTCTGCTGGCACCGTCACCAAGCATCACCTTCATTCGTCCAAGATTTTCCCGGGCACCAAGCGTGACTACTGGGTCTACGTGCCTGACCAATACGACGCTAACAAACCCGCCTGTCTGATGGTCTTTCAAGATGGGCAAGCCTACCTTAAGCCCAATGGGCACGACCGTGTTCCCGAGCGCTTCGACGCATTGATTGCCGCTGGCGAAATGCCAGTGACGATTGGGCTCTTTATCAATCCCGGCATCGTCCCTCCTGCTGTCGAGGGAGGCCAAGCTCGCAAGAACCGCTCCTTCGAATACGACGCGCTCACCGACCGTTACGCCCGCTTTCTCATCGAGGAAATGATTCCTTTGTTAGAAAGTGAACACGGCCTCAATGTTTCCTCCCACCCCGATGACCGCGCGATTGCGGGTGCTTCCTCTGGCGCAATCTGCGCTTTCACTACTGCTTGGCAACGACCGGATGCTTTCCGGCGTGTTCTTTCCTCCATCGGCACTTATGTCGATATCCGTAGTGGTGGCGACTATCCTACCCTCATCCGCAAGACCAATCCCAAGCCCCTGCGCATCTTTTTGCAAGACGGGTCCGACGACCTCGACAACTCTTTCGGCAACTGGTTCCTTGCTAATCAGGCCATGCTCAGTGCACTGCAGTGGGCTGGATACGAGGTCAACCATCAGTGGGGCGAAGGAGGGCACAATCGCGAGCACTCTGGCGAGATTCTTCCCGAAGCGTTGCGTTGGCTTTGGAAGGACCACGGCACGAAACCAATCTCGACTCACGTAGCCGACTCCCAATCGCCAGCTCGGGACTGGCTCGTTGCCGAGAGCGATTGGGAGCTCGTGACCGACGGTCATCAGTTTGCGGAGGGAATGAAGGTCACCCCCGACGGCACTCTTTTCTTCACCGATGTCCCAAAGTCTGAGTTCTATCAAGTGACCCCCGACGGCACCCGAACACTCCTCTCCGACGACACTGGTCGCGCTAATGGGCTGGCCCTTTCACCTGATGGGAGCACTCTCTATCTCGCCTCCTCGGGAGCACAGGAGATTCGAAGCTACGAGATTTCTAGTAAAAAATGGAACGTGGTCGCCAGTGGCACGGGTTCCAACGACCTCGTCGTGAGCAAGCATGGTCATCTCTACTACACCGACCCCGGGTCGAACAAAGTCTGGCACGTCAACCTCACCACTCAAGAGCGCAAGTTGGTCGACAATTTTCGAAACCCGAACGGCATTGGGCTTAGTAATGACCACAGCCGTCTCTACGTAGCCCACTTCACCGGGAACACGATCTCCAACTACACCATCCAACCCGATGGCAGCGCGAATGACAAACAACCCTACTTCCACGCCCACCTTCCCTACGACATGACCGATGGGCGCCTGGATGGGATGGCAAGCACCATCACAGGGGAACTGCTCTGCGGTACCCAATATGGCGTCCAATTTTTTGACCGTCACGGCCGCTGTCAATTCATCCTCCCCACCCCTAGCCCGATTCGCAATCGCACCAACTATGTCGCCTTCGGTGGGCCCAATGGCATGACGCTCTACGTCGCTGTCGCCCATGCGATTTACAAGCGAGAGACCACTCTGGTGGGAGCTAAGTAGCGAAGGCTTAGACCTCTTTTCCCATGTTTGAACAGTTTTTCGGCTTCTTCTTCAACTACCTCAATTCGCTCCTCTACGCGGGGATGAATTTGATGGGAATCTACGCGGGAGTGGTTCTCCTAAACCGGACGCGCAACCGAGGTCCTTTTCTCATTTTGGTCGCAAGTGTTATCAAGCTTTTCGTTGGCCTTTTCTTCCCGCTCGCCAACTTTCTCTGGGAGAGATATCACTTCGACTACAACGTGATGCAGCAGTTCTGGCTTGGTCTCAGCCTTCTCGACCTCACCAGTACGGCTCTTCTGTTGGTGGGCGTTACACTGGTCGCGAAAGACTTGCGGGCACTGATAGATGCCGCCCAACTACAATCGATTCGCGGGTAATTTTTCTTTTCGAAAGACAATGGCGGGTCGAATGGGCAAGACTTGTCATCGTCGTCACAAACCAACTTCAAACCAAAAAACATGTCTCTAACCTTCTCTGATATCGGCCGACCCGAGTATGCCCCACTGCTGTTTCTTCACGGTCTCGGGGCCTCGCGCCAGCAGACCGTCTCCGCGCTTAGCATGCTGGACGAGCGGCGTTTAATTGCTCCCGACCTACCGGGCCATGGTGACTCCCTCGACTTTGATCCTGGGCTCTTTTCTTTCGACCACTTTGCCGACCTCATCATCAACTTGTTAGATGACTTGCAAATTGAGTCCACTGACCTTGGAGGGCTCTCGATGGGCTCGGGCATCGCCCTCAACCTCGCTCTTCGCTATCCCGAACGCGTCAAGAAGCTGATTCTGCTGCGACCCTCTTGGCTGGACCAGCCGGAGCCCAGCCACCTCTCGCTGGTGGCGCGAGTGGGCCAATGGCTGGACACCTCTGACGAGGAAACGACAACGATGAAACTCGCGCTTCATCCCGATTATCAAGAATTGGCGGAAAAGAACGTTCCCGTCGCTGAGTCCATCACTGGGCTTTTGGATCGTCGCAAGGATGACGCCAGCACTCGCGTTCTTTTCAAGATGTGGCAAAGCCGTCCCTTCGCTAGCCTTGACGAACTTAAGCAGATTCAAAACGAGGCTCTTGTCCTCGACACTACCCGCGACGAGTTACATCCGCAGGAAGTCGCCGCCGCCATCGCGGGCGCCCTTCCCCACTCGCAGACCGCTACCCTGCCGCCTCGTTATCATGAGGGAAAGGCTTATCAAAAGGCGCTAAATGCGGAGCTGAATCGCTTTCTAGCCTGAGATTGAGACTGCGATGTTGGGGGGAGAGTCTCTTTTGGAGCGTCTTGTGGTGGGCGGAGCTGGTGCTCCGCGCTCCCGGGGGTGTGACGATTTTGTTCAAAAGAAAATCAAGTTCCTGCATGACCAATCGCCGTTCGTTTTCTACAAGAAGGAGTGATTACCAAACGCCTCACAACCGACGAAATTCTTGCCAAGCTGCAAGCCAAGATTGCCGCCCGGAAACCTATCATGATCTCCTCGGCGGGAAGCGGCCTGGTTGCCAAGCTCCTAGAGGATGCAGGCACCGACTGCATCAATACCTTCTCGGGCGCGCGTCTACGTGCCAATGGCATGGGCACGATGTCGATGATGTGGCCCATTCTCGATTCCAACAAACAGACCCTCGACTACACCCGCGAGGATATCATGCCCGCGCTCAATGGAGACGCCTTCGTCTGTGCTTGCTTGAACGCCAACGACCCCCTCAAGGACATGCGGATGGTCCTTCAGCAATGTCTCGATATGGGAGTTCAGTCCGTTTCCAACATTGGGCCATCCATCTCTTACATCGACCACGACTCCGAGATTTTTAAAGTGATGACCTCAGCGGGCATCACGCTGCAGAACGAAATCGATATGCTCATTCTTGCGAAGGAAGAGATGAACATGGTTTCCGTCGGGCTGGCCTTTACGGAAGAAGACTCCTACGCCATTTGCGAACAAGCCCAACCACATATTTTTTGTTACCATGCTGGGACGACCAAAGGCGGCATCAAGGGTTACGACAACGGGATGACCATCGAAGAGACCGCCGAGCAAACTGAGAAAGTCTATCAGAAGTGTCGCGAACTTTCGCCAGACACCATCCTAGTGGCCCATGGAGCCGCGATGGAGAATCCACCCGATGCGCAATACATGCTCGACCACACGAGCGGCCATGGCTTTTGGACTGGATCCTCCACCGAGCGCCTGCCTATCGAGCGAGCGGTCAGCGCGGCGGCCAAGGAGTTTGCTGACCTCACTTTCAACGATTAACGAGGCAATCGTTGAAGCTCGTGAGAGTTGCTCGAACTGCCACGACCGAGGCTTTCTCGAAGAAGGGAACGAACTAGGATTCCTCTGAGCATGAATCCCGCCGAGGCCCTCGAACTCCTTCAGAGCAAGCTCGCCGAGCACGGCCTGACCGCTCGTGGCTGGACCGGATCGCTCGACAATGCCGAGAGGCGTTTTGGCATCTGCCGGCCAGCGCGGAAGGAAATTTCCATTAGCAGAACTTTAACCGCCCTCAATCCCGAGCAAGAAGTTCTCGATACTATTCTCCACGAAATTGCCCACGCTCTTGCCGCTATCGAAACGGGCGAGAACTGTGGCCACGACGACCGTTGGAAAGCGATTTGCCGTCGCATCGGTGCTCGTCCCGAGCGCTGTTACGATGGCGAGGAGGTGAACGCACCAGACGCTCCTTGGGTTCTTGCGCATAAGGAAACCGGTGAAATTTTTTCCCATCATCATCGCAAGCCAAAAAGCGATCTTGCGCAGACCTTTATCCGAGGAAGAAAGAAGGAAACTCTCGGCAAGCTGGAAGTGCGATCCAATCCCCACTTCACTGCAGAGCCCTTGCAATACTTTGACCGCCCAACAGTTCTCAGCCTGCAGGAAAAATTGATTGCTCAACTAGGGCCTCTCGCCAGAGAGCTGGGCATTACGCTCACCGCTGGTAAAAGCCAATTCTCTTCTTCGCAAGCGACCATTGGTCTGCGTTTCGAGATTGAATGCAATGATGGTCTTTCGCCGGAAGAGCGCCTCTTCCATGAAACAGCGCCTCTCTTTGGCCTCACCTTTGAGGACTACCGCCGCGTCTTCCAAAGTGGCGGCGAGGCTTTCCAACTCATCGCGCTCAAGCCAAGGAACCGGAAGTATCCTCTCATTGGGGAGAACGCTCAAGGCACCCGCTACAAGTTTCCCTTGGAGGTGCTTTCCGAATCGTAACATCAACTGAAATCACTGAAACTTATAAATAAAGATATATTATTTGACTAGTTTATTTAATCACGATAAAACCTGAAATCCTTGCGTAAGGGTCATCTGAAGAAATGAAAAATATCACTATCGGAATCCTGACTTTCTGTGTTGCTACTTCCGGTAGCCAAGCTGCATTCACGCAATTTGATTTCGGAACCACGTCTTCACCCGCGTTTGGCTCGAGCGGCAATTTGACGATGGATTTCTCCAGTATTGCAACAGGCGTCAATGCTCGGCTGACTGCCGCCAGCGTCTACAATACTGCCAGCGGAGGCGATTCCTCCAATGGTCTCATCAACATCAACTTCACGCAAAGTTCGAATGCGGCCAACTTCAATGAGTGGGAAACACAGCCCGTGAGATACACCTTCGAGCTCTTCGACGCCGGAGCTGGAGACGGCTTCACCACCCCGCTCATACTCACGGAATGGGGCCTCGATTTCTTCGATATTGATCGCAATGACGCCGTCAACGAGAACAACGGCAACCGACGGGTTGCCAACTACGATATCATCGGGCTACCCAGCACCGATACCAGCGCTTCCATTGTGGTGCCTCCTTCCTCGGTTTTGGTCACCCCGGGAATCGGCACGATGCCAGATGAGGCCAATTTTGATTTCTTTAGCGGGCAAACGGACGATGCTCAGCAAATTGCTAACGTGAGCAATTATGACGACTCTATCGACGCGACCCAGACATCGGTCGGACTGGGATTGTTGATGAGTCAGTCTTCTAGCGTGGAATTCTATTACGGGGTGGGAATAGCTGAGGGGACCGCGACCAATCGCAATCGCAACGCTCTCATCGGAGGCTTCGGACAGCTCTCTACTCTCACTGTGCCCGAACCAAGTAGCTCGCTTCTGCTAGGTACGGCTGGGAGTTTGTTATTGCTACGTCGTCACCGCAGCTAGGGTGGCTTTTCAATCAACTATGCTCCTCAGCCAACAGTCCCGAACAATTAGTTCAACCTAAAGGTGACTGGAATCGTCATTTGGAATGGAACGGGATTGCCCAGTCCGTTCTTAGCCGGGCTGAAACGCCACTTTCTGACAGCAGCGAGCGCGGAGGAGTCGAGAGAACGGTTACCTGAGCTGGTGACCACACGAGGGGATTCCACTTTCCCGACCGCTGTAATGACAACGGAGATGCGGGTAGTACCTTCGGCCTCGCTGCGTCTTGCGGAGACTGGGTAAGCAGGACTAGTCCGGCGAACAATGGTGGGAGCAGAGACCACACGATGAGCTTGCGCGGCAGCGGCCTTCTCTTGCGCCTTTTTACGAGCCGCTTCTTTTTGTTGGGCTGCTAATTGACGAGCAGCCTCTCGTTGGCGGATTTGCGCAGCTTTCTTTTCTTCCGCTTCTTGCCGGGCTAAAGAGGCTAACCGGGCAGCTTCGGTAGCGGCTTTCTCCTGAGCTTCTTCTTTGCGTCGCAGTTCTTCCAAGCGCTCGGCTTCTTCCTCCTGAAAAAGTTCTATCGCGAGAAGAGCCTCTTGCGATTGATTCCGAAGACGAACATTTTCCAAGGAGGCAACAGTCTCGAGGATGGGGGCGGATGGCATCGCCGCCAAGCCACGAGCAGGACGCTGCGCCGGATGCTGAGGAAGAGGGCGCGCCACTGCCAAAAGTTCGCTAGCAATTGGTGGTGGCGATGATGGCTGCCGCTGGAGGGAAGGTGAGGAAATTGCCAAAACCAAGGTTTCCTGAAAAACAAGACGAGGAATCACGAAGCGCGCCAAGGCCGCCGCAGTGCCCACCATCAACAGGCAAGCAATTGCCACCGAAAACAAGAAGCGACCAGCCTTGGAAGACTGGCAATCGCTAAGATTGATTCGATAGTTGGGTGTGGGTGGCTTCATCAGGGGATGATTGAGCGGAGAAATAATAATCGACTTGGGAAACTTTTGACGGAGCTGGCCGCTTTTGAAAAGCACAGGATATTCCCAACAGCAGGAAACCTCCCTTCTCGAGGTGAAGTTACCATGGAAAAATAGAAATGATTCGTCTTTTTGCTGATATCCAACGGAACCGCATAGATGATGAACTGCCCGCTCAATGTGGTGGGATGAAGGGACGCTCGACTGACATTGACTCACAATTATTAACGCAATAAAATTGCAGTAACGGAATGAGGACATTATGATTGGTCCACCGTGTTATCTTCTTCTTCTAGTTCCGCTCAAGTCGTCAGAGGGCTTCCAGCACTTTGGGATGCTGATCGATTTGGGGTCTTGGCCTCTGTTCTTTGTGCCATTCATTGTGCCGCTACACCTTTCCTTCTTCTCATTCTTCCCACCTTTGGAAAAGTCTGGGCGCACCCTGCCTCCCATTGGCTTATGGCTCTGATTGTTGTGCCTATTGCGCTGGTGATGGTCTCGAAAGGCTATCAACGCCATCGCAGAAAGTGGATCATCGCTATCGGATTCCTAGGTGTTTTCTTTGTTCTGATAGGAGCAGTGGCTCCTTATTTCGAGAAAGCAGATGCCGCCAAAGAGCAACCGCAAACAGTGGTAACCAGCAATGACTCGTCCCAATCTCATGGCGAAGCCAGTTGTGATTCCGAGTCCAGCTGTGGCGAGGGCTTGAGCTGTCAAGAGATGGCGAATGAAGAAGGGCTAGCTGTCCAGGAAGCGGCCTCTGGCTGCGTTGACTCGTGCTGCCCTTCCTTAATCGTAGAGGCTGATGGAAGCAAGAGCCTGCACATCCCCTTGGCCAGTATTCTCACCACCATTGGCGGGCTTTTCCTGATCGTGACCCACATTGGAAACCTCTGCAAATGCTCTTGCTGCAAAAAGCAAGAGCAGGCGCCTCAGCTTGTTGCCAATTGACACATGGAAGGCGTCGCTTGCATGCACTCACACGCCACCCAGGCCACAGACTACCGCGCAGAAGAATCCGCTCAGGAAAATCAGGCAGGCGAGTATCATGACTACTTGTTGCGTTTGCCAATATCCCCTTGCTCCCCACCACCAGCGCGCGTTGCAAAAGAGAGCCAATCCAAAAAGAGCCACCGCCATCCAGCGAGCGGCCAAGCCATAAAGCTCGATACCGGAATTGGATGCGCTACCTGGCAGATAAGCGGTTTGGGTGAGCCAACATCGGCCTGAGTAAAAAAGAATCACAAGAGGGAGGAGCCAACCCCGACCAACGAGAGACCACAAGGCAGCAGGCCCTGGCTCGGTGAGGCCCGAAGCCTCGTCCAAAATTGTTTCTCCGTGCTCTTCTCTCATCTCAATGTTGATGCCTCCGGTTCTTCCACTCGCCCACCTTTCTCACCGAGACTGCACCTAGAAACATCATCGTGAGAACGAATACCATAAAGGCCCCGATGGGTTGATTGAAAAGATTGGCCCCGAGAAAACCTACTCCCGCTCCAGTGGCCCCCGTGACTCCACTCCAGAAGAACAGACCCCGGACCGAGTTCACGAGTTGCCGGGCCGTAGCGGCAGGAGTAACGATAAACCCCAAAGCTAAAATCGCACCTACGGCTTGTAAGGTTGTCACCAATACTAGAATCAAAAGCGCGAAGAGCCCATAGTTCAACCACGTGGATCGGACTCCCAAAGTGGCAGCAACGTCAGGCTCAAAGAGATTGGCCAAAATTGGTCTGCGTAAGATAGCCAGAGTCCCGACCGCCACCAGCCCGACGCCATAGCTCATCCACAAGTCAGCATCAGACATCCCGACAATATTTCCCATCAACCAATCTTCTAACCCCCCCGCGCCCTCATAATGTTGCAGCATCATCACGCCCGCAGCGAACGCCCCCGTCATCAAGACTGCGAGAACGGTGTCTTCCCCTACTTCGGAACGCTTGGCAAAAAAGACGGCTCCCAGCCCCACTAAGGCAGCAGCAACCAAAGCTCCCAAGTAAACGCCAACGGTCGAAAGCCCGACTAACAAAACAACACAGGCAATACCTGGAAAGACAGAATGACTCAACGCTCCCAGCTTGAGTGGGCTGCGATGCAGAACAACAAAGGCACTCACGAATCCGTTAGAGAACCCAATCATCACCGCCGCTAGAAAGGCTCGGCGCAAAAGCGGTAGCTCGAACAGCTCAAACATGACCACCTCCTTTTGCTAGCCCTAGCACCTCACGCACTCGTGGGTCGGCCATCACTTCGGTCACTTCCCCAAAGGCCACTTGATGCTGCTTCACGACCAAAGCTTGGTCGAAAATCGATTCCACCGTGGCTAAATTATGATGGGAAGCAATCACGAGATGACCCCGCTCGCCGAGTTGCTGCAGGGTCTCGGAAAGCTCTGCCCCACTTTCCACATCCAAACCTGTAAAAGGCTCATCTAGCATCACGATATGCGCTTCCTGCGCCAGAGCCCGAGCTAGGAATGCTCGCTGCCGTTGACCGCCGCTCAAGGCGTCAATTTGGCGATCCGCGAGTTCATTGAGGTTCATCGCTTGGATCGCCTCTTCGACTTTTTCCTCATCAATCTTCCGCGAGGTCTTCCAGAAACCGACATGAGGGAGGCGCCCCATGGCCACCACCTCTCGGACACTCACCGGGAATCCCTCCCGATGACGATCTAGCTGGGGCAGGTAGGCAATCTCGCGGGTCGAGCCAACGAGGGCTTCGTCGCGCCAGCGGATGGAACCGTGCTCCGCTTTCAAAAGCCCAGCTAAGGTCCGGATGAGGGTGCTTTTTCCAGCGCCATTGGGCCCTAATAAGGCCAGGCGATGACCACAAGTGGTGGCAAATTTGACCTCGCAAAGAGCCGTCAAGGACCCATAGGTGACGCATAAGTCGTCCACTTCCAAGCGATGCGGCTCATGCCCGGGCTCGTAGTGATGCTCGCAACACTCACTCATGAAACTTCACTTCTACCTCTTCAACGAAAACCCCCTGGGTCCAAATCGTAAAGTTCACTTCTGGTAAACTTCCCGGCCACAATTGAACCTGCAAAGCGGTCAGCGGAGTTCCCTCAGGAAAGCTCGACTCCACCAAAAGCACGTCACCATGCTCGGACAAGAGACATTCGAACTCGCCGCTAGTAGCAGGGCCCTCTATCCGCCCCAACACTTCTTCGCCTCTTCTCAGTTCAATCCAATCAAATGGATGCGCGGTCGTGATCGAGACGTCGGTAACCCATTCCCCTTCCGCAGACTGAATTGCCACTGTGCCACCTGCTCTCGCCTCTGCTTTTCCCGTCACCAACGACAGAGGCCAAGCTAGCAAAGCTAACCCGGCCAAAAGAAAAAGTCCTTCTCGAAGCGGCGCATCCTTCATCACGATTGGCTCAGCCCTCGCACGATGGCGGTGACATTTTGCTGCATCATGATATCATAGCTGGCTGCTGCCCCGTCTGCAACTAAAGCTGAACCAATCTTGGCTCCCGCTTGTTTGGCAATCTCCGCCAAAACCTTAGGATTCAGGTTTTTCTCTGGAAAAACGGCCCGCACCCCTTCGGCTCTCAGTTTCTCTACTTCCTGCGCTAATTGCTTGGCAGGGACTTCGTGATCGCCACTCAACCCCAGCACGAAGATCGGCTCCATGCGGTAAGCTTTGCAGAAGTATCCAAAGGCGGCGTGAGCGGTGACCAACTTGCGTTGCTCTTTCGGTAAAGTCGCAATTTGGGATTTCACCCATTGGTCAAGCGTCTTGTAGCGGGCACGCGTTTGCTTACTACGAGATTGATAGTAGGACTTGCCTTCCGGATCCATCTTCACCAGCTGCTTCTCAACCACTTTTGCGGCCCGTTCCATATTGCCAACATCATGCCACCAATGAGGGTCAATCGAGCCTTTGGCATGGTGAGGGCAGCAAGCATAGAGGGATTCGCCGCCTGCGATATTACGCGAGGGTATCGAACGACCGACCTCCAAAATAGGAATACCGCCTAGGGAATCCGCCAAGGATGGAAGATAGCGCTCCAAGCCCTTACCTGATGCCACCACCAGTTGGGTTGACCCCATCGCGCGCAAGTCGGCGGGAGAAGGCGCGAAGGTATGGACATCCATCCCCGCTCTTCCCACATCCAAAACCGTCACTCTCTCTCCGCCCACTTGACGCACAAGATCGCCCATCAGCGGGTGCAAGCTGGCGACCTTGATTTGGCCTTGGGCCAGGCCACAAACGGCCAATAGCAGAGAGAGAAGAACAGTTTTCATCACTTGAATTTGGGCAACGCTTTTTAGATTCTATTCATTGAGAATCCTATCGGATTTCGGGGGCTCCCCAATCGAAGCCCAGCTGCAGGAAGATACTCTGCTCGTCGCCCTCTGGCAACTCGTCAAAGTTGGCCTGCACCCTGGCAAAGGCACTTTGGAGCTCTCCAAGCTCGAAGCGACGGGTCAAGGATGCGGAAACCCGCTGGCGCTCTTCGATATCCAAGATAATTTCGTCAGCATCGGGCCCTGAGGTTTCGCCCTCAATCCAACCGTATCGCAATCCAGCCTCCCAGCCATCAGCAAAGCCATAAACGGCGGAAATCACCGCCCCCCAATGCTCACCAGAGCCACCCACGCCTTCTTCCTCGTCATACCACTCGACCTCACGGTAGTAGAGTTCTCCGCCGAGACGAAGGGTCTGCCCTCCAGACTCGAGTCCGTTGCTACGATAAGTATAGTAGTAATCACCCGAATAAAGGCGGGTGTCGCGTCCAAAGCCGTTTTCTCCGATCGCGAAATTAAGTCCCCACTCGTGACGGTGGAAATCGTTCTGGTCCCAACGCACTAACCAGCGAGCTGTCAGGACATCCTCGGCAAAGAAAGCTTCTTCTGCACCGCCGTGACCATGCTCATCTTCCTCTTCGAGTTCTTCCTCCTCATGCCCATCTTCTTCCTCATCTTCGTGACCATGCTCAACCGCACGTCCGAAGGCCACGCTCACTGCGGACGTGACTGGCCCATCAAAAATCCAGGTCAACTCTCCACCTTCGGTGACGAGCCCCTCTTCCCCGAGGAATTGGGAGGTCACCAAATTGGCATCGACAAAATCCCAGCCGTGCAAGTGAACCGCATTTTGACCGCCGAAGCGATTCAGATAGCGTCCCCCGCGCACTTCAAAGCCACCCGGCAAATCAACCAACTTTGCGAAGCCTTCTTCCCACTCCGCATCGAGCTCATCTTCTAAATTCTGAAAAACATTCAAGGCCACGAAACCTTGCACGTGATCGTTCAAGGTCAGGTTGGCTCCCAGCTCGATGCCTTGAATCACCACATCTTGGTTCGGGTCGTGGGCATGAGTGGCCAATTCTTCAAAATCTCCCGTCGTTCCTCCACCGGCGATGCGAGCATGAGCAGACAAGGACACCCAGTCCTTGGCCTCGTAGAGCCCCCAATCCGCCGAAAGCATTCCCGTCCCGAGACCCAACAATACGCTTGTTTCCAAAATTCGCATAACGCCTCTAAATTGCATTATCGAATAAGTATGGCAAGATTTTTATTGCAACTAAATCGCAATAATTTCTCTCGTCTGAAATCAGTGTGTGATGGGGTCTTGCGGCGATACTACTTGTCTGCTGCTGCCCGCCGCAGTCGATCCATCATGGCCACTCCCACTCCCGTCTCGGTGAGGGACTCCACAAGAATCACATCTGGCTCCGCCTCATCCATTTTTCGCAAGAGATGGAAAAGACGCACGCCTGCCTCCGCCAGCTTTCCACTGCCCGGGCTGAGAGCATCCTGAGCCACCCAGTCATGGACGTCCTCCCACGGGGAGTCTCCGCGATAAGTGAGGAGCGCGTACTTCACGCCCTCTTCCGGCTCAAAGGTCTGCTCTTTCTCAAGGATCACCACCTTGGCACGAGGCGCATAGTGGCTGGCAGTTTGACCGGGAACCTCGACCTTCTCATCCTTGTGAGGCTTCGCCTTTTTTACGGTGCCAAACTTTCGCAACTCTTCGCGGGTGATGGGGCCAGGTCTGAGAATGGTGAGGAGCGGTTTCTTATCACCGGGCTCGACCTTGATGATGGTGCTTTCCAAGCCTTCCCGGCAGGCGCCTCCATCAATCACGAGCGGAATCTTGCCATCCAATTCCGAGACCACTGCGGCGGCGCTAGTGGGACTCATACGACCAAAGAGATTGGCACTAGGGGCGGCAATCGGTCCCACTTGCTTGCAGACTTCGCGCATCACCTCATGGGCGCTCACTCGAATCGCCACGGTGGGCAGACCAGCGGTAACGGCATCGGGCACTTCTGCTTTTTTGGGAAGAACCAAGGTCAGCGGTCCGGGCCAATACTCCTTGGTGAGTTCGCGGATGGTGTCCTCGATCTCACCGGGGATATCGGCCACCAGCTTGATGTCACGCCAACCTCCCAGATGGACAATGAGGGGGTCGAAGGAAGGACGACCCTTCACCGCGAAGACCTTTGCCACCGCTTCTTCGTTCATGGCATCTGCGGCGAGGCCATAGACAGTTTCGGTAGGAAGCGCCACCACCTCGCCCTCTTGCAAAAGCGCGACCGCTTCGCCTGCCAGTTCGCGCCAATCCTCGAAATCCGCTACCTCGACCCTTGTCTCCATGGCTTTCGATAGTGGCTCTTGTCGGATTTTTCAATCAAAGAGCGTCGCTTCGTCTCCAATCAGTGTTTTAAGGTTTTTCCTTTCCCCGGGCATTGGTTACGCTGCGCGCAGGGGAATGCTGAAAAACCTGATATTGGTTGGATTCATGGGCACCGGAAAGTCGACCATCGGTCGTCAACTTTCCAAGGCTCTCGGCTACCCACTCATCGACACCGATGCCCGCATTGTCGCTCAGCAAAAACGGTCCATTGCCGATATTTTTGAGAAAGAAGGCGAAGGCTGCTTCCGTGATCTCGAGACTGAAACCCTCCGCAGCCTGCGCGAAGACCGTTGCCACAAGCGCATCATCGCCACCGGAGGCGGCGTCGTTCTTCGCGAGGAAAATCGCCAGCTCTTGCGCGACCTCGGCTTCGTCGTCTGGCTTGTCGCACAACCGGAGACTATTCTCGAGCGCACCTCCCGCAACAAGGAGCGCCCCCTTTTACAAACCAAAGACCCTGCCGAAACCATCCGCCTGATGCTGGAGGAGCGTGATGCGAGCTACCGCGAAAGCGCCCACCTCATCCTCGAAACTACCAATCTTGATTTTTCCGAAATTACGACGGGCATCATCGAGTGCGCCCGCTATCACTACGGCTCCCAGTAAGGTGGGCTCGAGGAGGCCTCATCACTTCCCCTATCATCCTTCGCCAGCTCTTCCAGATCGGCTCTT
>CAZGXV010000003.1:14348-65057 GCA_964529725.1 uncultured Roseibacillus sp.
CTCTCTCAGACCAACTCATCTCTGCGGCCAAGAAGCTGTCCACCGGGGTCAATCAGCTGACCTTTGCGGAACCCGTCACCCACATCTACAACCCGCTCGATTACGCTTGGGAGCCCCATCGTCTCTATCTTGAGCGCTTTGCAAACTCGAAGAAACGGGTGCTCTTTCTGGGGATGAATCCAGGCCCATGGGGAATGTCCCAAACGGGCGTGCCCTTTGGCGAAATCGAACACGTGCGCGACTGGATGGGCGTTCACGCTCCGGTTGGCAAACCGAGCAAGGAGCACCCCAAACGCCTCATCGAGGGCTTCGATTGCCAAAAGTCCGAAGTCTCTGGACGCCGTCTTTGGGGCCTCTTCAAAGACCGGCATCCTGATCCTGAGGGCTTCTTTGCAGACAGCTTCGTCACCAACTATTGCCCGCTTGTTTTCATGGAAGAAAGCAGCCGCAACCGAACTCCGGACAAGCTCCCGGCCTCCGAACGCGAGGCCCTCTTCGATGCTTGCGATACCCACCTCCAAACCGTGATTGATGTCCTTCAGCCAGAGTTCGCGGTGGGTGTTGGCAAGTTTGCGCAAAACTGCTTCAAGCGCATTGAACTTTCCGACCGGACCGAGCTCACTTCCATCCTCCACCCCAGCCCTGCTTCGCCTGCCGCCAATCGAGGCTGGGCCGAAGCCGCGACCAAACAACTCGTTGCATCGAAAATCTGGAAAAAATAGAGGGAGAATTTTCGGTCACAAAGAGCAAGGACAGTCGCTGACAACCGCAGGAGAGCACCCCGGTACAAAAAGCGGCCGCCGGACTCACTCGAATCCGGCGGCTGTCAAAACATTCCGAAACCGCACTCGCGGACGAAAGAAACTGACTTGCTATTTACCCTTGTTATGAAGACGAACAACGGCGTTCAACTCGCTGCTCAGAGGTTAAGACTCTTCACTTATCAAGTCGTTCAAACTTTTTGAGTCTTTTTTGGAGAAAAGCGTATTCCGTCATTCAATATTCGCTCAAAGAGTCCAAACTTCCGCTATGACCTCCCGCCTCAAAAGCGCTGCCCTCCTGCTCTCCCTGCTCATTTTGCAAGCTTGCTCGTCAGGAGGAAGCCCCTCCACCAACTCGCCCGCTAGCAAGCTGCTCGGAGCAAACTGGAACGCCATTGAGTCCGCCATCGCTGCCCAGCGTCAGGCTGGCCATCCCAACTACGACCCCACCTGGCTCTTCGTCGTCGACCCCGCCAGCCAGCGCATGCACATCATCAATCGCAGGACTGGCCAGGTGAAAGAGACCTTCCGCTGCGGCACTGGCAAAGGCGGCCTTGGCATCGAAGATACTCAAACTCCTCCCGGCTTTTTCACCATGGGTGGAGTGCGCATCGCGAAGAATGGCAACACGGCCCTACAAACCGGTGACTCTAAGAAAGGAGTGAGCGGTATCTATGCTGAAATGCTCTATCCTCCATCCCATCCCGATCCCAAGCTCCGTGGGATGGTGCCCAATGGCGTGGTCATCCACTCCTACAATCCCGCCGCCAGCGAAATGCTGCGCCAACGCCGCGCCCAACGCCTCATCGGTCGTGTCCCTTGCACTACTGGCTGCCCCGTCCCCGATATCGAAGACGCCCCCAAGCTCATCCCTTACCTCATCCAAGGAGCCGGAAAATTTGACCCCACCGCTAATCCCAATGCCAACCTGCGCGCCCTCATTAGCAGCGGCCAAGTGAAAGAGTATGAGCGCAACCAGCTCGGCGCCGCGATTTATGTCCTCAACCGCCAATAATAGCGAAACAGGCCCGGTAGCAACGCCTCGCCGAGGCGTTCGCTTTTTCTCGCCTCTTTGGTCGTCTCCCTCGGAAAAATAATCGCCCTGACGAACGTCTTGGCAGGACTTCCCTCTCGTTGCTTCTTCTTGAGAACTTGAACGTTTTTTTTGCTTCAATCCTCGAGCACATCGAAATGAGTCAATCGACAGCAACTCCGTATTCACAAAGAAATCGAATCATCCAATTCATCATTGGACCTTTTTCTTCTGCTGGCCAAGGTTCCTTCTAAGATGCCTTTTGAACTGAAAAGCGACTACGAACCCGCCGGGGACCAGGCGCAGGCTATTGCCAAGCTCACCAAGTCCATTCAGGCCGGGAACAAGCACCAGACCCTCCTTGGGGTCACGGGGTCGGGCAAGACCTTCACCATGGCCAATGTGATCAAGAACGTCGGGAAGCCGACTCTGATCATGTCGCACAACAAGACCCTCGCGGCGCAACTTTACTCCGAGTTCAAAAACTTCTTCCCCAACAACGCGGTCGAATACTTCGTCTCCTACTTCGACTACTACCAACCCGAGGCCTACATCCCGCGCACTGACACCTACATCGAGAAGGACTCCTCCATCAACGACGAGATTGAGCGCATGCGTCTCTCGACGATGGGCTCGGTCCTCACTCGCGAAGACGTCATCGTGGTGGCCTCCGTATCTTGCATCTACGGTTTGGGTTCACCGGATGATTATGAGGATGCCATGCTCCCCGTCTGGGTCGGCAAAGAAATCGGGCGCGATGAATTTCTCAAAGAACTGGTCAATCTCCTTTTCGAGCGCAACGACATTGCCTTTGGCCGCGGTAAGTTTCGCGTGCGTGGCGACGTGGTCGAAATCCACCCCGCCTACCTCGACGAGACTGCGATTCGAGTTGAATTCTTTGGCGATGAAATTGAGCGTATTTCCACCATCGACTCCCTGCGCGGCACCGTCATCGACCGTATTGAATCCCACACCTTCTTCCCAGCCAAGCAGTTCGTCACCGACCGCAACAAAATGAAGGAGGCCATGCATGCCATCAAAAAGGAATGCGCCGAACAAGTCGCAGCCTTCGAAAAAGCAGGAAAGCTCATTGAAGCGCAACGCCTCAAAATGCGCACTGACTACGACCTCGAGATGATGGAAGAAATGGGCTTCTGCCAAGGCATCGAGAACTACTCCCGCCACCTCACCGGCCGCCCTCCCGGCGCCCGACCCTATACACTGTTAGACTTCTTCGCCTCCAAGGACTTCATGCTCATGGTCGACGAAAGCCACGTCTCCATCCCCCAAATCGGCGGCATGTATGAAGGCGACCGCAGCCGCAAAACCGTCCTCGTCGACCACGGCTTCCGCCTTCCCAGCGCCCTCGACAACCGCCCGCTTAAGTTCCCCGAATTCATGGACCAGACCATGCAGCGGCTCTATGTCTCGGCCACTCCCAAAGTCTTCGAGCTCGCCAACTCCCGCCCCGACAACCCCCACTACATCGACATCAAGCGCAACGAGCAGGAAGGCGGTCTCGACTTCCTGACTTTGAAAAAGATGAAGGTCAAAACCAGTGGGAGCGACGAAGCGGTGGCAGACTTTGACCCCACCAAACGCAGCACTCCCCTCGTGGTCGAACAAATCATTCGACCCACCGGATTACTCGACCCCGTCCTTCACCTCAAGCCTCTTAAAGGGCAAATCGACGAAACCATTGAGCTCTGTCGCCAGCGAGTTGAAAAGAACGAGCGCGTCCTCGTCACCACCCTCACCAAAAAGACCGCCGAAGACCTCACCGACTACCTCGTCGGTGTTGACCTCAAGGTGCGCTACCTTCACTCCGACATCGACGCCGTCGAACGCGTCGAAATCCTGCGCGCCCTCCGCGCTGCCGAGTTCGATATCTTAGTCGGTATCAATCTCCTCCGCGAAGGACTCGATCTTCCCGAGGTCTCCCTCGTCTGCATTCTCGACGCCGACAAAGAAGGCTTCCTCCGCAACGAGACCTCCCTCATCCAGACCGCTGGACGCGCTGCCCGCCACGTCAACGGCGAGTGCGTGCTCTTTTGCGACAAGATCACAGACTCTATCCAGCGCCTCATCGACGTCACCGAATACCGCCGCGCCAAACAAGAAGCCTACAACAAAGAACACGGCATCACTCCCCAAAGCGTCATTCGCAAGGTTCAGGAAAGCCTTCACATGTATGACGAGACCGCCAGCAAAGGCCGCCAAGTCAACGCCAGCCTCGTGGCCGAAGATGAGATGGTCTACAACGCCACCGAAGTCCTCAAAGAACTGCAAACCGAGATGCAAGAAGCGGCCACCAAACTCGAATTCGAACGCGCTGCCCACCTTCGTGATCAGATTAAGCAGCTCAAGGAAAAGGCCGGTCTCACCGACGCTCCTCGACCAGACAAGTCGGTCACCTACAAAAAATCAAAACGCAAATGACGGAGCGGTTGCCTTTACTACCGCCCCTCCAATCGCACGCCTCCGCTTTCCCTGATGCTACAAACCCGTTTCGCCGATCACCCCCGGCGGCAACAAAGGCCGCTTCTTCGTTCTCAGGGGCTCCATCTCACAGCTGCTCCGATCGCAATTAAGGCTCCGCGGCGGTGGCCTTTCATCAGTGAGTCCGCCATCGGTGAATCCTTGCCCTCGAGCGGAAGTCGCAGCAAGAGCACCTCTTGACCATCCCAGCTGTAGAGCTTGAGGCGAGCAACTCCGGTTTGGGTATCATGAAAAAAGACCACTAAACCATCCGTCGCTTCCGGGCTTTCGAAGAAGGCTCTGATTTTCTGCTCATTCTTCGGGTTGAGCAAACGGTCGAAGCTCATTCCAGCTTTTTTCGGGTGCAGCACCTTCAACTCCAAATCTTGCTCACTCCATGGGAATACGGAGGCGAGTTCGGGGTCCAGATACAGAGAGCGCATGTCTTTCTCTAACAACTCCGCCAAACGCAAGCTTGCTGGAGAACGTTCGCCCGCAGTGGCATCAAGGAAAGCTAGCGCTACTCCCCGCGATCCGGCGCTCAGTGAACTGGAAGTAAGGACAAAAAGTAGAAGTGCAAAAAGGGAGTCTTTCATCGTGGTTTCTCAATTCTAAGACAAGAATCTCTGCGATGCCAACGTCGGACCTGACAAACAGAAAAGGCAGTCAAACTAGACGGCTCCTCCATTCTCAGGCTTCGGTTGGTATCAGGCAAAGACGTCACCGGTTCATCATCGACTTCTCATTCGGAAGCAATCGAAACTGTTCACCTCCCCATCTCTTGGGGATAGCGTTCATTGATGACACTGACAACGGCTTGGAGCATCTGATTTTCGGGCGACAAAAGACCAGCCCGCGTGCGTTGGCTTGCAAACAAATTGAACCTAATAGTATCTCTAAACTGTTCCCGACCGGCGGGGCTAGCGGAATCAATTACTCCCAGAAAGAGCTCTCCCAGTTCAGGGGAGAGAACTTGCTCAGCCCCCTCCTGAGCTGCGCCTGCCAAAGCCTCTTGAACGAGACTACTGGCAGTGAGATCCATCACGACACGCTCTTGGCTAGGTGTCTGGGGCAGCTCTCGGGCAGCGTTGAGGGCAGCGTGCAAACTCCCATACTCTGCGATGAACTTCTCGGACACGAGAGGCACAAGGGCTCGCGCCGGAACGATAGGTCCTCTGCGCCTTTCCGGAGACGGAGATTGCTCTTGTTCCATAGCTGGAGAAAGCTGCTCCAGCCGTCCCAGCGAGCTCGCAACGTCCTCCTGCGCAATCAGGCGTTGAAACAAGTCGGCTCCGTCAAGTTCGAGACGAGCTTCCCTGAATTGCGGCCCATACTCCTCTGAAAGGAAGAGTTCCTCACCATTGGCGAGAGCGCGAAACACGGCATCGGGATCGGTATTGACCCAAGAGTCAAACAAGGGACCTGGGCCGATACCCCGTGAAGCTTGAAAGGGCCCCGTTTGAATAGCCGGCGCGTCCATGATCCAGTTGCGCTGCTCGACACTTAGCCGTGCCCACGACAAAAGTCCTTCCGAAGGCGCAATCCGACCCCACTGCGACAAGAGAGCAGGGCCAAAACTTCTCATCAATGCTTCCCGTTGCGCTTCCGGCGCGCCAAGCAGGCCTTCCAAAGCGGCTTGAAGAGACTCATGACTAACAAGCAAATTAACCCAATCCTCCGTTGCTCCTGCTCGCTCGATTGGGTCCTCGACTGCGGTGAGTTCGAGAAGGAACACTTGATGGTCAGCACTTGAGTTTAGGTCTCGTGGGAGGGAAGGAAAAGGCCCAAAGGTCGAGCCCAACTGAGGCAATCCCGTAGCCTCGTCAGCCTCAATCCTGCTCATACTAGAACGCGCCTCTGCCTCTTGCTCTGCCAACTTGCGAAGGCTACTCCCTTGCCAAATGACAAGAACTGTGAAGAGAGGCAATAGGCTCAAAAGAATGGTCTTCATTGTGTGCGTCATTATGAATTGAAAGTGCTAACGCCGCTGCTCGATGACGCTCTGAATCGTATGGTGAAAATGAAAGCGTGTGGACGGAGGTCGATTCGCTGCGCCTTCGCCATAGAAGCGAGTCGCTAAATCCCCTGGTTCCAAATTCCTGAGCTCGTCATCGGTGCGACGAAAGACCTCCTCCACCGAACTTCCAACCGGGATATCAATTGATCGACCTAGTCCAACCATCGGTTCTCCGGGACGATCTCCTCTTTCAAAAAACCTCACCTGCGCCCGATCTCCTTGCCTAGCTCGCAAGAGGGTAACGTTTTCAATCCCATTGGCACGGAGAGCCACCTGACCGGCAGCCTCAAGCCTTGCCTCTGGACTAGTAATTTCCTTTGCCCATTCCAAGGCAGCCTCGCTATCGAGGGGTGCGACTAAGGCCGCTACGTCTGCATAGGTATGGTCAAATTCGCCATCTCTCTCGCCGGAGATTTCATTAATCGCTTCTCCGAAGGACTCCAAGGTCGCCCACCAATTTTCTTCCGCAACTGAATCTCCCTTGGGCAAACTCTGGAGCTCCTCTGCGAGCAAATTGCTGACCTCCCCGAAGCGAAACCTCTTTGACCAGTCTGCATCGTCAGCTTGCAGCTCGGCCAGAATCTCGGACGACGGTCGGGGATCAGCTTGAGCAATAGTGTCGGCAAGAATGGTCAACACTAAGGGATCCAACATCCTCCTTCTTTCGGCATCCAGCTGGTTCCATATCTCTTGCGGAGGATTCACTTTGGCGACGAGAGCCTGCGAGAGAGTCTTGGCATCAAATTGGACCGCGTCTAACATTTTGCTCTCCGAGAACACGTCCAGCATGGCAAGCGGGGCATGGCGCAGAAGAGCAAGGTTTGCCGCACTATCCGCAGACAGGCTTTTGCCCAAGGGAGCTAGTCCCTCACCCCGTCCCGAATCTTGAACCAAACTGCGTGCGGAGTCGGAATCCCATCCTCCTGTTAGAATGTCGAGAACGGCGGGTTGATTGCTTTTTATCCAAGCTTCAAACACTTCTGGGTTCGCCATTGCGATGTAGTCGAAGCCATGGCGATCATGACCGTTTCTGAGGTTCACTGGCCCGAAGGGGCTGGACTCTCCCATCAACGCGGAAGCGGCTTGAGCCTCCATCGCTCCCTTGGGGTCTATCTTCGCCCAATGAGTTGTGAGCTTACTTGCCAAACGGGTGCGAAGCAATCTCGAGAGATGCTCAGTCTCGCGAAACTCCTCCGCGACCGCGAGAATCTCAGCGGTCGTTCCGAACTGAGTTACCCACTGAAGAAGCGCAGCCTCCCGACTAGCAAGAGGCTCGATTGCCGCAAGTTCGATCGCCTCTTTCAACAAGGGACTGATCCTCTCTCCGGCAGCTGACTGGCCAGCCAGCGACCTCGAACCCCGGTTACCAGAGTTCGCCGAATGCGTGCTAGACGACAGAGTGGGATGGCTTTCGGCGATGCGGTTTTTGGCAGCCACGATCTCCTGTCTTTGCCAGACAGAAAGAGCAATGAGAGCGAGACAAGCTGAAGAGACAAAGAGCGTTTTGATGTTCATAGTAAGAAGAGCTGCCAAGGTGAAAACTCCCGTTGCCGTGGGAGCAGCGGAAGCGAGGGCTGTCGTAGTAATCGTTGCGGAGAGACCAGCCGGTACGGCAACGCTGGCGTGGGCTGGAAGGGCGGTTGCAAGCGCGGCAGCGGTGACGGTGATGCCCCGCTTGGAGAGGATTTTGCGAAGTCGGTCGAGGGAACGCTTGACCCGCATGCGAGCTGCGTCGGAACCAATCCCAAGGGCCTGACCGATCTGAGAATGACTTTGATTTTTGAAAAAACGAAGGACCACCGCAGCGCGTTCGTCCCGAGGCAGTTTATCGAGAGCGCGGTCAATCTCAGGGGACAGTCGGCTCCAATCAAGGGGTGGCTCTTTCATGGCATCAAGGTCGGCGGCAGTGAGTTCATGTCGCTTCCGGCATTCCTCGGAACGCACGGTATCAATCGCAAGCGAGCGCGTCGTTCGGTGTAACCAAGCCGCCAAGGGGATGTTTGCTCCTACTTTTTCCGGAGAACGCGCCAGACCGACGAAGACTTCTTGGGCGACGTCGCGAGCGAGATCAGGGTTGCGCAAGACGCGCTGTGCGACCGATAACACGAATCCGAGGTTGGCCTCTACAAGTCGCCGAAAGGACGCTTCGCAGCGCCTCGAGCGGTATTGATGGAGCCATTCTTCCTCAGATTTCATCGCGGTTTCACTTCTCATTCGAACGTCACAGTGAAAACGAACAAAGTTTCTCGAAAAAAGCGCGACCACAATCTGCCTTTGCTTGTCTTTCTCATTGAGGCTCAAGAAAGCGAAAAGAAATTTTCTTGCAGCCAAAGCCGGCTTCGGAACGAGTAATGCCCGAGCTGATACCCTCCTAAGTTTTATTTCATGAAGAAAATCGGCAGCTTGATCAGAGAACAGGAGAACCCTCAAATTGGACTGGCTATTGCGGATAAGAATCGTATCTTGCCGCCGTGAGCTTCAAATTAATCTTCAGAGTCATTATCTGTCCACTAATCGTCCTTTTCCCTGCCCTTGCCGAGCAGCGTCCTAACATTGTGGTTATCTTTACCGATGACCAGAGGGCGGACGCCGTCGGTTACTCGGGAAACAAAAAAATCCAAACCCCCCATCTGGATCGGCTCGCCAATGCTGGGCACGTTTTTGACCAATGCTTTGTCAATACCTCCATCTGCGCCATCAGTCGGGCCAACCTGATCTCGGGCCAGTATCCCGGACGACATGGTGTCGATAATTTCTTCAAGGCCTTCAGCGCGGAACAGCTTGCCCAAAGCGTCCCTGGGCGGCTCCAGAAAGCGGGTTATCAAACCGCTTTCTACGGTAAGTGGGGCATCGGAGACAAACCTGAGCAGATACACAAAGGGGCAGCAGTCTTTGATTATTGGGCGGGACAGCCGATGCAAACTTGCTTCTTCCACGAACCTGATTGCCGCTATGTGAAGTTCAACGGCTTCAGTCGTCCCTTGGATGACCTCTGTGACTGCCCTCCGGATTCGAGAGGCAAAGAGGGATACCGCGATCGCATTGGCAAAGCTAATCTTGAAAATCCATTGCACGTCGATTCGCAAATCACTCCGTTGCAGGTCGAGCGCTTCTTGGATGGACGCGACGAATCGAAACCCTTCTGCCTGATGCTCTTTTTCAAAGCTCCCCACAGCCCCTACTTCGATTGGGATCCGGAGGTGGAGTCTGTAACCGATGGCCACCAGCTTCCCCTGCCAGTAGCGGCAACTTTGGAAAATGCGAGCAAGGAACCCACTGTGGTCAAGAAGTCCTTGGGATGGCCCTCCGGACAAAGCTTTCTCAAAAAACCCGCGCACTTCGACCGTCACATACGAGACTACTACCGCCTTGTCTCAAGCATGGACCTTGGGGTGGGCCGCGTGATGGCTGAGTTGGAAAAACGCAAGCTCGCCGACAACACCGTCGTGCTCTTCACCTCGGACAATGGTCACTTCTTAGGTGAACATGGACTTGCTGGGAAATGGCTGATGTATGAGCCCTCTCTGCGCGTTCCGGGCTTCCTCTACGATCCGAGAAAACCGGGAGGCACACGGAGCGACCATCTCGTAATTACTACTGACTTTTCGGTGACGACCCTCGCCTTGGCGGGGATCGAGATTCCAAAATCGATGACTGGTCGGGACTTAACCCAACTGCAAGCTGATCCACAGACCGAGTGGCGAGAGGACTTCTTCTACGACCACCCTTACGGACACCAAGGAGCCATTCCCCGCACCATGGGCGTGCGCACTCCCACACATAGCTATACCCGCTACATCGACCCCCAACCTCACCTCGAACAACTCTTCGACCTCGAGGCCGACCCCGATCAACTAAACAACCTCGCCGAACTCGAGGAGCACCAAGCTCTCCTTCTCGCCCTTCGCCAACGCTGCGACCAATTGCGCGAGGAAGTTGGTGCTCAATAAAAGGGTACTTAACCCGTGCTAGTGTAGACTGGCTAGTGCATTCGGGTATCGGCATTCGGGCATCGCCGCAAAAGCGGACGCCCCTCTCGATGCCCACTTGTTCTTCTCACGCGTGCCTCAGCTTGGCGAATCTCTTGGCTCCCCCTGTTGCAAGGGCTGGCCTTCGACTTCAATTGGAGAAAACGGATAGCGGCTAAATGGCGCGATGCATGGTATCCGAAGGTGCTGGCATGGGTTCGTTTTCGCCCTTGGGCGATACCTCACGCACTTCCGCTGGATAAGTGACGGGCTCGATGGATGGACCAGAATCCGACCGACGACGGCGACGACCTTCATTCCAAATAAAGCCGGTCACATTGCCACCGGATGATTGGAGGATTTCACATGCCTCCTGTAAGTCGCGATACTTCCCGCGCCCTTTTTGAGCCACAAGATAAGTCGAGTCGATGAAGCGAGTAACCGCTTGTACATCGTCACTTTCGAGAACGGAAGACATGTCGAAAATCACTCGGTCAAACATCGGGGAGATAGCCTCTAACAGACGGCGTAAACCGGGACCAGACAGGAGGTCCCCATTGTCCGTCTTCATATCACCCGTCGGCAAGAACCAGAGCCCGGGCAGTCCTGTCTCGAAAAGCACTTCTGCCGCTTCGGCCTCGCCCATCAGGTAGGCAGCTAAACCATGGCGACCGTCGCGCTGGCTCATATAACCGCGACTTAGACCAGCTTCTGAAAAATCAGCATCAATGACCAGAGTGCGATAGCCCTGCTTCACCATTGTGCGGGCACACTTCATCACGCAAAGCGTCTTGCCATCACCGTCGAAGGGGCTGGCAAAAAGGAGCGTCTGCATGACATCCGTCTCGTCCCTGGGAGTAGGGGTGTAGCGCGCCAAGTGAGCCGGGCGATTGAGCGTGGCAATACCGTCTCCCGCTACGCTCAAATCATGAACAACCTGACGGGAGTAGACGGGAAGCTTGGCTAACAAAGGCAGACCCAATTTTCTTTCGGCCGCACTCGGCTCACGCACCCGTGGGTCGCACAAGCTCAACATCACCGCCAGAAACAACCCCAAAATCCCTCCCAAGAAGCAACCCACTAACAGAAACGCTTTTCTGTTGGGGCCGCTTGGCCATGCGGGCACCAACGGACGCTCATCCCAACGCAAGAAGGAGGCACTCATGGCGGCACCGATTTGCGTTTCTTCCAGCCGAGTCTTGACCTGCGAGTGTAGTCCTCGATCAATTTCCGCAGCGCGGGTCAATTGCGAAAACTTCTCGCGCAGAGCCTCATCATTCATTGCTGTGGTCCGGGCTCCGGCCACCATTTGCTCCAACTCTTGCTCCCGAGAGCGAGCCGCCGTCAAATCATTGGAAAGAGCCACCTCCGCTTCCTCGACGACACTCTCAAGGCGCTCACTGAGACGCTTCAACTCTTGATCTGCTTCAATGTATTTTGGGTGCTTAAACTTGTAACGCTCTTTGAGCTTGGCAAACTCTGCCTCCTTGAGGGCAATCTGGCTTTCCAAGTTCAACGACAAGGTGCCCCGAACACCTCGCGCAGCACGGGTCGGTGAATTCACGTTTTCCGGTTCCGCCGCCATGGCCCGAAATTCCGCCTCCAGCTTCAGTCTATCCGTGGTGGCCTTGGAGAGTTCCTGATTCAGCATCTCCAATTTGGAAGACTGCAAGCGTTCTTGAGTTCCCGAGAGACCAAGAACTAGATTTTCCTTTCGAAAATCCTCTAAGCGCTGCTCGGATACCTCCATCTTGGCCCGCAAACGCTTCTCCTCCGAGGACAAACCTACGCTTGCCTTTGCGATGAGCTCGCTGCGTCCTCCATCCTTCCAGACTTCATACTCCTCAACAATGTCTTCGACAATTTGCGCCGCCCGGGCTGGGTCGGTATCTTCCACCTGGATGTCGATGAGACGCGTTCCTTTGCGCAGCTCGATACTCACGCGCTCGCTGAGGGTGTGGAGAACCACCTGCTCCTGCTCTTCGAGTTCGAGATTGGGATTCTGAAAATGAGGGTCGGCAGCAAGGTTGTTTTTCTCGGCTACTCTTAACAAGACGGTAGAGGTAAAAAGACCCTGCTCCACGGTCTTCATCTGCTCCAAATCATTGGACTCATCTTGAGCCAAAGGATTGTCTGAGAAAATCTCAGGGGCCCGCGTCTTGATATAAAGCGAACCAGTAGAGGTATAGAACACTGGCTTGGAAGAAACGTAGAGATGCATCGCAATCGCCCCCAATAAAAGAGAGACCACGGGAATCCAGCACCAGCGCAGAATGGAATTGAAGACTTCCCGCAGACTAATTTTGGGAAGCTTCATTCCGCCTTGTGGAAGCTGGCTGCCGTTAGCATCCGAGCTCACTTGAGTAGAAGGAGTCTGGGGGGGTTGGGGAATGAGTGCGCTCACGGAATTTTTGATAGAAAAGTAGAGGGATACCAGAGGCCCTAAAACAGGCCTTCAGGGATATAGATGAAGTCGTTTTTCTGGAGGACTATGTCCTTCGCTTTGTTTGCAAAAATATCTTTCAAATTGATGGTGTAGGATTTCCCGCTCGAACCTCTCCGCAGGGTGACCTTTTTCAAATTGGCTACGTCGGTGGCACCGCCGGCCATTCCAATAACCTGCTGAAGGGTCATCTGCTGACCAAACGGAAGGGTGAAGACTCCGGGCTCAGAAACCTGCCCATTCACGGTGACGGTGCGAGCCAATCTCTTGGTAATGCGAACCGTTACTTGGGGCCGCACTAAGTAACCGTCACGGAACTTGGCCTCGATTTGCTTTTCGGCCACAGAGGTGGTGCGCCCCGCTAACTGAATCGAACCAATCAACGGCACCGAAAGGGTTCCATCTTGGGCAAGTTGCCCGTTAGAATTCAGATCAGGCTCACGGTGAACGACCACGCTTACAGTATCGGACGAATTAATGAGTCCGCTCATCCCTTGCACTGCACTTTCTTGCACTGCCTTTTCTTGAGCCATCGAGAGGTTGGCTAAGACTAACAAAACGAAACACGTAAAAAATTTCTGCATAACTTTAGAATCGGTAACTCATCGAGACACCGAGTTGGTGGTTGTCATATCCAAATTCTGGATCAGAAGAATCGTTCTGGGACCACTGATAGAGAAAGACCAATTCGGACCCCTCCCCAAAGGCATATCGGAGAGAAGGACGCACAAACATGAGCGTATCGTTGCGGCCAGACTCCGGGAGACCCGCAATACCGAAATAGTTGGCAGTCTCGCGGCCTACTTCGAAGCCCGCACTCCAGCCGTTGATCAGCCTTTGGTTGATGCCAGCTCGTATCCCGGTAATGTTAAAGTTTTCGCCCTCCAGAGCAGCGGATGCTTCTTCGCGGCGATAAGCCTCGAGGTAGAGAGCCGTCTTTGCGCGTGGAGTCCAATCCACCCTTGCCGCCAGAAAGGGCTCGATACCGGAGCCTACCTCGTAGTTGCGATACTCGACTCCGCCCTCCAAGGAAACGCTCACTTTGGAGCGCGGACGCCACAGAGCCTGCACTCCTACTCGTTGAAATGTTTGCGTCCCTGCGCCATCGACATCTACATTTCCAAAACGGTAGCCCAGTTCCACTTGAGTTTTGGAAGAATATCGATACTGAGCCGCGATGCCACCGGAGGACTGATAGAAGTCAAAGAATGAAGGCTCAATCTGCTCCACAACCGTGCGCTCTGCGAAGATCTCATACGCAAGCTTCCCCTTTGGGCTATAGGTCACACCGGCTCGAGCACCCCATTCGTGACGATCAGAAGTGCCACCGATATCTGCACTCGGACTTCCCAGCCTGGCCCATCGCGCCGAGTAGGCTAAAGCGACACTCTTACCCTTAATTTCGCCTTCCACTAAAACCCTGCTATCAATACGGCTGTCTTCCGTGCTCGAAAGGAACAGAATAGCCGCACCTTCGTAAGCCAATCTAATCCAAGCCTTGTCCCTCTCGCCTGCAGTCCAACCAATCGAGGGCTCTACCTGAGCGACGAGACTGCTTGTCTTATCATCTGCGGATTGGAAAATATTGTCGTCGTAGGCCAAGGAAGTCACCAGCGAGATATCCAAACCTTCCTTGCTGGAAGGAGCACGCGAGCCCTTACTTTCGATCGCACGACGATCCAGCTTAGTATCCGTCCGCTGGTCTGTCCGAATCTGAGCAGACGCGAACGCGACCGTTCCCACAAAAAGGAGGGGCCCCAGATTTCGAACACGAGCTCTGAATATTTTTTGGAAAAAAGCCACGGAGAGGGCGGCATGTTATAAATTTTTACTCGATTTAACAAATCATTTCACACCTCTTGAGTAATTTTCCATTTCAGCTAACGAAAGGACCCACCAATCTCCGTTCTCACTTCAACTCAATCGATTGATGATAAGTTAGTTAAATCCTACCCCTCGAACTCCAAGCCGCATTCTGACGCATCACCAAAATCGACCGAAGACCACAATCCTGAATCGTGTTCGCAGAAAAAAGACCAAAAAGCACCTGCCTTTCGCTTTACCGAAGAAGGTCACTCTGGCACTTGTGAGCTGCTGTGGATTACATCCGATTTCATTGTCCTGCCTGCAACCACTTGCTGGTTGTCCCCCCCGAGGCCGCCGGTCTGAGCGGGCCCTGCCCCCAATGCCATACCATTATCCAAGGACCCAATCAGCCGGCCCCGCAACCACAGCCCCTCAATCCCCCACCTTCGGAGCCCTCTCCCGAACCAGAGGTGGCAGTCACCCCTGAGGAAGCCCCTTACTCTGAACCTTCCCTTGCGACCGAACAAAGAGAAGCATCCATACAAAGTGATCCGCTGATAGAACGTGTGGAATCCGAGGAAGAGGAAATGCCGGACATTGCCCCTGTTCCTCAGTCCACTATCAAGACACGACGACAAGGAGGCCTCTCCTTCTTACAAGCGCTTCTGCTTTGTTTCTTCTTCTCGGTGGCATTCTTTGTCCTTGGGTTTTTCTTGGGCAAAAGTGGTTCTGTGAGTTGGGAAGACTTGCTACAAAAAAAGGAACAAGAGGTCGGGGAAATCGAGCCCGGAACCATCACTACTGCTCCCTCCGAGAACGACGACTCTCCAATTGCCATCACCCCTCTCGCAGACGAAGAGGGATCTCTCTCAACGCAAACGGGTGACTCCTTGGGCGCGCAAGCTAGCTTGGAAGCCTTTTTAGGAGCTGAAACCTGGAGCGCTCGAAATGCATACGTTCTCTACCCGAACCTTGTCATTGCCGATATGGAGGCCTCCGCCAATTTTCATGGAGACGGCCCCATAAGCATCAATTCCCTGAGCCTCAAGCAGGACCGCCCCAATCAGAAGGTCTTCTGGCTCGACACTCCGCACACCAGCCGCCCGTTCAGTGTTGTCCTCATTCAAAACGGTGGCAATTGGTTGGTCGATTGGTCCGGCTTCGCCGACTTCTATCACAATCGCCTGCAAGCCTTTGCCGAAGGGAGAGAGGGCCCCGTGCAAGGAGCCTTTCGCGTCTTTCTGAAAGCAGCACCCGGCGAAACCTCGCCTCTCAGTCCGTCTCGATGCTTGGTCATGGCTCCCCAGAATGAGGGAGCCTTCCAAACCAATTCTGCAGCGGATTCAAACGCTCGCAAAAAGTTAGCCGAAATCTTTCAGAATTATCTCCAAGCTGATCCCGAAAACTTCAAACAAGCAATGGCCGGTCCTGGGATTCCTCTCATCGTTAGACTTTCTCGAAACGGAGCGCCCAACCCGACTTTACTTCTGGAAGAAATCCTGGCGACCGGCTGGCCGCCGCTTCCCCCGACAGGATTAAAAAAAGATAACTTATCGAGCTTTTATTAATTTTTAATTAATGTTAAGTAACAGCCTCTTAGTCTGTCCGTTCAGTCAGCAGACGTGATATGAGTGAGGATCCGACAGACCAAGGTGGCGAGATGACGAACCGCCGTAACCGCGCTATCACCAGCGCGGTTTTCACGTCTCTTGCCTCCAAGGTTGGAACGGTTATTCTCCAATTCGTTTCCATACCGGTCGCCTATCGTGCCCTTGGCGAAGAGATGTTCGGCCTCTATGCCACGATCGCTGTCTCCATCGGGACACTCATTCTCTTTCAAATCGGGATTGGTCCCGCTCTTACCCATGGCATCTCCCGCGCCCTCACAGCCAAAGATAAATTACTAGAAAAGCAGTACTTCTCGACTTCCTGGTTTCTCCTCGTGGTGCTGACTTTGATAGGAGGGTTAGTGGCTGCCGCGGTGCTCACCTTTATTCCTCTTACCTTCTTCTTGGGGGACAAGTATTCCGGGTTTGAGTCCCAGCTTCTATCCGGGCTTTGGCTGGCCTTAGGAATCATTCTTCTCGAACTCATCCTCAGCCAAACCGAACGTGCGAGGGAAGGCTTCCTACAAGTTCACATCAACAACCTTTTCGGAGCGGTTGGCAATGTTCTCGGGGCTATCACCATCGCGATTGGTATTCATTACTTCAAGACCATCGAATTTCTCATTCTTGCCATCTTTGGAACTCGCGCTCTGGTCCGAGTCGCCAACACCATCCACCTCTTCTGGCAACGCCCCGACCTCTTGCCCAAGCTGCACTACTTCGAGAAGCCTCTCGCTCGCGAAATGCTCTCCGATGGCTTTGCCTTCACTATCTCGCAGTCTCTCACTGGAATCATCGAGCTCAATGGCTGCGGACTGCTCGTCGCTCGCTTCGGAGGACCGGTTGCGGTGGGTCATTTCCAGATTCTGATGCAACTTTCCACCCTGATGCTGGGCGTGATTATCATGTTTACCACTCCGACTTGGCCAGCGGTAGTCGACGCCTTTACTCGTCGTGACTTCCCCTGGGTCAAGAGCGCTACCAAGCGTCTCTGGATGCTGGTGGGAGGCTATTGCGGGGCCGCCCTCGTGGGATTGCCCTTGGTCGGAACGATAATCTTACCGCTCATTTTCGGTGCTGATTTCCAAGTCAATTGGCAGCTCCTTTTAGCCTTTGCCATCTACTTCGCGGCCTCATCTTGGGGGCATACCAACAATGCTCTGCTGATTGGTGTCGGACTCGTCAAGCGCGCGGCCGTTTTCTCTCTTCTCGAAACCAGCCTCCTTCTTCTACCCGCAGCTCTTGGTATCTACTTTTTCGGCTTACCCGGATTATTCGCCGGGATGGCACTTGCTATGATTGCCATTACCGGATGGCTTTTTCCCCTCATGCTTATCAAACGCATTCGAACTCAATCGCTGATTCCAGCATCAACGTAACAAAGAATATTAGCTCCTATGTCTACTTCCCCCAAACTCAATCTCGGCTGCGGTCGACGTTTCCATCCTGATTGGCACAATCTTGATTTCACGCCTCTCGTCGAAGGTGTCATTGTACACAACCTCACTGAGCCCCTTCCTTATTCTTCGGATTCGGTAGCCGCTTGTCACACCGCTCACGTTCTTGGCCATTTCCGGAATGAGCAGGCTGAGGCCTTTCTTAGGGAACAGTTACGCGTCCTTAAGCCAGGAGGAATCGCTCGCTTTGCTGTCCCTGATTTGCAACAAGTAGTTCACGAATACCGAGAACTCATCGGACCACTTTGTGAGGGTGATTACAGCCGCGCCGCAGATTACGAGTGGAACCAAATCGAACTCTACGATCAGGTCGCCCGGTCTTTCTATGGTGGCAAGATGGCAAAATTTCTCTCACAAGATCCTGTCCCCAATCGAGACTACGTCATCGCTCGGGTTGGAGAAGAAGGCAAGGCTCTCATGGATAACCCTCATGATGGAAGTATTGTGCAGACTAAGCTAAATCTCTCACACCTTGGCTACTACTTCCAGAAGGCGCGTTTGAAGTTTACCCGTGGGGTGGTTCGGGTACTCGCAGGCAAAGAGGCTGCAAACGCCTTTCGAGAGGGATGCTTCCGCCAGTTTTCTGGCGAAGTGCAATGGCGCGTCTACGACCAGTACTCTCTCACGCGGGATCTAACCGCCCTCGGCTTCACGGATGTCCGCAAGTGCCATCATGATGAGAGCCGTATTCCCAATTTCAAGGAAGCTTGCTTCGATAGTGACGAGCAAGGCGTTGAGCGAAAACCGGAGTCCCTCTATCTGGAAGCCACCAAGCCGTGATGAACTCACTCGCCCTCGCTCGTGCTACTCGTAAAGTAGTGCGCCCGTTCCGGAGACTTTTTCAGTCGCCGTCAAGGCCTGCTGACCTGTCAGACTTTAAGGGCTCGGTTCTTGTGCTCATCGCACATCCCGATGATGAAGTTTTCTGCTCCGGGCTTGTTTGCGAGCTTCTAGCGAGAGGACTTGCTGTCCATCTCGTTTGCTTCACTAGGGGCGAGGGTGGCGAACGAGGTGACATCGCCCAAGATGCGAAGCTTGCCCAGATTCGCGAGGAGGAAATGAAGGCAGCTGCTAAGGCTCTTGGATTCACAACCTTGACCTTTCTCGATTACACCGACCCACCCGCTGTGGGAGGACAGCTTTCAGCACCGCAGCACGATAGCGCGGAACTCTTGGCCGAATTTGAGCAGCTGGTGCAGAAGCACTCTATCGCGCACCTCATCACCCATGGTTCCAGCGGGGAATATTGGCATCCGGCTCACCTCTGCCTGCATCGTCACGCACGTATTCTCAATCGCCGTCTTCCCCGTCTCCAACTCTGGACCTTCAATGCCTGGACCTCCGGACATCTACTCCAGGCCGTGCTCAATCAGGATGATCCTTCTCATCTCACCGTGGATGCGGCAGACTATTCTGAAACGCGACTGAAATCACTGTCCTGCCATTTCTCACAAAAGGATGTCTTCCAACGATTCGCTGACGGCACGCTTGCGGACTTCCTTTCACTGACCGCGCAAGAAAACTACCGCAAGTGGTAGCCGCAGACTCAACTATGAAAGTTCTCTCAATCTCCACCTCCGACCTCTCCGGTGGTGCCGCTGTGGCGGCATCGCGCCTGCATCAAGGGCTACGCGACCATGAAATTGATTCTAGTCTTCTGGTTGGTGAAAAACTTGGAAGCGACCCTCATACATTCGCTCTTGATAACAATCTGACCTTTTCTCTGCGGCGCAATCTTGATCAACTTCCGCTCAAGTTCGAAAAGGCTCCGGAGTCACTGGGCCATCGCACTCTGGCCTGGTTGCCGAACAGGAAGCTCGCTCGCACCATCGAAGCTCATGACCCCGACCTCATCCACCTCCATTGGACGCAGAACGGGTTTATGCCTTTGAGCCTCTTGGAGAAAATCTCCAGACCAATCGTTTGGACTTTCCACGATCTTTGGCCCGTCTGTGGCAGCCTTCACCACGAATATGAGAACGACCTCCGTTACCCGGAAAGCTATCAAGCGAGCAATCGCCCCGCTTCTCGAAAAGGGCCGGATCTAGACCGACGGATCGCCCAGAAGAAAGCCAAGGTCTACGCCCGGCACAACATCGAAGCTATTGTGCCAAGCCGCTGGATGGCCGAGCAAGTCAACAAAGCTAAACTTTGGAGAGACCGTCCTGTCACCGTCATCCCAATCGGTTTAGACACCCGGGTCTTCAAACCG
Source organism: uncultured Roseibacillus sp. (assembly GCA_964529725.1). Taxonomy (GTDB): domain Bacteria; phylum Verrucomicrobiota; class Verrucomicrobiia; order Verrucomicrobiales; family Akkermansiaceae; genus Roseibacillus. Next base: position 34,131 of record CAZGXV010000003.1, read on the forward strand.
ATTTCAAAAACTGCTGCCCGCGAACTGCTTAATCTTCCCGCGGACAAGACCCTCATCCTCTTTGGAGCCATGTATGCGGGCTCAGACAAGAACAAAGGCTACCCCCAGCTTACGGAAGCACTCTCCCGACTTTCGCTCCCTAAGGATGAAGTCGAACTTGCGATTTTTGGCATGTCTGCACCCGCCGAAGGAGAAGAGCCCCTACCCTATCACGCACACTGGATGGGAGTGCTACGAGACCCCTACACACTGGCCGCTCTTTACTCGGCCGCAGATGTGATGGTCGTTCCTTCCTTACAAGAGTCATTCGGACAGACGGCATCAGAAGCGCTTTCCTGCGGAACTCCCGTGGTCGCCTTCGACACTTCTGGGCTCAGAGATATTGTCGATCATCAGAAGAATGGTTATCTTGCTGACCGCTTTGAACCGGAGAGTCTCGCGGAAGGAATACGTTGGATCCTCGATGACTCCGAGAGATACAACTCTCTTTCGACAGCGGCCCGAGAGAAGGTCTTAGAGACCTTTAGTCTCCCCATTGTTGTGAAGCAGCATCAAGAAATTTATCGCAAGCAACTCTCGCAGAAACCCTCGAAAGTTTGCGGTGGGTCAACCTCAGTAACTTGAAAAAACTACAGCTACTCTTTTTCTGTTAGAGACAGAGAATTGAGACTCAATGAGGCCATCTCCAGCAGCTCATTGAAGACTTCATCAAGCCGCGCCCGATTGTGCATGGCGTGATAGTCTGCATATCGTGGCTGCAATGGCGCACCATCCCAGCCTTTGCCTTGGAGCACATTACGGATTGCGGCTTCTCCCTCGGATGCGTTCCCCTGTTCGATAGTGAGGCCCATTCCGAATTCTTCTACCCGGCCCCCGACACACTCTCCCTGAGTCGCCACGAGCGGACGCTCGAATATGGCCCCTTTGGTGAGAGCGTTGCTGCTTCCTTGAAAGTCTTCGTAAGCAGCGTAAATGACATCAAAGACTTTAATCAGTGAATTAAAATCAGCTCCATCATCGACTCTTTTTCCCGGTAATTGGAGGTAAATATTGTTGAGTTCACCCGAGTCAACTCGCGCTTGGATCGACGAAACATAAGCCTGTTCTTCCGGACTGCAGGTCTCTTGCGCATATTTCCCGGCGGCCACAAAGAACCAATCTTCCCGGTCGGCAACCGCTTCCGCGATTTTTAACATCGTTAGAAAGCCCTTTCTCTTTTCGAGACTAACCATCCCGATAATTTTGCGCCCTGCGGCTTGCTTGATTAGTTCCAACGCGAAGGCGCTGGGCACTTCGGGTCTTGTCTCATTGGTGATATCCGGAAACTGAATGATTTGTTTCCCACTTTCCTCAGCCATGATTTCCGAGAAACGCTCGTCAAGAATACCAACCGCAACGAGGTTAGGATTTTTCAGACTTCTATCTCCCTTCGCGGCCTTTCGGACCGAATTCAAGCTCTCGCTGAAGTGGTGATTTCTGAAATAAAGACCCGACCAAGGCACACCCAGCTTGTTCGCTAACTTGGTCGAAGGCTGAAAGCGAAGATATGAATCGAGCCACGGGAGGAAAACAAAATCTGCGGAGTAGCCACTTGCTTTGGATGTCTCATCCATTGCCTTTTTCAAGCAGCGCCACCTGACAATCGTGCTTATCGGATCATGATCTTGACCGGGACGGAAGTATGCTTTGTCAGGATCGTCCAAGCGTCCCACGAATACCCGCTGGTCAAAGTCGACTCCTAAACGTTGGCAAAGAAGACGGGCTCCTTTTTCAAATTCCTCAGGGGCGCGACAAAGCCCGATAATCCGGTGTCCCAGCCGTAGCAGCGAAGCGGTAAATTCGAAAAAATAGGTCGGGTGATGTCCTTCCCATCGAGGATCAGCCAGGACTACAGTCTTTGGGAGAGAGTCGTTTTGATTCATGGTCATCTTCCTGTCTCTTAGAGTTCTTGCATGAGTTTCTCGAAGCGATCTCCTATCAGTTTCACGTCGAAGGTTTTCTCAGCATAAGCTCGTGCTTTTTCCGACATTGTCGTTGCCCGGGCACGGTCATTGTAGAGGGTCTCGGCCGCGCTCCAGAAGCCTTCCTCATCCGCGGGCCCTACCGTCAATCCCGCACCCTCCTCTCGAATGATTCGTGCGGCAAGATTCACTTCCGGGACAGCCAATAGAATAGGTTTTTTGGCACAGAGATAAGTTAGCACCTTACTAGGCACCGAGAAAACGCCGGCATCTTCCTCCAGCACTCCGGTCAGAATATCACCACTGGCTAGCACTTGGGGAAGCTGGTCAAACGGCTGGTAGCCGAGCAAAAGGAGATTGGAGAGTCCTTTCTCTGCTTTCTTTTCCTTCAACCAGTCCGAGCCCATTCCTTCAGAGATAACGACCACTCTGACTTCATCATTATCCCGAAAGTGCTCAGCCACACCTAACAAGAGATTGGGATTGTGCTTCATCCCCAACGTTCCGGTATAGAGGATGACAAATTTGCCAATCAGTCCTTGCGCCCGTGCCCAGTCATTTTCCTGAGGCTCAACAGGGAGACTCTCCAAAGGAGCCCAGTTGGGAATAGTAGTTACTTTCTCCGGCGCAACGCCGAACTCGTCAACCATGATAGGCTTAAAGTCTTCGGTAATGGCGACTACGTGGTCGGAGGCCTGTAGATGCTTTCGGTCCAAGCCTTTGTAATAATTACCAATCAAAGCACCAAAAACGGGTATCTTTTTTCGCACTAATTTATCGACCGCAATGCTGTAAAAATCCTGGCACCAATAGATAAATTTGGCACCCACCTCTTGGCTACCTGCTAGAACTCCAGTCTGAGATTCGGTGGGAGTATTAGCTGAGATGACTAGCTCCGGCTTCCATTCACGAATCATTCGAGCTGCCGATTTCCCGTATTCAATCTCCATGGCCCGACGTTTGGTGAAAGAGTATTTAAATTTCGCATAGTTGGGACTCATCGGCACTTCGAAAGAATCGAAGTGCTCTGGATCGTATTCTCGTTTCTGCAGCTCTCCCCGTGGTGTCTGCAAGCCACCGGCGTAGGCATGCCTCACAGTGTGACCACGATTTGCGAGCTCACGGCTCAATTGAACTTGGAAAGGATGACCAGCGTAGTCGTGAACAAGTATCTTCATGGGGGAAATGAACAGGAACCTGCTGACAGATACGGTGTCTGGAAGCCAAGCGCCGCCGCGAGCTTACCTGATTCAGCGGGCCATGAACACCTTAAGTTTAAGAAAAGTTAACCTTCTTGAGGCGCAAATAGGGTAAACTAACCTCGCTTCCCAAAAATTGCGGAACCCACCCGAACCATGGTTGAGCCCTCGGCAATAGCGGCTTGGAAATCACCACTCATTCCCATACTCAGTTGCGTGAGTGGCAATCCGCACTTCGTTACCAGCTCATCCCTCAATTCCCTAGCGGCGGCGAAGTAAGGCCTGGCCTCCTCGGCATGAGATACGGGCGGCGGGATGGTCATCAGGCCATCGATTTGTAAGGAATCGAGACCTGAGAGTTCTTCGATCACCTGACGTAATTCTTCTGCCTCGAAACCACTCTTGGTTTCCTCTCCTCCAATTTTCACTTGTAGCAAAACCGACTGCTTACATCCTTCCTCCTGTGCGACCCGGGCAATTGCTTGAGCTAACTTCAGGGAATCGACACCTTGCAGACAGTCGAACTTTCCCACCACTTTGCGCACCTTATTCCGCTGCAAAGGGCCAATGAGGTGCCAGGCAATATCGGGAGATAGCAGCGGTTGTTTCTCGAGGGCCTCTTGAACGCGATTTTCCCCCAACGACCTTTGACCGGCAGCTACCACCTCTTGCACGACCTCAGCCGGGAATGTTTTGCTCACTACCAAAAGCTCAACCTCGGATGGCTCCCGGCCTGATTGGCCAGCAGAAGAAGCGAGCTGCTCCCGAACCTCCTCTAGTCTTTGAGCGATTGTCATTCGGCCCGTTTCAGAAAGCAAAGAGGGCTCTATTGAGCTTGAACCTTTTTCTTATCGTCCACTTTGGCAATGCTTGCTTGCTCGGTGAGCTGAATCAAGTCAGCAAGAATGTGTATGCCCTCCCGCTTGACGACATCAAGACCACTCGGCCAATCAGGAGTATCGTCAAGGTCTGCTACCTTGTCTTTCGCGACTCGCATATTGGCTTCAGCATCACGCTGGCGATCCACTTCTTCAAGTTCTTCCCGCTCCAGGTCATCCAGCGTAAGACGGAAGAAGGCCATCGTTCTGGCATCTTCGGCTTCAATCTTCTCGAAGCGGTCTCGTCGCTCCTGATTACGAGTGTCTCGCCGCTGCTCAGATTCCGCCAACTCCTTTTCGCGGACCTCACGATTCAAACTAACTTCATTTTTCTCGATTCTCTCCTTCGTGCGCTTGATGTCCTCACGAATATAAGAGAAGTCGACGCTATTCGCGACCCGTGCATTGCTCTTGGCAGTGATTTCGTCCAAGAAGAGTGCCTCCCTATCCAAGGGCTCGAAGCCTCGTGCAGGTGCGATCATATCGTGCGGCAGCGCGTGATCCTGAAACTCTTCTCCAATCTCCAAGGCATCGGTGAGAGACGGTAAGACAATGTCAGGAACCACTCCGTCCAACTGAGTCGAACTTCCGGTGACCCGGTAAAATTTTTGGACAGTTGCCTTGAGCGTTCCGGCGCGAGAAGAGTCTTGAAAAAACTTGAAAAAACGGCCTATTGCCATGGGCTGTTGCACCGTGCCCTTGCCATAGGTGGAGGACTCACCCACCACAATGGCGCGATTGTAATCTTGGAGAGCACCAGCAAGAATCTCACTGGCCGAAGCACTTGTCTTATCAGTAACGACCAGAAGGGGCCCTTCGTAAAGCGGCTTGCGCATCGTCGATTCCTTGGAATCAACCGCGCCCCAACCTTGCTTAACTTGGACGACCGGCCCGCGGCCAATAAAGAGACCTGTCATGCGGCGCACCTCTTCCAAAGCACCTCCCCCATTGCCACGAAGGTCCATCGCGATACCATCAACATTCTCTTTCTTAAAGCGGCTGACCAGCTTCTGAACATCCTTATAAACACTGGGTTCACCGTCGTTGAAATCCAGGTAAAAACTAGGAAGAGTAATCCAACCGATGAGCTTGTTGCTCCCGTCGGGCTGGCGCATCCGAATCAATTCACCAGCAGCAGCCTCATCTTTCAGTTCCACCCGGTCACGCATGATGACGATTTCCCTCACCTCCCCTGGAGCCCCATCGGCAGGTTCCACTTTGAGACGGACTTCGGTATTTTGCTGACCGCGAATCAATTCCACTACGTGGTCAATCTTCATGTAAAGGGTATCGGTCAAGTCGCCGTTATTGAGGGAATCAACACCTACAATGCGATCGTTCAATTGAAGCTCACCTTGCTTGTCGGCTGGCCCGTTGACGACTAATCCGATGATTTTAGTCGCGCCGTCGTCTTCGCGTTGAAGAAGGGCTCCAATCCCAATGAGTTGGTTTTGCAGACCAGCTTCAAAACGCTCCATCTGACGAACACTCATGTAGTCGGTGTGGGGATCGTGGGCACGAGCGACTGCGCTGAAAAAATAAGCGGCAACATCTTCTTCGTCGGCACCTTCGATATCTTTCAGGAAACGCTCGTAACGGAGCTTCACCGCGTCGCGAGGACTCTTTTCATCCTTGAGAGGATCCTCTTTTCCCTGTTCCTCGGCAATGCGTTGAATCGCTTCTCGTCGCATGGTTTCGCTAAGAAGTTCCTCCGCGATCTGCAAGCGCCAGAGCTCTTGTGCCGCAAAATCATCAGCCGCCCAGTCGGCATCTCGCCGCGAGCGCATCACCATTTTATCTTCATCAAAATTGAACTTGGCGTTGTCGGCCAGCTGTTGCGCGAACTCCACTCGCTCGCGCACCCGCTCAACAAAGAGAGAATAAATTTCTCCCGCAGGCTCCATTGCTCGTTCTTGGACGAGAAGTTGGTCAATCCGAGTGGCGCTTTGAGAGCCGAAACGATTCTCAAAGCCGACAACGTCTTCTTTGGTAAAATAGAGCTTGGCAGGATCAAGATCTTGAAGGTAGTCCTCCAAAATTCGGTCCGTCATCTCTGCGTTGAACTTGAGACCCGCAAAATGCTTATTCTCAAGCATTCCAACCATGACCTTCCCAACGTCATTAAAATCAGTCTTTCCGCTGAGCACACCTTGCGAGCAGCTCGCCAACACCACTAGCGCCATCAAAGGGCTGGAAATCTTCATCATCCGTAAAATTAACGATTCCAAGGACTATCTTGGTTCGAAATACTTTCTGTCAGTTCGAGGATCTTGTCGAATCAATTTCCTGAATACTGCAGGGAGATAACGAGCTTATTGAGCCTGATGAATCGACCGCTGCTCAGTTAGCCAGCGTAAGTAATCGTTTCTGAGAAGCTGGTCAGCTTTTTCGGCATCGACCCGAGGTTGACCACCGTTCGGTCTGATTTGTGGGACCGCTTGCGCATTCATGAGAGTGATCACCTTCTTCAAGAGTTTCTCTTCTCGCTCGATAGTCAGAGTGAGTTTGGTGCCAGGTGGCCGCCCACCGACAATCTCTTTCAAGCGCGCGGTCGGGTCTTCGCCCGCTAGATCTTCTCCATCGATTTCGGTAATGAGGTCCTCGGCTAAAAGGCCAGCCTTTTCCGCCGGCGTGCCCTCAATCACCTCATCAATGAAGACCCCCCTCTCGAGGGCAGCTTCTTTCTCAAACTCATCTTGCTCCAGAGGGGGAAGCTGCAGCTGTCCCTGCTCAAAGCGACGCTGCTGAAAACGAAAGGGACGCGGTTGCCGCATACTGATACCAATAAATCCCGAGCCCTGTTGAGGGATATCCTCCTTTTTCAAGTCGAAGTGAACCGCCAGAAGAATACGAGTGAGGCGCCGAAATTCCTCAGGATCTTCGCTCTTCAGATATCGTTCGAAAAGTTGGTCCGCACGTTTTTCGGGGTCTTCCTGTTTGGCCCAGTTGATCAGTTCTTGCTCGGCCTGCTGGCGCTCTTGGAAGCTTTCCGAGTTCAAAGATTTGATAGGCAAATTCTCATCAGCTTTCAAAAAAAAGGAGAGGAAAACCCAAAGACAGAACGCCAGTCTCATATTGTAGAAAAAGAATAGGGCCGAGAGGCCAAGAAGGCAACGAGAACACAAAAAAGGCAGGGAAATGCTCCCTGCCTTTTAGATAAATTTTCGAGGGAGATTATTGTCCGCCGGATTCCCAAGCTTTCACTTGGTCAACTTCGATGACATCATCTGGGAAAATACGCTCAAGTTTGTGACGCTCGTTGGTGCGAGGGCTTAAAGCGTACTTTTTCCCTTCCCGCCAAACCGTCACGCGCTTGGTGGTTCCGAAGGTGCTGGGCCCCCCTACTGCTGCCAATGCCTGAGCTAGGGTCATCCCCCGCAAGTAAGGCACGGTTCCGGGACGATTAACGCTCCCCATCACGGTGACCAACTGCTGGAGTTCGTTCTCTTTGTTTCCGGTTTGGATCTGGATTGACGGAGTCGTGTAGATTTGAGCGGCTTTGTAAGCTTGCTCAATCTTTCGCGCTAACTCCGTTGCCGAAAGTCCAGCAGCCCGGATGGTTCCAATTTCCCACATTCTGATGTTTCCGCTCGCATCGACCGCGTAAGTCGAATTGATGCGTTGGGTTTCACCCGGAGGAACTCCCAAAATGCTGATTTGTATATTTGTTTTCTTTTGGATCTGGGCCGTGACAACTTGCGCTGTTGCCGCCAGAGCCATGAGGGCTATCAGGATAGTTTTCATCTTCAGTATTTTTCTGTTTAGTAAAGGTCAGAATCGTTTTCTCTAGCTGGAGCCTCAGCCTTCTCGGATTTCACGACAGGCCGATTGTTTCGGACTTCGGGCTCAGCCGACGGTGCGTAGTAGGTGTAGTAGCTTGTGTAATACTGATACTGGTTGTCGCTACGGATATCGACGTTGTTGAGGACAACACCAATGACTTGACCTCCCACATTTTCCACGGCCTGCTTCACACGCAAGAGCATGTTCCGGGGAAGCTTACGGTGCTGAACGACAATCATCGTTAAATCAACCTCACTCGCCAAAACCGAGGCATCACTGACGCCCAAAATTGGCGGCGAGTCGATTAAGACCAAGTCAAAGCGCTGCTTCACATCCTGAACCAACTCAGACATCCGACGAGAGTTCAAAATTCCAGCCGCATCTGCAGGAAGAACTCCTGAAGGCATGAAGTAAAGGTTATCAACGGGAGTTTGTAGAATGACGTCCTCCAACATTAGGTCGGTGGTCAAGTAATTGGTGAGACCCACGGAGTTGTTAATATCGAAAAAGGTGTGCAAGCGGGGACGACGAAGGTCGGCATCAATCATCAGCGTAGTATAACCACCCTGCGCGCACACATAAGCGAGGTTCACCAAGGTAGTGGATTTACCTTCACCGGCACCACCGGAAACGACTGTAATCGAGTTGTCTTCTGGATTTTTTCGGTTGAATTCGATGTTCGTCCTTAGAATTCGATAAGCTTCCGCATCGGGACTCATGCCACTTTGCTTGTGAAGAACGCCCACATCTTTCGGAATGACCGCGAGCACAGGAACCTGCAGGAAGCGCTCGACATCCTCTAGGCTTTTCACGGAAGTATCGATGTATTCTAGGAAGAAGGCGATCGCGATTCCGAACACCAAGCCTACAACGGCACCTAAGACGAGATTCAAGGTGACCTTCGGGCTAACTGGTCTATCACTGACCTTAGGATCCTCTTGAATAGTGATTGGTTCCCGTGGCGAGCGCAGCCCCACCCGTTCGGAGGAATGAGTCAATTTGAGCTGCTGGAGGAGAGCCAAGGCGGACTCATATTCACGAGTTGCCTCTTTGTAATCGTGCATTTCAGTAGCCAACTCGACAAGTTCGCCTTCTTGCTCCTGTCTGGTGTTTTCCATAACCAGAAGCTGCTCGGAAATCATTTGGTAGTTAGTTTCCAAACTTTCCCGAAGAGTTGAGACTGCTGTATCTAGATCTGTTCTTAACCCTTGCAAACGCTCACTCATGACTTGCATGGTCGGGTGACGATTACCCAAGCCAGAAGCTTTGGTCGCCTCATACTCTCGGCTCGTGGTGAGAAATTCGCTATGGAGACTCCGAACCGAATTATTATCGACCGGAAGTTCGGCAGCATAACGAAGTAATTGGTCGCTATCCAAGGTTTCGAGTTTATCGAGATAGATTTTGTATTGATCCTTGTTCTTTCTCATCTCGAAGGCGTTAGTCTCAGCCATCATCGTCAATCGAGTCTCCATCGATTCAGGGCTATTCGAGGAACCCTCGAAGTAAGGACGGCCAGTGATTCTGACGATCGTGTCTAGCACCTTGCGCTTCGCCTCAACCTTGTCTTTCTGGTCCTCGATTTCTGCGTCCAGTGCATCCAGCTGACTTTCAGCCCGACGCATCTCTTCCTGATTTCTTCGATTTTGATAGGCAGTCGCGACTTCGGCCGCGACTTCGCGAGCCACTTCCTTATCAATGTTAAGAACTGTGATTTCAATGAGGTCGGTCCCAGTTCGTTGCTTAGTATTGACCATCTGCTTGAGAGCACCGATTACTGAATCTTCATCGCGCCCCCACTTATTCTCAAGGTCCAGAGACTCGGCTACGATCTTAAGCGTTTTTGCAGCGCTAATTACTTCAAATTGAGTGGCGAAAAACTGCCGTGACTCAATGATGCCGATTTTCGAGCCAAAACCTTGTCCATGGTTGTTCACCTGCACGACTGCTGTGCTCGAATACTTGCGCGGCATCACGCGGGTGATGACTGCCGCAGTCAAAAATACTAAAAGAAAGGTGAGGAGAATGATTCCATACCGATTACGTAAAACCTGCCAATAGTCGATGGCATGAAGGGACGCTTCGTTGGAAGACTGATTATTTTGACTCATTGTGCTAAGTAGGATCGAATCTGCTTTAAGATGTCTGAGGGCTTTAAGCGATACCGCTAAAAAAATCAACCCCCACGGTAAGTGACACCGAGGGGGTTGTTTTGTTCAGAATTGTTACGTTAAAATCTAGAAGGTAGCTTGGACGCCAACTTGCACACGATTACGGTCGTAATCGCGACCTTCGAAATCGGAGAAAGAGGTCGTGTAGTTGTATGAACCAGTCAGATACAGATTATCCGTGAGCTGGTAACTACCGCCAATATTCAAGTTGAGAACACCTTCATTTCCTTCATCGCCGCCGACAGGACCGTCGATAATATCTTCGTAGTCGGTGTAGATCAAGCTCGCACCACTAAAGATACTGACGCGGCTGTTGAGGGCATAGTTAAGACGCGCTCCGAGACGGAAGGTCTGGCTTTGCTCGAACAAGAATCTGTCACCATCGCCATCAGTGAGTCCACGGTTAAAGCCTTCGTTGGAATAACGAACAAAAACGTTAGAACTCAATTGCTCAGTCAACCTGCTCCGCAAGGCAGCCTCGACAAACGGGCGAGTACGACTGTCACCATTATCTGGATCAGAAATCTGAACACCAGCGCGGATAACAACGGCACTCACCGGGCTGATCCGATGCTCGACGCCTGCTAAAAGAAAGTGAGAACTTGTCTCCCCACCACTATCAGCATCAACGACACCATATCGATAACCAGCGGTTACCACGGTTGCAGGACTCATACGGTAACGAAAGTCGTGACGGAAAGTAACTTGAGTGAAATCAGAGTTATCCAAATCTTGGTATTGCACACCTGAGAAGTTAACACCCGTCTGAGTTCCAAGGCGATCAGACCACCGATAACCCACGGAATTCTCGCTTGAGTAGCGGAAGTAGTCGCCAGCACGACGTCCACCAACGAGACCGTAATCATAGTCAGGATCAATCTCGTAAGCTACAAAATTTCTACTTGAGAAACGAAGTCTTTCATTGAATCGGTGGGTAAAGTTTACCCCGAGGCGAGCATCAAAGTTTTCCTGATCGGAATTCGGAGTATCAAAATCATCGAAGTAGTAACGAACACCGAGACGAGCAAACACGTCCCAAGTAGTTTGAGGAGTCACGCTGCTCCAGTTTGCTTGCACAAAAGCACTTCCATAAAGCGACCCTTCATCTTCTCCATCAAAAAGAGGATTAGGATTATCGTCGTAACCAATTGAAGCACCGACAACGTAAGTTAACGGAAGAGAGTCAGCCGCCTCATCGTCATTAGGAGCAATACTATAAAGCCCCTGAGCCGAAGCAGCCGCGCAAGGCACGAGCCCAGCAATCAAAGTTTTAGAAAATAAATTCATAAGAAATTCTATTAGTAGGTTTGAAGAAACTTAGTTGGTGGCAGTAGCCTCAAATCCGGCCCGCTCAATCAAGAACCTGTCGAACTCAGAATCATCGATGTCAGAATCGTCCGTGTCGAAGTCGTCCATGTCAGAACCGCCAAAATCGTTTGAATCCTCGGTTGGAGAGAGATCGTCAGGAGTTCCCGGTGGCTGAAATGGCGGAAGCTCAGGAAGGAAGGGGTCACCACCAGGGCCACCCGGAGTCAATGGACCGTCAAGAGGGTTGGCAACATCGACTGGAGCAATAGCACCACCCTTATCAAGGCCACCTTTGCTCAATCCGCCTTTGGAGCCAGCAGAAGACTCACCGCTCTGGGGGTCAAATGAGGCCAAAACCTTTTGGACTTCGCTGACGGAATCAGGAGCAACGGCTACCGCGCACTGGGCGATGAGACGCATCTCATCAGGGGCAGCAACAACAGCCACTTCGACAATTTGACGAACAAGCTCTTTATTTGCCTCAGTAGCGATGATTGCAGCCTTTACGACCTCACAAGCACAACCGGAATTCGCGGAAGCCTGAGCTTCAACAACTTCGAGGACCTTGGCTTCGTCAGCTTTGACTGCCTTCTCGACAGCAGCCTGGATGTTCTTGCAGCTCTTTTCTGACTTGGTCGCAGCGACCGCAGGAGTGGCGGCCAATAAGGCAGACACGAGAGCGAATTTCAGTGTTCTTTTCATAATTTGTTCTCCTTGGATGAACTGTTTTTAGATTTAAGGGGAGAGCGGGTAGAGGGAATCGAACCCTCATGATCAGCTTGGAAGGCTGGGGCTTTACCATTAAGCTATACCCGCGCGTTCTCGGAAAGAGTTTTACTGCCCCCGCTAACAGACCGCAAGGCTTTTTTCGTTCTCATTTGTGCAAGTTTTGGAGTCTACCGAAAAATGAAGTGAGGCACACAACAATCTCAATGATAGCACTTTAACCCAAAACAAGGCTCTAGAGACCCGTAGGAAGCGGCAAAAACCGACTATCGAGGCCGAATTTTTGAGCCAGAATCTCACCAAGCTTTCCAACACCAAAGGTTTCTGTGGCATAGTGACCTGCGTGGATGACCGAGAGACCTAATTCCTCCGCCAATGGAAAACTCCAATGAGGCCCCTCTCCAGTGAGGAGGCAATCAATTCCACACTCTCTCACGGCCTCCACTTCGCTTCCGGCTCCCCCGGTGATGATACCGAGCCGCCCTACCTTACTCCCGGAGCGCACCGTGGATATGATCTCTCCCACTTCCTCTTCGACCTTTGTTTCCAATTCCTCCCAAGTCCCGCTCCATTCTCCCACCAAACCCATCCGAATCCCTTTCCATGGCAAAAATTGGCCGGAAACCTCCAGACCCAGTCGCGAGGCCAAGAGAGCGTTGTTTCCCAAGGTCGGGTGAATATCTAATGGAATATGACTGCTGTATATAGCGAGACCTCCTTCGATCGCGGTCTTCATTTTGCGATATTGTCCTCCGGTCAACATTCGCACCCCTTGCCAAAACAGCCCATGGTGCACTACTAACAAGTCCGCGCCGTCTGCGACCGCCTTTTCAATCGTTTTCAAGCTCGCGTCCACTGCGGTGGCTACCTTGGTGACCTCGCCTCCGTTCTCTAATTGCAGTCCATTGTGAGCACCAGGATAGTCGGGCACTTCATCTGTCCTTAGTTCCGTATCTAGAAACGCCACGATTTCGCTCAGTCTTGCCATACCTCAGGAAAGCTTTTCCCGATCCGGGCATCAACCCATCATTTTGCCTGTCTCGCAATACCTGTCTCACTTTACACTATTCAAAAACCCCTGCTTCCCCCCTTAATCGCCCCTCCATGGCCGACATGCAAAACACTCTCGCCGATGCTGCCTCTCTCGAAGGCACCTCTCTTCACACGGGCGAAAAAGTCACCCTCACCATCAAGCCCGCGCCTGAAGATCACGGTTTTGTGTTCTGCCGCGTCGATCTTCCCGACAAGCCCCTTATCCCTGCCAATGTCGATCTCGTGGAAACCGTTGAACGTGCAACCACGCTCTCGGTCGGCTCCAATCGCGTCCACACCGTCGAACATGTCATCTCCGCTCTCGTCGGAATGGGCGTCGATAATGCCCTCATCGAGATGGACGCCAACGAACCTCCCATCGCCGATGGTTCCTCGGCTCCCTTTGTCGAGTTGATTAAACAAGCGGGAATCCAAGCCCAAGAAGCGCCTCGCAAAACCTGGCATATCCGCGAGCCTCTCCACCTCGACCTCGGCAACGGCTCTCTCATCACAATCGTGCCCGACAACAAATTCCGGGTCACGGTCACCAATGTCGGCCGCAACGATCTTCACACCGAGCACTTCACTTGCGAAGTCACCCCCGAGACCTACGAGCAGGAAATCGCGGCTGCTCGCACCTTCACATTCTACGAAGACGTGGCTCCTTTGTTAGAAAAAGGACTCATCAAAGGCGGTTCCTTGGAGAACGCCGTCGTCATCCGAGGAGAAAATGTGATGTCGAAAGAGCCCCGTCGCTTTGGGAACGAATTCGCACGCCACAAGGCTCTCGATCTCATTGGCGACCTAATGCTGGGTGGCAAGCGCATCCTCGGACACGTCATTGCTGTCGCACCAGGTCATGGACCTAATACGAAAATGGCCGCTCTTCTCAAAAAAGAATACGCCAAGATGAAAACCTCGGTCCCCCCAGTCACCATCCCCGAGGGCGAGGCCGTTCTTCACCTCCCCGACATTCTCAAGATTCTCCCGCACCGTTACCCCTTCTTGCTCATCGACCGCGTCATCGACTTTACCGATAAGACCTGCACTGCGATCAAGAACCTCACCTACAATGAAGACTTCTTCCAAGGCCATTTCCCCGGTCATCCCGTAATGCCTGGTGTCCTGCAACTGGAAGCGATGGCCCAGACTGCCAGCGTGCTGGTTCTTCGCATCCCTGAGAACCAAGGAAAGGTCGGCTACTTCATGTCTGCCGACAAAGTGAAGTGGCGCAAGCCAGTCACTCCAGGCGACACTTTGTTCATTGAGGCTAAGGTAGTCTCCTTCCGTCGTGGCATCGGCCAAGCGGAATGCCGTTGCCTTCTTAATGGCGAAGTCGCCTCTAGCGCAGTGATTAAGTTTGCGGTCCAGTAACCTACGCAGTTCACGAGCCCATTGCTCTCCACTCGCTCTCCACTCTGCAAGCACGAAGCTTGTTGAGTTCTCCGCGCTTACTTAACGCGGGACTGTTTTTCCCCCTTGCCCGCTATCCCGGCCCTTTCCTCAAAGAGCAAACAAGTTTACACTGCCGCCATCTTGCAACGCGACCTCACACCCGAACTCCTTTCTCCCGCTGGCAACTGGGACTGTGCACGTGCCGCTATCGCTGCTGGAGCTGATGCCATCTACTTTGGCCTTCCCGCCTTCAACGCTCGTTTGCGCGCTGACAACTTCACGCAAGAAGACTTACCCGAGTTGATGGCCTTTCTTCACAAGCACGGTGTGAAAGGTTTTCTCACCATGAACACCCTCATCTTCACGGGTGAGCTCGAAGCTGCCGCCGAACAACTCCGTCTTGCTCAGGAGAGCGGAGTCGATGCCTTCATCATTCAGGACCTCGGCCTTGCCAAGATGGCCGTCGAACTGGCCCCTGATGTCGAGATCCACGCCTCGACCCAAATGACCATCACCTCTCCCGACGGGCTCCAATTCGTGGAGAGTATTCTTCCCCTCGAACGGGCGGTGCTTGCCCGCGAGCTCTCTGTGGAGGAAATTCAGAAATTCGGCAAAAGTGAGCACACTCCTCTTGAAGTCTTCGTGCACGGTGCCCTCTGCGTAGCCTACTCCGGCCAATGCCTGACCTCCGAGTCCCTTGGCCAGCGTTCCGCCAATCGAGGTGAATGCGCTCAGGCCTGTCGCATGCCTTACGAGCTCATCATTGATGGAGAAAAAAAGGAAATGGGGGAGCATCGCTACTTGCTCTCACCCCAGGACCTTGCTGCCGTCGATCTCATCCCCGACCTCGTGAAGGCCGGAATCAAATCCTTCAAAATCGAGGGGCGCCTCAAATCCCCCGAATACGTCACGGCCGTAACCCGCGTCTACCGCAAGGCTCTCGATAACGTTCTCCAGAGCACCGACCCTAGGACGGACTTCGGGGCTTCCCCCCTACCCCAGGTCACTGCCGAAGACCGCTACTCGCTGGAAATGACTTTTTCGCGCGGCCTCACCAACGGATGGTTGGGCGGCACTAATCACCCTTACCTGACCCATGGTCGTTTTGGCAAAAAGCGCGGCCCTTTCCTTGGCACCATCGTCGAAGCCCAGAACGGATGGATTCGCCTCGACACGCCCCCCGCCGAACAAGTGCCTGCACTCAAGGCTGGTGACGGGGTCGTTTTCGACGCGGGCGAAAATCGTGATCTGGAACAGGGTGCCAGCATCTGGCGAGTGCAAGATGACCGCATTATTTTCCATCGAGAACTCAGTGGCATTAACTGGGACCGCATCCGACCCGGAGTGACGCTCTACAAAACTGCCGACCCCGCCCTCGAACGCGACTTGCGCAAATTTTGGCAAAAAACAAAACTAACCGAGAAAAAAGCGGCGCTCCATCTCGTGGTCACGGGAGAAGCAGGCAAGCCCTTGACGCTCACTTCCTCCACTACTTCTGTCCACTCCCAAGACCCTCTTGAGGAGGCCCGCAATCAGGGTCTAACCACCGAGACCCTCACTGCCCAACTGGGTCGCCTCGGCAACACCCCCTTCGAACTTGGCAGCGTGGATAATCAACTCATCGGTCAGTGCCACCTCCCTCTGTCTCAACTGAACCAACTTCGTCGCGAGCTGGTCACTGAACTCGAACAACAGTCTTCGCAAAGTGCTCCTCGGAAAAACCGTCCGACAGGAAACTATCTCTCACTCCTTCCCTCTTCCGGTGAATCGCAACCTGCCGAAAACCCCAGCCTCACTCTTCTTTGCCGTACCCTCGCTCAACTGGAAGCAGCCCTCTCCTGTGACATCGACACCATTTACTGCGACTTCGAAGACCCGCGTCGATACAAGGAAGCAGTCGCGCTTGGGTCGGAATCCCCTTCCCAAGTGGTGCTAGCAACACCCCGTATTATCAAAAGTGGCGAAACAGGATTCCTTAAACACATCGCAGGCATGAAACCCGACGGAGTCCTTCTCCGTAATCTTGCCGCCCTCGAGTTTTTCCGCGAAAGAAATGACCTTCTCAAAGTCGGTGACTTCTCCCTCAATGTCGCAAACCCTATCACCGCTCGCACCCTCAAAGAGGCGGGAAATCTAGATCGGCTCACGATTTCCTATGACCTCAATATTAATCAAGTTCTTAACCTGTTAGAAAAGACCCCTCCCGAGTGGCTAGAGCTGACTCTCCATCAGCACATGCCCCTGTTTCATATGGAGCATTGTGTTTTCTGCACCTTTCTCAGTGAAGGAACTAGCAAGAAGGATTGTGGCTACCCTTGCGAAAAGCATACCGTCCATCTCCGCGACCGGGTCGGGCAACTCCACCGTCTCACTGCCGATGTCGGTTGCCGGAATACCCTTTTCAACGGTCGTGCCCAGACGGGAGTCAGCTTCTACTATCAACTTCGTAGAACCGGGCTCGCCCACTACCGCATCGAGCTGCTGGATCAAGACCGACATGATTCGGAAGACCTCATCCACGAATACCAGCGCTTTCTTCGTGGTGAGCAATCTTCCCGGCAGCTGCTCGACACGCTGCCCGCGCTCTCCAAGCTCGGTGTCACTGAGGGCACTCTGGCCTAAGACCGCGGCTCACGGTCACCGAGGGGAAGACGTGGCGACTTGAGAACGGCCACTTCCTATGAAGGAAAGCAGTAGACCTCTCCCGCTCACTTTCGCTTGAAAAACGATTCTCAAAACCCTCTCGCTCGGTCAGGCTGACGTCTTACGCATCATGCTCGAACTCTCCGACTTGTCGTTCCATATCCCGAAGGATGGCGATAGCTTGCCCCTTCTCGATCAAATCTCTCTCAAGATTCCGACCGGACACTTCATGGCAATCGTGGGGCCTTCGGGCTGCGGTAAAACGACCCTCCTCAAAACCATTGCGGGCATCAATCCCGAATCCGCAGGCACTCTTTCCTACCATGGTCGCGACTTGGTGAAGGATGAAGACTTCGAGCCCCACGAGATTGGATACGTGCCCCAGTTCTCAGTCGCCTATGACGAGCTGACCGTCGATGAGTCCATCGAGGCTGCCGCTAAGCTTCGCATTAAGACCCGCTCGACTGCCGAGCTGGATCAATTACTGGATCGCATCCTTGCCGAGACTGGCTTGACCGAAATTGCGGACCGACCCGTGAAGGTTCTTTCCGGCGGCCAGAAACGCCGATTGGGCCTCGCTATGGAGTTGGTCTCCTCGCCCAAGCTCCTTCTCTGCGACGAGGTCACTTCCGGACTCGATCCCCGCTCCGAGCGCGAGATTGTCCACCTGCTTCACTCGCTCTCTCGTCGTGATGATCGCACGGTGATCTCGGTCACCCATTCTTTGGCTCATCTGGAACTTTACGATTCGCTCCTTGTCCTTCACGAAGGCCGCGTCGCCTATCATGGCCCACCCTCGGGCGTCACCCACTACTTCTCCGTCGCTGATACCGAAGAGATTTATCCCGCTCTCTCGCAACAGGAGTCAAAGAAGTGGCAAGCCTCTTGGCACAAACATCGCGAAGACTACGAGCAGAAGATGCTCGCTCACCTCGACCCCTCCGCTACCGATGGTCCTGATCACCAAGATGCGGCCAACGCCATCCGCACCCCGAGCTTTTTCGCGCAAACCAGCACCCTTCTTTCCCGCCGGGCAAAAATCTTCTTTCGCGATCGCGGTCAGATCATCTTGCAGCTCGCCCTCATCATCGGATTCCCTTTGCTGGTCTCCCTCTTTTCTTCCCGCGCCAACGAACAGTCGCAACGGTTGTCCAACAGCATGGAGGAGAACACGATCGTTGAACTCATCAATCGGGCCGAAGTCCGCGAATCGCGACTCAAGGTCGGTTCCGCAAACTCGGGCATCATTATGTTCCAAGTCGTCCTTCTTTGCCTGATGGGCTCCAACAATGCGGCGCGGGAAGTCGCCTCCGAGCGAAATATCTTCGAGAAGGAAAAGTTCGGAGGTCTTTCGCCGCCCGCCTATCTCACTTCTAAAGTCATCTTCCTCAGCGTCCTCGTTCTCATTCAATCTCTTTGGATGGGATTCTTTCTGGAACTCTTCTGGGAGCTCAAAGGAGATTTCGGTGCTCACCTCACCTTCTTGGTGTTGGTCAATGCAGCCATGACTGCAGTCTGCCTTGGAATTTCCTCTCTCGCCAAAAATGCCGAGCAGGCCTCTCTCCTTTCCATCTATCTCGTCGGCTTTCAGCTCCCTCTCTCCGGCGCCGTGCTCGCCTTGCCGACCGTCATCGAGCCCTTCACCCGCCCTTTCATCGCCGCCTACTGGGCTTGGTCCGGCGCGGTTGATTCTCTCGACATCGACAAATTTAGCGCCATCAAAGGAGTGACCGAGACCACCCTGTCACCAGCCGACAACTGCCTCTTTCTCTTGATCGCCCACCTCGTGATCGGACTCGCGGTGGCCTTGATTGGTCTTCAAAAACCACGTTGGGATTAATTTTCTATCTTCCTACTTCTTCATTCCTCACTCAGTCTCTTTCTCCATGGCACGTCGCGCATCGTCCAAATCTAGCTCCGCCAGCACCATCGGTATTGTTGCTGCCGTCGTCCTCTTGCTCGGTGGCGGTTACCTCTTCCTCAATCGTAAGCCCGCCGGGTTCACCGCTCCTCCGCTCCCCGTGGAGGCATTTCGAAACAACGCCAATTCCCTGCGCGGCAACATCTACTCGGTCGAAGGTCGCGTCCATGCCATCCGCCCGCAGGACAGTGGCAAGTTCGTTCACCTGCGCGTGGAGGACCGTGGTCTTGAGCAACACCTCTTCGTGGTCGTCCCCAATACTCTCAACACCGTCAACATTGAGCGCGAACAGAAGTATGCTTTCAAAGTCGAAATCAAAAAAGGCGGCATTCCGGAGACGATGGAACTCGTTCGTCTGTAGGAGCCTGTTTTCCCGTGTCTAGTCTCGAACTTATTTTAGGTATTCTCCTTCTTGGCGGCATCCCCTCCGCCATCACGATTGCCATCATCCGCAAAGGTCAATTCTGGCCCCTCTGCTTCCTGACCTTCTTTGGCACAACAATCTCCGTTATCAACTTCCGGATGGCAGCTGAACTCGCCGCGCAGAGTCAACTCGCGCTTCTCAACACCAGCCTACCACTCGAAACCGCTTTGCGGGCCACGGGATGGTTGGTTGCCGCTATCATTCTCTCTCTGGGACTCCGCAAGCTGCTTCGCCTTCGCAAGGCGGAAGCACTTCGCCAACTTTGGGCCCAGGAGGACGACTCTTAGTCCTTCAACATCCCACATCAAACGAGACACCTAGTAGTTATCTCCGAACTCTATTTGTGTTTTTCCGCTGCTTGGTCATCGACGCGAGTTGCCAAGTAAGCCACGAGGTCCCGCGCTTGCTCTTTACTCAAGAGAGCTGACATGGGAGGCATCGACGATATTGGCTCTGTACGCGAAGCAATGTCCTCTTTAGAAATCGTCCTCACCTCTTCCCCGACCCGCAGCTTGGCATGACCCTCGTCATCGTCGGCCAGCACGAATCCACTCACCGTAGAGCCATCCTTGAGAGTCACCGAGCCCATTCCAAATCCTTCCGCGACTTCACTACTCGGGGTCAGAAGAGACCGCAACAAATACTCCTTATCATGCTCGCGGCCAATGGTCGATAGGTCCGGTCCAACCTTACCCCCAACGCCATCCATGACATGGCAACGCACGCATTGAGCAGCACCGTGGTTGAGATAGACATCTTCTCCTTGGCTTGCGTTCCCGCCCTCCACGCAAGCGGCAAACCATTCTGCCAACGGCTCCCCGGCGGGTAAGCTTCGCCGAAAACTTGCTAAAGCCTCTCTCACTTGCGGGGAGTCTGCGCTTTCCGCTGCCATGATGGCATCGAGAACAATTGCCCGTGGCAGCTTCCCCTGGGTTGCTAAACTCAAAGTCTTCTTCAAAGCCTTGTTGGATACTTTGCTTTGTTCATTCCCAAGAATACGAAGAGTCAACTGCTTCTCTTCTATCGTCGTTTTCTCACTGGTGAGAGCCTCTGCCAATGAGACGAGGGCGGCCTTGCGGTCAATGCTCAAGAAAGCCTCGCGAGCGTAACTTCGCAGAGCCGCATCACCATCTTGCAAGAGTTCGGCGAGAACCATCTTGTGCAGCTCGGACCCTCTTTCTTCCTTCGCCATCAGACGTGCGGCCAGCTCACGAGCCTCTCTCGGCAAACGCTCATCTTTCGCCAAGGCTCCTAGCTGGATACTAGGAATCCGTTGTTCCACTTGCTGCGAGAGCTTGAGCGCCAATTCCATTAGCTCTCCCTGCGCCGCCACCGAGTCCCGGGGCAACAATTGCCAGAGCAAAAGGGCCGAGCCCAAATTTTCCTTGCTCGCCCGAGTTCTCCCCGCTGGCAACGGAACAGCGGTCCCCACCACCGGGTCAGCAACCGGAGGTTCATTCCAATCTAACAAGGCCACCAAGGCATCCCGCCGGACCCGTAAATCGATAGTGGAATTGGCTGCGATACTGGTCACAGCTTCCATATCCTTCGCACGCCCGACTCGCCAGGCGGCATAGATGGCGCGCTTGGCAGCCAGGGGGTAGAACTCATTCTCGGCACCGATCGATTGCGCGATCATGAGCGCCCGATCGGCCAACTGTGGCAGAGCTGTTTCGATATTCTCATCATAAGCTCCTCGCACCGCTTCCTCCCGCACGGCAGCAATGGGATCATCAAAAAAACGGTCAATCTCTTGGGCCTTCTGACGTCGTAAGGCCACAACCGCACCCAACCTCACGAACGGCGAATGATGACTAGTCAGCAGGCCCAACTCGGTCGCCGATGCGCAACGCGTCAGCATCATAATGGCACCGTGCCGCACGTAGAGATCGCGGTCTTGATTAACGGCCAAGAGCTCCAATGCCGCCGGCGTCGACTCGGGTGCACCCTCATTGGCTAAAGTGAGCGCGGCTAACGAGGCCACCCGCGGCGAAGAATCCTCTAACAAGCTCCACAATACTTCGCGAAAGGAAGGCACCAACTCCGGAACCCAGCCTAAGGTCCGCGCTGCATTCGCGCGCACTTCTTCCTCGTCGTCCAATAAAAGTGCCAAAAAGAGAGACTGGGCATCTCCCCCCTCCAGCTTCATTTGCCCGATACCCCAGATGGCATGGAGCCGCTTTAAGAGATTCTCCTTCTGCACCGTCGCCGGGGCAAAGACCGCATACGCTGCCTCTGGCTCGCGTGTCGCCAACTCGAACTGAGCTCGCTGTCGAATACGCTGGTCGCGATGACCTAACAACTCACCCAACTCCTCTTCCCCTCGCTTGGCAAAGCCTTCTTGCAACAAACTCGCCACCTCTAACAAGTCCGCTCTCTGCAATTGTTCTTCCTCAGACAAAGTCCAGATTCGCCCCTTGTTCGTCTTGAGCCAACCTCCAATGAAATCGCTGATGTAAAGTTTGCCGTCGGTTCCCCAATCGAGATCAGTGGCTGCCATTCCCTTGATGAAAGGCTGGCTGGATGCCAGACCAAAGCCTCCCCCATCGGGCTTGAGTCGAAAAGCCTCGACCTTGGACTTCCCCACCGAGCCCACGTAAGAGGCCACAAAGAAAGTGCTTTGGTAGCGCGCGGGCAAAGCCGTTACCCCCGGATTGTAGGCTAATCCGCAAGGCCCATTCGGAGCCAAGGCAACTGGTGGCAGGATGTAGGCAGGTTGTCCTTGTTGGCGAGGCTTCCACATTTGCTCGGCCATCCAAGGGTCCTCTCGTTCTTTCAAAGTCGCGGTCTTTGGCTTGGCATACTTGTAAACTACATTTCCAAAAGAAGCGATGGTCTGGTGTCCCATCTGCCAACCCGCATCCCCATGCTCGACCAAATAGACAATGCGCTCTCGGTCGCCATTGTCGTAGTCGTTATCGACGGTGAACAAGTTCCCAAACTCGTCGAAGACGATTTCTTTAGGATTGCGCAGACGATGGTAGACGACCTCGAATCCCGAGCCGTTCGGGTAACAGCGGAAAACCGCTCCGGAGTCCGCACGCGAGAAAATTTGCCCCTCTTTCTCGACATGATAACCCCGATCCCCAATCGACCAATAGAGCTTACCATCGGGACCAAACGCGAAGCCGTTGAGGTCATGTCCTGAAAAACTGACGCGACATCCGAATCCATCCGCGAGCGTTTTGACCTCTTCTGCCACCCCGTCGCCATCCAGGTCCCGGAGAGCATAAATACCCGGAATGTTGGCAAAATAGACAGTGCCATCCCGCTCGATAATACCCCCGGCAGTGCCAGAGAGAGGATCGTTGAAGTCATCGCGATAATAGTGCGAGCGGTCCGCCTTGCCATCGCCATCGGTATCTTCCAAGCGACGGATTTTTTCAGCATCCGCAGTGTATTCCTCCCAAGGCAAGAAGGCCTTCCCCGACCACTTTTTGTGGTAAGCGATCCGGTCATCAGTGGTCCAACAGGAGATGTCTCCCTCCACTCGCTCTTTTAACTGGCCCTGACCATGCCGAATATCCTGCACTTGCTTGCGCCAGCGATGGGTCTCCGCGACATAGACTCGATTTTGGGAATCCAAACAGAGAGCAGTGGGGTCGGTGACTTGTGTTTCGTCGGCGAAGAGAGCCAGCTTGAGCTCTTTGGGCACCTGAATCGCGGGATAACCGGGAGACGTCTGAAATTCTGACTCCGCGAAAGTGAAAGCGGCGCAGAAAAAAGTCGCGGTGAGGGCGTAAGAGAAAGTCGAGTTCACATCGTTATCTTCGAGAAGTTTACAAACCGAAAGAAAGTCTTGTAGAGAACGAAACGGTCACGAACTAGCCAACCTTTCTTCCCCTTTGCTAAATGGTAAGAACGAGCAGTCATCCTCTCAATTCTCCCATTAAGTCGCGTCCACTCATCTGAGAGAGAAACTGCAATTCTGGCTCTAACACCTGCCAAGCTGGTTGACCTTTCTCATCGGCCTTTCCGCAGGTCGTACAAGAGGCAAAGCCCGGGTAGCCTTTCTCCGCAGATGGTTCATCCTCACTCGTTGGCAACGACAAAATAGGCCGACCCGAAACAGCCTTTCTTCGAAAGCTTAGAGGATGCAACCAACAGGGAAACGGCTTCCAATACCAAGGATGCTTTCCTTCCGCCAGTGCGCGGCTTTGCAATCGGCAGTGATGGTTCTCATCGAGAAACACACACCGGGTTTTTGGGAAATGTTGAGGAAAGCCCTCTCCAAGGTTGACCTCGCCTGCCGCACTGGTGCGGGTCTTCCATCTCCCGTTCCTTGATTCAAAGAAGTCCCCCTCCTCCAAATCAGAAATCACCTGGCGTTCTTCCGTCCCCACAAAAACCCCGTCGTGACAGCAC
This sequence comes from uncultured Roseibacillus sp., assembly GCA_964529725.1. Classification (GTDB taxonomy): domain Bacteria; phylum Verrucomicrobiota; class Verrucomicrobiia; order Verrucomicrobiales; family Akkermansiaceae; genus Roseibacillus. The sequence goes on from CAZGXV010000003.1 coordinate 57,937, forward strand.
ATGCCCCGGCAGCGGGAAAGCTCACAAGCGCGAATCGGAGTTTCAAAACTAGAGTGGTCCAAAGCAGCTTCCCGCACTGTTCGCACAAGGTCCTGCTCCAGCAAAGAGTATCCCGTCAAAGTCACCACTTCAGATAGCCAAACACTCTCGCCTGCGAAATCACTAAAAATAGAAAAGCCATTCTATCGCCGCCCTGTCTTTGCCAAAAAATCCTGCCGAAAAAAGCTCTCTCGCCATCGACACCTTGCGAATCCGCGCTAAAATCACCGCAATGACTTGGACCACCAAAGCCGAATTCGAAGACATCCGTTACGAAACCTCTGAAGACGGCGCGATTGCCAAAATCACCATCAACCGCCCCGAAGTTCGCAACGCCTTTCGCCCCCTCACCGTTCGCGAGATGCTGCAGGCCTTCGATCTCGCTCATGAAGACCCTATCGTCGGGGTCATCGTTCTCACTGGTGAAGGCGAGAAGGCCTTTTGCTCTGGTGGCGATCAGAAGGTTCGTGGCCATGCGGGTTACGTCGGCGACGATGGCGTGCCCCGCCTCAACGTCCTCGACCTCCAGAAAAAGATTCGCTCCATTCCTAAGCCCGTCATTGCCATGGTGGCAGGTTACGCCATTGGGGGTGGCCACGTTTTGCATGTCGTTTGCGACCTTTCCATCGCCGCTGACAATGCTCGCTTCGGGCAAACGGGGCCCAAAGTTGGCTCCTTTGATGGCGGGCTCGGCTCGAGTTACTTGGCACGTATCGTAGGTCAGAAGAAAGCACGTGAAATTTGGTACCTTTGCCGCCAATACGATGCTCAACAAGCACTGGAGATGGGTCTCGTCAACACGGTCGTCCCCTACGCTGAGCTCGAAAACGAGACCGTCAAATGGTGCCGCGAAATCCTCAACCACTCTCCCATTGCCCTCCGTTGTCTCAAGGCATCCCTCAATGCCGACTGCGACGGCCAGATGGGACTACTCGACTTAGCAGGCAACGCCACCCTCCTTTACTACATGTCCGAGGAAGGCAAGGAAGGTAAGAATGCCTTTCTCGAAAAGCGGGCGCCCGACTTTTCCAAATTCCCTCGCGTGCCTTAGACGCTCGATTCGTCGCTCCTGGTCGTAAGGCCGGAAACTGACCCTCTCAGCTCAATGTCATCCCTTCACGGATGACATTTTTCTTTTTAAGGGAATTCAAACACCCGTTCGGGTGTCTTAGTTTCATGAAAGAGACGATTCCCTTGATCGCTTCCACCCTTCTTCTGTTGGTAAGCTGCTCTCCATCAGAGGATATTCGGTCGCAAAGCGGTTCTACCAACGAGGTCTATCTCAAGTTGATCGACAAGCCTTCGGACTGGGCCAAGGTGGAGAAGTCACTCGCCGCACGCTGGGAACTCTCTCAGGTTACCATGGCTCTTGAAACGATGCGCCTGAGTCGCAGCCAAACACTGGCTTGGAACCTCTTTAAATTTTTAGGAGACCGAACTGGAAAAGACTTCGGGCCCGATAGAAACGTCTGGCAGAATTGGATTTGGAATCAAAGCTACGAACCCTCAGAAGATTATGCCGCCTTCAAATCGGATCTCTATCAACGAATTGATTTGAAGTTCGGCGACTACTTCGACGACGATCCCAAAGCCACTATCCGCCTAGACGAAGTCGTTTGGGGCGGGGTTATCCAAGACGGCATTCCTCCGCTCCGCCAGCCAAAGATGATTCCCGTAAAATCGGCCAAGTATCTTGCTGACAGCGATATTGTCTTTGGCATCGAGGTCGATGGGGAGGCTCGTGCCTACCCCAAGAGAATCCTCGCTTGGCACGAAATGTTCGTCGATACCATCCAAGGCATTCCTCTCGCAGGCGTATACTGAACTCTTTGTGGTACCGTGGTTCTGTATGAAACACGACACAAAGGCACCTCCCATCAACTCGGGACAAGTGGCTTCCTCTATCGCTCGAACAAGCTGATGTACGATCAGGCAACTTCTTCACTTTGGAGCACCCTACACGGCAAACCCGTGATTGGTCCACTCGTTGGTCAGGGTATTGCTCTCGAGCGAAGGAGCGTGGTGACGACCACATGGGGGGACTGGAAAAAGAGGCATCCCGACACCACTACCCTCTCCCTCAATACGGGCTATCGCAGGGACTATGGTGAAGGGGTGGCGTATCAAGACTACTTTGCGACTGACCGCCTCATGTTTCGGGTTCCCCAATCGGATAAAAGACTCCCCAACAAACGTGAAGTCGTGGCCTTACGAAACCGTGAACCTGATTCCGCCATCGCCATCGACACTGAATTTCTGAAAAAGAACCCCCTCTATCCGACTAAGGTCGGGAGCGACGAAGTCATTGTGATCACTACTCGACAAGGCGAGAGTCGGGTCTATCAGACCTCAGGACAGATTTTCGAGACTTGGGATGGCTGGCAAAGTCTGCGCGACAAAGACGGACAAAAATGGTCTCTCGCCGAAGATGCTCTGCGGCTCGAGAATTCGAAGCAAACTCTGCCACGTTATCCTTCCCATCAATCGTTCTGGTTCGGATGGCAGGCTCAATATCCCAAGACTCGACTCATCAAATAGCAGCTCGCATTCACCAAAATGAGTGACGAGCGAGCGGCTTAACTGCCGCCACTCATCCCGACTTTGCTTTCGGTCACTGGTGAAGCAGAGCTGCGGACTATTCCTCGGTAGCTTCGCCACCAGTCTCTTCCTCGCTCACAGCTTCTCCTTCGCTGCCACCGTCCCCTTCTTCCGAAGAAGCATCGGCATCGGGCACGACCCGGGCGATTCCTTGCAGCTTCTCGCCTTCCTTCAAGGTCAGAAGCTTCACTCCTTGCGCGCTGCGACCAGTTTCGCGAACCTGATCCACTTTGATGCGAATACTCAAACCACCATTGGTCATGAGCATGAGCTCGTCTTCGGGTTTTACTGCGAGAGCGCCGACAACCGGACCTGTCTTCTCGGTGACCTTCATCGTGATGATGCCTTTGCCTCCTCGAGTTTGGCTACGGTACTCGTCGTAGTTTGTTCGCTTGCCCAGCCCATTCTCGCTCGCCACCAACAAGGTTGCTTCGGGATCCACGATGGCAACTCCGACAACAAAATCACCTTTCACGGGTTTGATACCGGCGACTCCAGCGGCCGTTCTTCCCATACTGCGGGACTGGGTCTCGTCGAAACGCAGACTAAGGCCATTGTGAGTGACTAGTACCATCTCGTCACCTCCGGTGGTGAGACGAACGCCAATGAGCTCGTTCTCTTCTTCCAACTTAATGGCGATGATGCCGTCTTTGCGGAAGTTGCGGAAATCGTAAAGAGCTGTTTTTTTGACTTTCCCGGTGCGAGTGGCGAAGAACACGAAGCCGCTTCCCTCGCCAAAGGTTTCGTCCTCACCGCGTTCATTGAGCTTGCGCTCGACTCGTAGGACAGTGGCGATTTTCTCATCGGCCTGCAGATTCAAGACGTTCTTGATACTGCGACCCTTGGAGGCACGGGAGCCTTCGGGAATATCGTAGACTCGCTCCACGTAAGCTCGTCCCGTATTGGTAAAGAACATGAGGTAATCGTGGGCACCGGCACTAAAGAGGGTTTCTACAAAATCATCCTCATCTTCGTTAGCCGATCTCGTCTCCATGCCTCGCATACCCTTGCCCCCTCTGCTCTGGGTGCGGTACTCGCTGGCGGCCGTGCGCTTGATGTAACCCCGGTGACTCAGGGAGACGATCATCCCGTCGTTGGCGATCAGGTCCTCGATGGCGATATCGCCTTCGTCAGGGACAATTTCGCAAAGGCGAGGAGTGGCGAACTTTTCCTTAATAGCCAGCACCTCTTCCTTAATGATGTCGAGCACGCGCTTCTCGCTGCCAAGGATATCAAGAAAGTCCTTAATCTCGATAAGGATAGAATCGTAATCCCCCTTCACCTTGTCCTGCTCCATTGCGGTCAGCTGATAGAGACGCAGCTCGAGGATGGAGTTGACCTGCCGGTCGGTAAACACGTAGCGGTCTCCCTGCACCGATGGTTGCGAACGAATCAAAATACCTAACTGCTCGGCGGTGGCAGTCGAGAAGTCATACTCCTTCAACCGGACACGGGCTTCGTCGCGGTTTTTGGAATCGCGAATGATACGAATGAAATCATCAAGGTGACCTAGGGCGAGGAGGAAGGCCTCCAAAGTTTCAGCCCTCTCCTCAGCCTTGCGCAGGAGATAACGGGTGCGCCGAATGATGACTTCGCGGCGGTGCTCGATGAAGGCATCGAGAGCATCCAAGAGGCCCATCTGCTTGGGTCGGCGCTCATGAATCGCGAGCATGTTGACCCCGAAGGAGGTTTCGAGAGCGGTGAGTTTGAATAACTGGTTGGCCACCACTTGGGGACGAGCATCGCGCTTGAGGGTGATCTCAATGCGGGTTTGCTCGTCAGACAGGTCGCGCATTCCCGAGATATCGGTCAGAATTTTCTCCCGAACCAATTCCGCGATACGCTGTTGAAGCGTGGCCCGGTTCACGTTGAAGGGGACTTGAGTGATGGTGAGAATAGAGGCTCCGGACTCCTTCTCATCAATCTCGATTTCTCCTCGCATCTTGACGCTCCCTCGCCCGGTCGCGAAGTAGCTGTCGATGCCTTTGGTGCCACGGATCTGACACTTCATTGGAAAGTCAGGGCCTTTGATGATGAGCTTCATCTCATCGAGGGACATCGTCGGATTGTCAATACGAGCGCAAACGCCATCGATGACTTCACCCATATTGTGAGGAGGAATATTAGTGGCCATTCCGACCGCGATTCCAGTACCACCGTTAACTAATAGATTGGGAATGGCCGCGGGAAGGACAGTCGGCTCCAAGGCGCGCTCATCGTAAGTGTCGGTCATATCGACCGTCTCTTTCTCAAGATCGATCATCATCGCCGAGCCCATGTGGGTCATGCGGGCCTCGGTATAACGCATGGCAGCGGCGGCATCGCCCTCCACCGAGCCGAAGTTACCTTGTCCGTCGATCAAGGTCTCTTTAAGAGTCCAAGGTTGGGCCATATTGACCAAGGTCGAGTAGATGGCGCCGTCACCGTGGGGGTGATATTTACCCATGGTTTCGCCAACGATACGGGCGCACTTGAGATGCTGCTTCGCTGGCGTCAGCGAAAGGTCGTGATGCATCGCGTAGAGCAAACGCCTCTGGGAAGGCTTGAGACCATCGCGGGCATCGGGCAGGGCTCGCGATATGATCACGGACATCGAGTAATCGAGGAACGCGCCCGACATCTCGTCGGCCACGTTCACACTCTTGGTTTCGTCGGACATAAATTAGGTAAATAAAATGGTTAGGAACAGCAAAGGCCGGGGGCGCTTGCAGAAAATTTGGGCTTTCATTGGCAAAAGACTCATTGCGCCAGACTCTTAGACATCGAGGTTTCGCACATTGAGCGCGTTGTCTTCGATGAAGCGTTTGCGTGGTTCGACGACATCTCCCATCAGGACGTCGAACATCTTGTCCGCTTCCAATTGATTGTCCTCGTCGAGACGGACTTGCAAGAGCACCCGTTTTTCCGGATCCATTGTCGTCGAGAACAGTTCTTTGGCATTCATCTCTCCTAAACCCTTGAATCGTTGGATGCGCATTCCCTTGCGACCGACTTCGAGAACCCGAGTCAAAATTTCGAATAGATTGAAAAGAGGGGTCACCTCCTGGTCTTCACCCTCGCCGTCCACTACTTCATAGATAGGCTTGTCGTCCGAGAAGAAGATATCGGTATCGATTCCAAGTTCGCTGATGCGAGCCAAGAGGCGATCAATAGCATGCACCTCGTGCAGCTCCTTCTTCACCGCCCGACGCATCGCCCCCTGATACTTTTCCTTGTAGGTCTTGTCTTCTTCCTCGGTCAACTCTTCACCAAAGAGACGCAAATCCCGATTATCCTCGGCGTAAGTTAGCAAATCCTTCTCGGTTGAGAAGTAAAGAATCTCTTCTTCGTTACCCGTCCGAACACGTACTAAATATTGAGGGAGCTTGCTTCCTTCGCGCTTAGAAAGAAGGGTGCGGAAATCACCACCATGACCTTCCACGATTGCCACAAAACGACGCAGGTTCGCCATATGGGCCAGCACCTCTTTCAACAGATCAGGCTCAAGTGTTTCGTTGGTGCCATACTTACGAATCGAGACATCTTCTGAACCCAAGCGAATGAGGATACTATTCAAGGCGGCATCATCTGCGACATACTCCTCGCGTTTTTTGCGGGTCACTTTGTAAAGAGGTGGCTGAGCGATGTAGAGGTAGCCAGCCTTAACCAAGTCTGGCATATGACGGCAGAAGAAGGTGAGCAGCAAAGTCTTGATGTGAGCTCCATCGATATCCGCATCAGTCATGATGATGACCTTGTGGTAACGCACCTTTTCCAGATTGAAGGCCCCCTCTTGATCGCCGTCACCAATGCCAGCTCCGATAGCTGTGATCATGGCTTGGATTTCGCGGTTTTGAAGCGCGCGATGGAGGCGAGCCTTCTCAACGTTGATGACCTTGCCGCGCAGAGGCAAAATAGCCTGATTGATACGGTTACGGCCGGACTTTGCCGAACCTCCAGCAGAGTCACCCTCCACAATATAGATTTCACTCTTCTTCGGATCGCGCTCCGAACAGTCGGCTAGTTTCCCAGGCAAGCCACCACCAGAGAGAACCGACTTGCGCACGGTCTCCCGTGCCTTGCGGGCAGCTTCCCGCGCTCGGGCCGCGTTGACAGCCTTGTCGATGATCATCTTCGCCAAGTTAGGATTTTCCTCGAAGTAAGCTTGCATTCCTTCGTAGACAACCGAGTTCACCACTCCTTCAATCTCGGCGTTGACGAGCTTGTCTTTGGTCTGAGAACTGAAACGCGGGTTGGGCATTTTAACAGAAATCACGCAGACGATTCCCTCACGCACATCTTCGCCAGATAGGTTGGGGTCTTTTTCCTTCAGCAGCTTGTTAGCTCGGGAATACTGATTGATTGCTCTCGTCAGCGAGCCGCGAAAACCAGTGAGGTGGGTGCCACCATCGGCATTGGGGATGGAGTTCGCGAAACAGAGAATCTGCTCATTGTAACTATCATTGTATTGGAAAACGCAATCCACGAAGACATCGTCACGGGTG
>CAZGXV010000003.1:65067-93552 GCA_964529725.1 uncultured Roseibacillus sp.
CTAGTAGTCCACCTCAACGTATATATAAAATAACAACACAACCGGGTCGGGGTGAATGAGAGTCTTGTTCTCCCCTAGTTGCTGGACGAATTCTTCGATACCCTTGGCATAGTAGAAAGAGGTCTTTTCCGCAGAGTCGGGACGAGCATCCTCGAGGTCGATGGTCAGCCCCGGGTTGAGAAAGGCAAGTTCGCGCAAGCGCGTCGCGAGACGGTCAAACTCAAAGGCAATAGTATCGACAAAAATTGTCGCATCAGGAAAAAAGGTGATGGTGGTCCCAGTTGCCGCCGAGCCTGTGTCGCCTACGACCTCAAGCGGCTTGGTGGTCTTTCCGCGTTCGAACTCAATGGCGTAAATTTTCCCATCACGATGGACTTCCGCTTTGAACCAATCGGAGAGCGCATTGACACACTTGGCACCAACTCCGTGAAGTCCACCCGAATACTTGTAGGCTCCCTGCCCGAATTTACCACCAGCATGAAGACTCGTCAGCACGAGCTCGACCGCGGGCATCTTGAACTTCGGATGCATGTCCACTGGGATACCACGACCATCATCGGAGACCGAAACTGAGCCGTCGGCATTGATCGTGACTCCCACTCGCTTGCAATAGCCTGCGAGATGCTCGTCAATCGAGTTGTCCAAAACCTCAAAAACGCAGTGGTGTAAACCACGCACATCGGGGTCACCGATATACATGCCAGGACGCTTGCGGACCGCCTCCAGACCTTCCAACTTATCAATTTGGGAAGCTCCATATTCCTGCTCCGAATCAACCCCGGTATTTGCCTCTTCGGACTGATTTTCACCAACCGGTTTTTCACTTTCCTCGCCTTGCGCCATGAGAGGAAAAGAATCTGAAATCGCGGGGAATGACACAAGGTTCTTTCCCTCTATTTGCGTCAAAAAAGAGACCTATTGATTCTTCAGATACCAAACCACGAGAGCCACTACGAGAGCTACCAAAGCAGTGGCGATGAGTATCTTAAGAAGGGTCTTGAGATTCTCCCGCTCATCCTGGTTCATGATGCCTCCACTGTTGGGAGAAACCTTGCGGGAACCGCCCGAAGAACGCTTCCTCCGGGCCGCGTCGATGCCATAATCGGTCGGCGCTGATCGGGTCAGAAAACCTCCCCCTCCACTGACTCCCCGGGTCACCCCGGAACTTGGAATCCGTTCGGTGGTGTCTTCCGACAAAGGAGCAACCAGCAGTTTGCCGCACTTAGGGCAAGGCGCTTCTAAGCCCGCGAGCGAGTCATCGACGCCCAGATGGGTGCCGCAGGCATCACACTCAAAGTGCAGAACAGAATCTCGTTCGTTTCCAGCCATCTACTCCTTTGAGAGTTTGTAGAAAAAAGCCGGGGTAGCGCAAGACCTCTTCAGGACAACGCCATCACCTCTTTTTGCCAGTTCATGAGACGACTGGAGTCACCCGCAACATGAGCCTCAAAACTTGCACGAGAGCCGAGGACAGCGGGCTCAAGCTCGAGCTCAGCAGCTCTTCTTTCCCGTTCAGCCAAAAGAGTATCAACCTGTTTTTCGCGCTCCCGATCCCGTTCTCGACGAGGAGCTCTCACTTTCTCCGGCCATTGAGTCTCGGAAAGCTTGGAGGCGCTTTCTACAGCCTCTAAAAGTCTACGCCGACGGTCTGGCCGCATTCCCTTCGGCAACTGCAGTCTCTGATTCGACGCGCCTGCTAGGCTCCAATTTAAGAGGTCCTTGTTTCCCGAAACCATGAAGCTGGGACGATCCCACTTCGACGCTTCTTGCTCTCTCCATGACCAAATCTCTTTGAGGTAGGCCAAGACTTTCCGATCAAACTTGCCTGAACCCTTGATTCGCCAAGCATCCACCTTGGTTTCCACTCGTTCAAGAGCTCGGTCGCGATCCCAGTGACAGCTTTCCTCGAACCAAGAAAACCGATCTAACTCATGAAGACGGGCCTGAATTTTCTCGGCCAAAGGAATGAGATACTTGACGTCATTGAGGGCATATTGCGCCATGCGGTCAGGGAGAGGACGCTGACCCCAATCCGCTTTCTGAGAACCTTTGGACAGGACAACATCAAAAAATTCCTCCACTAAATTGGCGTAACCAAACTTACGACAACCAACTAAGCGAGCTCCAATCTGGGTGTCCCAGATTTTAACGGGCACCCCTCCCCAATCACGACGCATCAACGCCATGTCGTAGTCAGCGCCATGCATCCAGATTGGTCTTGCTAGAAGCCTCTCGGCAAGCGCGGTCAAGTCTTCGGCCAAAGGATCGACAAGAACTCCTCGGTTTCCATCCGTTATCTGGACAAGACAAATTTTCTCGTGATAACGAAAGAGACTGTCTGCCTCTAAATCAAGACCAAGATTCTCCGCGTTAAGAAGTTCCTCGTCGTAGCCCCAAACGACCGGCTCAAGACTCACTTCATCTGGCACAGTGGAAATACCTATTCAGTAATTTCAATTCCGAAGGTATTCTTGCGAACACACGCCCTGAAGAAGCTGGAACCTGAAACAGGGTCTTTGCTGACTAACTTATATGAGAAGTTGTCATCTGCCACCAGCTCCCAATCGGAATCGGGCTGAGTTGGGTCGATTTCTACTCCGACTCCGTCAGCCCCGACCTCCTCGAAGTAATACTCAAGATACTCGCGAACTCCAGGACGCTTACCGAGGCTCAGCTCACAAAGAGAAGTCTCCGGGTCGATGGTAGCAGCTACTTGAGCAGAAACTTGCGTTCCGGATTCACTTAAGGCAGGCGAAATCTCTGTTGGAGAACCATCCACGTCGAAAGCGAACTCGTAAAGGTTGCTTTGTCCGTCGCCATCCAAGTCCGCATCAGGGGCATAGGGATCAACTTCAGATTTTGCACCTTTAGAGTCTTGAGCTGATTTGCCACTGGCCTCTGAGAGGACCTTCGCAACACCCTCGAGGGTATCAACAAGACAGAGCTCCACTTCGAAATCGCGGGTGCTGATGTCGCCAGTATCCCCGAGAACGTTACGCGAGAACCGAAGTCGCATAATCAAGTCGTTACGTGGCGGCTCAGGGAGGGCTCCCAGATTCTGAGCACCATTGGGCGTTCCAAAAAAGAAACGGAAGGTGAAATCTGGAATCTCGTAACCTTGGTCGAAAACACTGGGAAGAATCAACTGACCATTGCTTCCAAAGTTGTCTTCGATGAAAGGAAACGGATAGATTGGGAATTCAAAATCATTTTGCTCAGCCCCCACGATGACGGGTCCTATGAACTCGATGTTTCCAAAAAGTTCACCCGGCTGAATGTCCGTAGTAGGGACTCCAACATCGGTAATACCAGTGACAGCACTCAAGTCTGTAGTGGCCGGAACCTGGAAATCCAGTGGATTTTGGAATCCCGCATCGGTGAATAAATTCACGTCCGCGTCGCCAATCACCTCAACGAAGAACTCATTGCCATCAAGGGCAGAAAAACCAGTTCCAACGAAAGTGACTATATCACCCGTGGTCAAACCATGAGGCTCAAAGGAATTGACACTCGCTGGTGCTCCAACACTGACGGTGATATCCGGAATATCGGTTGCTCCAGCGGCAATTGGTCGCATCACTCCTTGGGTGCCATCAGGAAGCGCATCCAGAACAAAAGGAACAGTCAAACCTGGGTCGAGAAAAAGCTCAATATCCACATTTCCGTCGAAACCAGCTTGATCTGATTGCTGGCTAACAAAGAACCTTTGGCCATCAAGAATACTAAATCCGGTTTCAAAAAGATTGATCTCTTCGCCGCTCTCCAAGCCGTGTCCGTCCTCGAGAAATTCAAATTGCAGAAGCACTAGGAAGAAGAACGTCTCCTCGGTCTCTTCTACCCTAAAAGGAGCATTGAGAACTACGGGATCGACGCCCGGCTCCTCTCCTAGGGAAATGCTTTCAATACCAATTCCACCAGGCCCTTCAAACGATTGCGGTGTTCCTTGGGCATTATAACGGCGCTCGAAGATCCTTAAAAAGGCGTTATCAAGACCACCGATTAAGTTCGAGAAATCGTTGCCCTCCCAAGCCAGCGAACCGGGAAGACGAAAATCAACCAATAGAGCAGGATCGCCATCGAAGTCGGTTCCAAAGTTGGCCAAATCTTTGAAAAAGAAACCGGACTTCGTGTTTGTGATGTCCGCCCGATTGGAAATACCAGGATATGCCTCTACGAACTGGAGCTGATTAACAGCAATTTGGTCGCGTGGAGCAAGTGCAGGGTCCACGTCCTTATTGAGCTCGATAAAAGGACGGATAGGATAATCAAAAAGATACCCATTCGCATTACCAGTCATGATGATCGTCTCGCGAAGGTGACGTAACTCTTCTTGTCCAGAAATGTCAGAAACTAGCTGGCGCTCGAATGCGGTGATCACCCCATCACCATTGAAGTCGAGATCTGGAACGAGATATTCACGGGGCATCTCATAGCGGGAGGTATCCCTCTCGCTGAAGGTAGCAGACTGCAAGTCATGCAAAACAATGGTCGAACGATCGCGGAAATCTGCAGATGGGCGAGGCAAGTCCGTGAGAGGCGCGGCAATCAAACGCATCAACTCAGGAAGGCGAGCAGGAATACGGCTCGCCTCGTTGACAGAACCTAGACGCTGCCAAGTGTTCGAAACATCGCGATCTCGGTCGCCAAAGCGGGTCGAAACAAAGGCATTGTGACCGGCAGGGCAAGGGATCACTCCTGGAGGGAAGGGCAACAGTCCAACGCCAGCAGGCAAGGAAGGACACTCAACATTCGAAAGAGCATCTCCGTCAAAAAGAACAAAAGTAAGTTCACCTCCGTTGTAACGAAACGTCTGATCACCAGTCGCACGGTAGGTCCTATCGTTACTGACCGCAACTTGAGGCACAGCAGAAACGGTCGCAGGAAGACAAATCAGAGCGGTAGCGACTATGTGACGAGCAACTTTAACCATACGGCAAAATTGTCGCCTCTTTAAAAAAAAGCTGCAAGAGGATTTTCCAGAACCAGGCTTCTTTTTCTGGATTTTATCCCAATTGGGATGGTTTCGGCAAATCATCATAAGTTTGAGACGTGTAAGAAATGGAATTATTAGACGAAAGGGGAAGGAAAACTGTTCCTAAAATTTGTTAGAAAGGGGTGTGAGTGTAAGAAAAAATGACTATCGGAGGCCTTTTAATAGGAATTCTGCATTGGAAACGGTTCCCTTGAGTTGCTTCATCAAAGTCTCAACTGCCTCACCGACAGGCATTGACGCCAAATGACGCCGCAGATCAATCACTCGGGGCAATTCTTCCTGATGATAAAGGCGGTCATCATTTCGGGTGCCGCTCTGGTGGATATGAATCGCTGGGAAAATGCGGCGCTCCGCCAAATCACGATCGAGACGAATCTCCATGTTTCCCGTTCCTTTCAGTTCCTCGAAAATAACATCATCCATCCGGCTGTCGGTTTCCACTAGGCAAGTTGCCAGAATCGTCAGACTACCGCCATCGACCACATTACGAGCAGCACCGAAAAATTTCCGTGCCTTAGCTAAGGCATTGGGATTCAGTCCTCCAGATCCGATGACTCCACCAGTTGCGGCGTTATTATAGCCGCGAGCAAGTCGAGTGAGGCTATCTAATAGAATCACGACGTCCTTACCGTCTTCAACAAGCCGACGCGCTCTGGAGAGCACAAGATCCGAGACTTGGGCATGCCGTTTGGAGGTCTCATCAAAGGTGGAGCTATAAACTTGAGCTTCGACGGTATCCTCGAAGTCAGTTACCTCTTCGGGACGCTCATCCAAGAGCAGCACGACAAGCTCAACCTCGGGATGATTGCTCTGCAAAGAACGGGCGATTTGCTTCAACAAAACCGTTTTTCCTCCCCTCGGCGGCGCCACGATGAGGCCTCGCTGCCCTTTACCCAAAGGAGCGACTAGATCGACCAATCGGACAGCAAGGTCCTTTTGGTCTTGAGTCTCGAGATGAAAACGATCCTCAGGAAACTCGGACATGAGATTCTCAAACTCGTCGCCAGGCTCAAACTGGAAAGCAGGACGCTTCTCGATCTCCAAGACTTCGCTGACAGAAAGATAGTTGTCTCGCCCGCGAGGCGGACGGACGCGCACTTTCACCAAATTCCCCTCCCCGAGACCGTATTCTTTAATGTGATTAGCCCCGAGGTAAACATCGTCCGGTCCGGCTTTGAAGCTTCGGCCCGGATCCCTGAGCATGGCGAAACTATCCTTGGCTTTTTCCAAAATACCGCTGGCCTGTAGATCGCTGCCAAGGTTCCCGAGTTTACAGAAAATGTCGAAGACGAGCTTTCCCTTCTCCGCACCAGTATTTTTTAAAGAAAGTTCAGACGCCAACTGCAGGAGACTGGTGAGTGAACGGCTCCGAAGTTCATTCAGTTCGACGGTTGCCGGCACCTCAACGTCACAGACGGGCCCTCTTTTTTCGCGATCGTGCTCGATGCGACCATTTAATTTGGTGACGAAAAGCTCAATTTGCTCGGATAGGAAATCGCTTTCGCCCGACGTCCAGAAGACCTGGTCGGCACCAGCAAGTTTTTCCTCCCAAGGAAGCTGACTCGCAAGAATCGCCTCTGCTGTTTCAGAACTAATGCCGGGACGTTCGCTGAGGCGCTCCTTCTGTATGGCGCGCGGACAAGCAGTGACGATGATGCCACGATTGTCCCACTTCCATCCCGTTTCAAAATAGAGCGGAATATCGGCCAAAAGGATATCGGCGCCTTCTCTTTGACCTTTCCGAGCCATTTCGCCCAGACGCTCTCTGATTCTTGGATGGATGAGAGCTTCCAGTTTCTGTCGCGCTTCTTTGTCGGAGAAAACGAGGTCACGAACCTTGGCCTTATCTAGACTCCCATTGTCGAAACAGGAATCTCCCAAAGCCTCCCTCACTTCTTCCAAAATCTCTGGCTGGGTCAAGAGGTCAGCCACCTGAGCGTCGCTATCGAAGAGAAGCAAATTCTCGACTTTTTGAGAAAGGCAGCGGGCAAGAGTCGATTTTCCGCTGGCGACTCCACCGGTCAGAACTAAGGAAATCATAGAATTAGGAGGGAAAAAGAAAGGCCTTTGGAACAAGAAAGCCTGATGGCCGAAACCATCAGACTTTAAAGTCAATGAATAGCTAAAAGACTCTCTGATTTATTTGACGGCATCCAAAGGAGGAAGAAGTCCTGCATCAGTAGAAGCTGGGGCGGAGAATCCGCCTCCTACTCCTGGTTCAGCCAAGCCAGTAGTGGCACCATTAATAGGACGACCAGTGGCATCGATGATTTGAGCAGTCACAAAGATAATCAGATTGCTTTTGATGTGGTTCTCGGAGTGACTCTGGAAGAGACGACCGATCCAAGGAAGGTCACCAAAAATGGGCACCTTATCCTCGACGCGTTGCACATCCTCACGCATGAGACCACCAACTGCTACCGTGTGGCCATCATAGATGGTCAGACCGGTGTTCACTCGGCGACTTGCGAAGACCGGCATCTCGATGCGGTTTTCAGTAATGGTCACGTTAGTGGGGTTACCGAAGGCGTCAGACGCAGGTGAGGTGATGGGGCTTCCGTAGTTGATGAAACCTTCGAACTCTACAATCTCGGGAGCGAAACGGAGGTCAATCACGTAATCATTCGCACCAATGGTAGGCTGAATCTCGAGAGTAACACCAGTGTTACGAGTTTCGAATGCTGTCGGTGTGGAAGGAGTCACTGGGAAAATTCCAGAACCACCGCCGCCGCCAACTCCACCTCCGAGACCGCCAGTAGCACCAACCTGGTTGGGAAGTTCTGGTGGTTCGTATTCGGTTGGATAAATAAACTCACGAATAATTTCGATGGTCGCAGTTTCACCAGATCGGGCAAGCACGCTTGGAGCGGTCATGATGTCGGTGCCCTTCTTCTGAGCCAAGCCACGCATAATCATTTGCACCTGACCGTCGGTAAAGAGGCCTGTGAGAGACAGGATACCAGGAGCCACTGAGTTGTTCTGAGCAGTCCGGTTCGGATTGTTCAAGACAGAGTCAATACTGTTTTGGGAAATGGCAAAATCACCGGAACGAAGACCACTTGTCAGCGTGCCGCCAGTCAAAGCAGCATTGGAGTCCGCGGGAATTGGCAAGGTGTTACCCGCTACCGTTCCAATGAAATCACCACCGGTCCGAGTGGCACCATTACTGGTAGTACCGCCACCGGGGAAGAATTCACTAGAGACTCGGAAGGGAGTGACCAGCCAATCGAACCCAAGCTCATCAGTATTCTCTTGAGCAACCTCCACGAACTTGGTCATGATGCGGATTTGCTTGGGAGTCTTGTCGAGGATTTGGTCAACAATCTGGTCAACGATATCGAGGTTGGAAACCGTGTTCCGGACGATAAGAGTGGAAGAACTCGGGATGAAACGAGCACTGGCACCGTCAGGAAAATCGACACCACTATCGCTGAGAGATTCCCTGATATTCTTACGTGCCTGCAAGCCAGCTCCACCGAGGCCTTCGTCAGAGGCGAAGGGGTCGGAATCGCCGCCGCCAGAGTCAGTCGCTCCACCGGACATGTCGCTCTGGAAAGTTGGGGGAACACTCCAAGTGCGAGTTACGAGATCGGCACTTCCTTCGCTGCCAATAGGCAGGAGGGTCACTGCGTATTCGTCAACACGATAACGGAGACCGGTCTTGTTACAGACATACTCGAGAGCAGTAGCAAGAGGGACGTTCCGCAAGCGGAGAACATCAATCTTCTTGTTGCTGGGGTCGTCTCCCAAAAGGAGGCCACCACCGCCCAAGTCCTCGTCAACACCAGCAGCACCGCCGGAAACATTGCCCTTTTCGATAACAAAGTTGATTCCCTTGCGAGAAGGATCAGGATCGGTATCGAGTTCAATGGACTTCTGAGTGAGATACTCCATTGCCTCATCGAGAGGGGTGTCTGCAAAATCAACTCTTGGAATAATGATGTTCTGCAGCTTGTTAGTAATCGTAATCGAGCGGCGATCACCTTGTTGCGCGGGACCAACACCGAAATCAGCCTGTTGCGCGAGCGAAGGAACGGTCAATTCCCAAGCCTTATCGACTTCCATGAGAAGTTGAGCCCGGGTGTGGTCGTAGGCAGCCCGATAGTAATCAGACTTAATGGCAGCACATCTCTCCAACCAACGGCGTGCAGCCTTGTTGTAGGGGTCGATGCGGAGAACAGCATGAAACTGCATCTCAGCCTTGTCGTAATCAGCGAGATTATAGAAGCCTTCGCCCTTGTAGAGGAGACGACGAACTTCGTCGACGTTCTGGGCATGCTCGTGAGTGAGAGAAGGGTTGGTGCGAATCGGGTCATCGAAATACTCGAGCGACTTCTGAGCCTGAAAGCGTTCAGGATCCACCACCAAGACGTCATTCAACAAACCTTTCGCCTCATCATACTTACCGGTGCGGCGATACTGCTGCGCCAAGGCAACACTCCCATCCGCGAGGTGAGCAGTGATTTCATTTCGCTTCACTTCGGTCTTGGGACCAAAAGGAAGAGTATTGAGCGCCTCCCGGTAGAGACGGACGGCCTCTTCGTAATCTTTGGAAGCATAGGACTTACGACCTTCCATGAGGAGATCGACGGCTTGTTCTGTCGCGGCTTCGCGGCGGATTCTTTCTTGAGCGAGCAGGCTTTGGCCTGAGCTGTAGGAAAGAGGCGCGGCCGCAAAGGCCAGTGCCAGTAATCCTGCGTGGAAGCGCGTTGTGGTGTGCTGCATGATTTGGTGTGGTGTAGAGTCCCTCAAAAGGAGGGGGTTTGTGAAGTCTATTTTTCGGAAGAAGCTAATTTTTCTAGTTTTCAACTTTTAATTCGATCTCCTTAGGATCGCCGTTGTTCTCCCAGAGCAGAAGCGCACTGCTTCCGTCTCCGCGAATCTCTTTGAGAGTGTAGGGCTTCTCCGCCGCATCCTTGTCGTAAGGAAGCGCGAAGGACATTCCTTCTTCGATCTCGAATTTCTCATCGCGAAGGTCGGGGGTGTCTAGGTAAAGGCGGGCCGAGAAATCATCTTGGAAAGTCCGGTGACCACCAGAAGGTATTTCGTAAACCTTGCCGGCTTTGCCTGGCTTTTGATCTTCGATGCGGGCGAAGGTCTTAGGAATGTTACGCACTTCTTTCTCGAAGGTTTCCACAAACTTAAAACGGCCTTTGAAGGGCTCTTCATCGAAGAAAGTCTCACCGGGAGGAATGGCTTTTCCGCCTCTCATCCGATTCTCGACCTTGCGGGTGCCCTTATCGGCTGTTCCTTCGATGCGGAAGCTCAACGCGCCACCACCAAAGTCTGAGAAACGCAAATACCATTGCTCTTTGTCGATGCTCGCCACCTTCAATTTGGCAAACAAGGATGGGAAGCTGTTTTTGTCGTTGGGATTGGTCTTTTCTTCAAACTCTTCGATATTTGAGAATCCGTCGCCATCGAAGTCCCGCTGAGGGCCATCGCCATAACCGATTTCCTCGGCCATACCATTCTTGAACCACCACTTGTTAGGGATGGGTGGGTGAACTGGAGGAGTCTTGGGATGATCGATATCCAAAGGAGGATCGTCGCTTCCTTTGCGGACGAAGAGGTTGGTCGCCGTAAAGGACTTCACCTCGCGCCCATCCGGAGTCCGTTGTTGGTCCAAATAAACCGGGGTGGTGAGAGTGGTAGCTGCCGTATTGACCAAAGCCTCAGTCTCGATGGGAGGTGCATCTTGTGGTCGTTCCGAAGTCGTCGGAAAATCTTCTTCTACCGCTCCGAGCTTCATCACGCCCAGAGCAATCATCGCGACGGCAATGAGGGCCGCGACACCCAAGAGAACTTTTTCGTATTTATCTTTCATGTGCGAGTGTGAGTTTTAGTTAATTTCGGGCAGTTCAATCGGGTCACCGAAAAGAAGGAGACGAATCTGAAGGCCAATGTAGACCCCTTCGCGCCCCGCAATTTGTCCAAGAATGAGACCGCTATCGACGACTTCTGCTTCCTCTTCCTCGACGACTTCTTCCTCAGCTTCTGCTTCTTCTTCTTCGCCGTCGTCAAAGTCGAAATCTCCGAAACCACCGAAACCGCCTCCACCGCCGTCTTCTTCTTCCTCCTCGTCCATTTCTTCGAGACCGGACTGCGCACGGACAGGAGCGGAGGTGTTCTCGTTACTGATCCGAACAGAATCGACTGCAAAGAAGTAATCCTTGGATGAAACCAATTGATTGATGAACTCGTTTGCAGCGGCTTCATCAGCCAAGAAAATGACTTCCATGGGCATGCTTTGAGCGAGAGGAATGTCTTCCCGATTCTCCTCGTAAACATCACTCCAGACTTGACCGGATTCCGAGGGGAGAGCTTCCCGAACCACGTTCCGGATCTCATAAGCTCCCTTCTCTGCCAGTTGGCGAAAGAGCCAGTCAGAGGCTTCGAGCTGATAGTTCAACTTGGCTGTCGCATCGGGGTTGGCCAAGCCGTCGAGGTAAGATTCCATGCCAAAGGCAAACTGCTCGGGAACGCTGATATCCTTCTCAGCAAAGAGTTCCTTGATGGCGGCAGTCTTCGTAACGAGACGGTTTTGGAACTCCGAGGGCGAAATCTTTTCCAAGTTTTCGGGGCGGAAGCCCTGCATCGCGTTCTGAAGTCCTTCGACCTTGCCGCGAAAGGCTTTCACTTCCTTTTCCCGCTCTTCGAGGTTTTCTTGATTAGGGAAAGGCTCCACCCGAGCCATCCGCTCAACTTCACCTTTGATGTCGCTGTATTCCGCTTGGAGTCCCGCGTAGCGCTTACCCTGCTGGAGACCGAGAGCGACGAGGCCGCCACCAATCACGAGCGTTCCAATGAGCAATCCAATTGCAAATCCGTTTTCCTTCATTCTATTCCAAAAAATTCGTTAGAGGTTCTTTCCCTTAGTCACTTCTGCAAACGGGATAGGCTCCCTTAGCGGCAGAATCATCGTGAAAGGAGCACCGTAGGTTTCCTCCGCGAGTGTGGTGTTGTTGTTTGTCAAAATCTCAGGATCCGAAAGCGGCAAGTAGTCGCCAGAGTCCGGGTCTTCCTTGTCCAAAACAAAGTAAGTATCCGGCTCCAAGGGCACGTCACTCTCATCATCGGCAACGGCATCGTTAGCGGCCTTCACCCCAGACTTGATGCGCTCAAGAATTTCGTTCACGGCGCGGTGGTCCTTGCCATCGACACCTGAACGCCAGAAGCCGTCCAGACGAATGGCATTGACCATGGGGACATCGACGTTCTTTCCTTCCTTGCTCTTGGGATCGATGAAGGATTCAGCAAATGCCAGACGCTCAAAACCGCCTTTGGCATAAGATTTTCCAGAGTCAGCATCGCCGGGCACGTAGTTCACATAAGGTCTCACTTCCGTGACCCAGACTGTATCGCTGGCGAAGTAGCCGCGCAGCTCGTTGAGCATCCCGACCCAAGCGCTGCGGCTCACCTGATAATCGGCGTATTCCGCGCCGATAAACTCAATTTCTTCGACAGCCCCGCCCCAATTGCGGAGCTTTCCGGCGAAGGGTGCGAGTTCTTCCTGACGTTCGGTGAGTTCACCCAACTTCGCTTCCGCATTCCCAGCAGCAACGAATTTGGTTCCCGCCCAGGCCCCAAGGCCCGCGAGCAAGATTCCCGAAGCAGCGAGCAACCAAGGCTTGCGCTTCGCGCTTTGACGCTCGGCACCCACTGAAGTCGGGACGAGGTCGATGTGAACTTCCGCCTTACCAGCACCTTCCACGGCCAAACCAACAAGCTCGCCGAGTTGATGAGCTTTGGCAGTCAAAGACTCGTCGGCGACTCCGACCCGACGCAGCGGATTGAAGGGCTCGACCGGTAAAGAGAGCTTTTCCTGCAGAAAATCAACGAGGTAGCCAAGGTTGGCGCCACCGCCCGCGACATAGACCTTGGTGGGAGCATTTCCACCCTGCTGCGAGCGATAGAAATTGGTCCGGCGAGAAATCTCACCAGGAAGACGATTCACCGCGTTACGAATAAAGGAGGCAAGAGCGGCAGTTCCTTCATCCATACCTTCGGTGCTACCGAGACTAACGACACCGCTGCCGACCTTGTGCGCCTCCGCTTCAGGAAAGCTCACTCCGAATTCCTTCGCAATGGCAGAGGTCAGACTCGCGCCAGTCGTTCCGGGAGAGTTCACCCCTTGGATGAATATTTTCTTCCCTTCGATGTAAATGAGTTCAGTGGACTTAGCACCGATATCAACCAGAAGAACGGGCTCATTCACATCAGGGTAGTTGTAACGGAAAGCGTTGAAGAGTGCAGTAGGAGCAGAATCTACTTCCTTGAGGCTCAAGCCCGCGCCGGAGACCGACTCACTGATATCGTCGAGGACTTCCTGACGAATCGCGACGATAAGAACCTCCTTTTCGATGCCACCCCCATCAACCGCCGCCCAATCCCAGGCACCTTCGTCCAAGGGGAAAGGGATTTGCTGCTGGGCTTCCATGGTCACCAACTCAGTAAGATCGTCGCTGTCGATTGGCGGCAGCTTCACGAATTTGGTAATCACGGAGTGACCGGGGACACTGGCGCGAACCTTGTCTTTGCCAGTCTTGAGCGACTTGGCCAGCTGGGCCACGGCGCCACGCACTTCCGCGTTTCGCATGCCTTCGGCAGCCGGATCAGCCAGGATGTCGATCTCCTGATACTTCTTGAGAGTCAGTCCTCCTCCTTTTTTGGGAGAAAAGGCAGCCATCGAGATGCGCTGCGAACCAATATTGAGTGCGATAGTCGACTGCGAGTCAGCCATAGGTGTGTGTTGTGGGGTCTTCTGTTAGTTGCTCCAGATGCCCGGAGCGGAAAAAATCCAAAATTTGATGCCGTGCCTCAACCGGACTAGCGACGGCTTTCCTCCTCTTGCAAGTAGCGGTCCCACCACAAAAATTTGAAGGGAGTTTCACCTTTGCTCATGAGAGGAAATTTATCACTGCGGGAAAGCTTGGAAGAACGCCACCACTCTTTGGTCGATTTGGAGCTGAACTCGGCAACCTTGCTTCCATTGAAGGAAACTTCGCCAGCGACGCCCCAGACTGCGCTCTTACCCGCTCGCTCACCGCCCGTCAGACGCTTAATAGTGGAGGGTGAGAGATAGACGGAAGCATGGACCTCTTCGCCGACGGGAATGTTTACATAATTCACTTCCTTCTCGAGAAGGAAATAACCCTTGCCTGCAGGGTCCTCGACGGCCACGAACCAGCGGATAGTAAGACCATCGACATACTTGTCCTCGGGCTCGGGTTTGGCTTCGAGCTCGAGCTTGACTTCAGCTTCCAACCAATCTTTCGGGTCCCACTTCTTCTTCCCAGTATTGCCTCCAATTTCAGGCGAAGGCAGGTCATCGAACTCAGGCTTGTCGGCGGTCACCTTCACCTGTTGGGCCACTGCTCCGGTGGCGAAAAAACAGAATCCTGCGAAAAGAGCGATGAGTTTCTTGAGTGAGTTTGATGACATAAAAGATGGAAGCGAGTTTCGTAAAACCTAGGGGGTTCCCTCGTCGCTTGGCGAGCAGAAATCTTGCAAAAATTCTCTCATTAAAAATCGTATTCACATGGTGCATTCACAAACTTGCGCTCGCTTTCCCTCCCCTTTCGTTAAAAGCTCTCGCCCGTGCTCAATTTTTCCGCCCACCCGCTCACTGTCGGTGCCATTACAGATGAAAATGCGCTCACCAAAAATTTCACTCTACAAGACGCCGACGTCATCGAGTTGCGGCTTGATTCTCTTGGCGCCAGCGAAGCCGTGCTGGATTTCGCAGCGCGCCATCAGCCCATCATTCCCCTGCTGATCACCGCTCGTGATCCGCTGGAGGGAGGGCTCAACGATTTGTCCTTCGAGGAACGTGTTGAGCGACTTCACGCACTGCTGCCATTCGCGTCCGCTGTCGATGTGGAGTTTGCCAACGCTGCCAACTACGACCTCCTCCTCGGCGAGGCTCGGTCGCAGGGAGCAAAAGTCGTGCTCTCCAACCACAACTTCACTGGTTTCGATCATCTCGCAACAATCGAGACCCTGACCCGAGCCCAAGCGGCCAAGGCCGATGTTGCCAAAAGCGCAGTCACTCTCAAAGACCCCGTCGATCTGACCCTCTTTGAGTCCCTGCTCGCCGATATGGGCGAATTGCCCTTTTCTCTGATGGGTATGGGGCCCTACGGACCGGTTTCCCGCGTTCTCGCAGCCCAGCGCGGCTCTCTTCTCAACTACGGCTATCTGGGACAAGAGCCCACCGCCCCCGGACAGTGGCCGGCCCGCCTTCTGAAGGAGGTCATCGCTCACACACCTTCGGTCAAGGCGCCTTGAGCATTCGAGAGCCCCCTTCACCAGAGGATTCGCCAGAGGATTTTCCGTTCTTCAAATCTCATCTACGAACTCTACCCGCGCTTCCCGCGGAAGAGCCTCGATGAAAATGCGGCCATAGCGCTTGGTCACGACCCGGTTGTCCAGAATAGCCACGATGCCTTTGTCTTTTGCGGAACGGATGAGACGACCCACTCCCTGACGCAACTTGACCACAGCCTCCGGGACAGAATAATCCATGAAGGGATTGCCACCCGAGGCTTCAATAGCCTCGATGCGGGATGCAATCACGGGATGTTCGGGCACCGCGAAGGGCAACCTCGTCACGATGACATTGCTCAAGGCCTCACCTGGCACATCGACCCCAGTCCAAAAGGAATCCGTCCCGAACAAGACGCTGTGCACATCCTCGCGAAAAGCGGTCACCATCTGGTGCCTCGGCATCCCCTCCCCCTGCACCAACAATTGAATCCCCTCCCGCTTGAAAAACGGGCGCATCGCTTCCGCTGTTTTCCGAAGAAGGCCGTAGCTGGTAAACAAGACGAAAGCCTTCCCATCGGTCTCCCGAACAAAGTGCTCGACCCAACGGGGAATCTCATCAGCGAACTTGGGATGAGAAGGCTCCGGCATGCCCTTTGCCACATAGACCTGCATCTGCTTGCGGTAATCAAACGGGCTTCCAATCAGGACCGGGCGCGAGCTTTCGGCTCCCAAACGGTTTCGAAAATAGCTCAAGTTTTGGTCGCCGGTCCCGAGGGTAGCACTCGTTAGGACCACGGGTTTCCCGCGGCCAAACAAGCTCTCGCGCAAGCGGTCTGCTACTTGCACTGGTGCCGACCGTAGCGTGATGGCCTCGCGGTTGGTGCCTCCCCGCTCCACCCAATAGACGCTTTCTTCATCTTCCTGATCAAGGAACATCCGGATGGCTCCGTGAGCCTCCCGCAACCTCCTCACCCCATCCAAGAGCTCCCCCCGACTAGCGCTCTCTTTCTCCATCCCCTCCGCCATTTCTTCCAAGCGCGTCCACAATTCCCGTAAGGGCTCCGCGAGGTTGTTGGGCACCAAACCCGCGTGCCGCACCCGGCTCTCACGGGACTCGCCCTTGAAGTCCACCACCTGCCCTACCATTTGAAAAAACTCCCCCATCTCCTCGAAGACTCGCTCGACGCCTGAGATGGCAGTGACGTCCTGCATCGCGCGCAGAATCCCCTTACGCGATCTCGGGTTGTAAAGGCGCTGCAGATCGAACCGCATTCCGCCCTCCGCTAATCGAATCCCGAGCTGGCTAGCAGCCACATTCTCGAGAGTATGGGCCTCATCGAAGACCACGAAATCACGGGGAAAAAGAAAACCACCGTCCTCGCCCCCCGGCTCTAACAGACCATCCAAATCTGCGAGCGCAAAGAACAAGGTATGATTGACCACCAGCACCCGGGCCTCACCAGCCCGCTTCCACGCCTGTTGAAAAAAGCAGTTCCCCTTCGCTCCGCAGAATCGCTGCGTACAGATTTGGGACTCGCTGCAAACCTGTGCCCAGACCTTGTGTGAAGGCTGAAAGTCGAGGTCACTCAAAGTCCCCTCCTTGGTCCCTTCCGCCCAATCCCAAATACGTTTCAATTCCGAAGCCTCATCCTGACCAAACAGGTCGCCCTGTTGCTCCCAGGCGCGCCGCAAGCGCATGGGGCAAAGGTAATTGCCACGCCCCTTTAAGAGCACTGCATCCCAGTCGCCCGGGACCAAATTTTTCACCAAGGGTAAGTCCTTCCGCACCAATTGCTCTTGCAGGTTGATAGTGTGGGTGGAGATGATGGCCTTCCGCCCAGTCTCGATGGCGTAGCGAACGGCTGGCAGAAGGTAGGCCAAGCTCTTTCCCACCCCCGTGCCCGCCTCAACCGCCCCGCAGCTCTCCCCGGCCAAAGCCTCGGCAACGGCGACCGCCATTTGCTGCTGTTCGGGACGATACTCGAAGTCCGATGATGAAGACAGACGTCCCTCTGCGGAAAAGACGCTCTGCATCTCCTCTGCTAACCAAGCTCCACCGAGCCCCTCTTCCGAAACCGAAATCACTGCGCCAGACTCATCCCGCGCACTCGGAATTACAAATCGCAATTCGTGCAACATCCCCTCACAGCGGGAATATCTCCTCCACGGCTTGCCTAGGGCTGAAAGACCACTTCGAAATCGTCGAAGGTCGAGTTGTTCGAGGAGTTGGCCACGATCCCGAAACGGCTTCCCGCCGCTATCACCCCCGGCAAGGTGGTCGTTCCAGAAGCGATCACCGTCGAGGTCGTCAGGTCGGTGATGGCATACGTTATCATGGCCGATCCCGCGCTCCCACTCACAAGGACTTCATAGTAGCGGTCTCTCACCACGAGAGGCAGCGAGTTTGCTGCGGGAAAGAGCACGTTGCTGAGACTACCGATCTGGATTCTTGCAAGCTTGAAGGTGCGATTATTGACGGCAGCATTTGCGGTCGCGGAATCACCCAGCATGAGCGCGTAGCCGTCACCGTTCCCAGTTGCCCCGAAGAATAATCCACCGAAGATGCCCGTGTTTGAGAAACCTGTTTTCACCCTCGCGGTGAAGCTCTGCCCCGCAGGCAGCGCGGACGCATCATGACTTGCCACGACTACTGGTCCGGCAGGAGCATCCACCGCTGTGCCGCTAGCAATTGCATCGGGCACAAGCGCGAAATCTCCTCCACCATTTCCGAACAACTCAGTGGTCCAAAGAGCATCATCATTGAGGTTGCCAGAGCCTGTCTCAAAGTCGTCACTCACGTTCGCCCCCGATACTGGAAAGGTGTAACCAAAGTTATCAAAGACGGCTGAGCCCGATGACCAAGTCGTGATGCCCACGCCGGAGCCGGGAGTGACTGCCATACCCAAGTCCAACCCGGCGAGCGAGAAATACACCGAACCATCCGGGTTCTCAATGACGAGGTCGATGGCTGTCCCCCCCTCCTCGCCCGCTAAAGCTACTTTAAAAAACTCACTCGGCGCCAAGGCAAACCCGTTGGGATAGTCCCCCAAATCATTCATCGTCAGGACCCGTGACACTTGCGTCAGGCTCCCTTCGATTCGTTGCACGATAACGTCGATTCCACTCCCTCCCGCAGCCGAGCGACCATCCTTGAGAAGAGCCTGCCAATAGTCGAATCCGCCTTCGCTATTGGGCTGGATGTCAAAGGCCACCCCTGCAGCCACGCCCATAGCGGAAAAGCCTACATCTACGGAGAGGGTGAAGGTGCCGTCGGTCCTTGCTTCGTAGCGTTGATTCTCGGTGAGAGTATAAGGCCCGCCCGCAGCTTCCACCACTCCCGAGACTACTTGCGCTACCGCTCCTCCATTGCCTGCCGTTAAGGTCACCCAATCCGGCTCCCCGTCCAAAGGCCCATCAACATAGTCGAAGGCATCAAGACCATTCGTGGCATCCAAAGTGACCGTGGGATTGGGATCGAAATAGAGTTCGCGCGTTCGGCGGACAATCTCGCCACTATCAACATTGTAGTCCTCGGTCACGCGGCGCCACCGCTCCAGCTCGGGCTTTAATCTGTCGATGACCGAGCGATACTCGGGGTCCTCCGCGAGGTTGTTCACCATCCAGAGATCGTTATCCATATCGTAGAGCTCCACGTCTGGCATCGTCGTTCCGTTCACGATCTGATTGAGAAACTCGAACGCGGCCGGATGAGTGTTTTGCGCCGCCACAGTGGCGTCATAGATGCGATTGAACCAAGGCGGCCCGGCTTTCCACTGGTCTTGGTTCAAGGCTTCGTTAGGCATCACAAATCCAGTTGAGGAAGAAGGCTTAGTAATATTCTCAATGTAGTAGAAGCGCCCGTCACAGACCGCGCGTCCATTGTATTTCTCGTGGGCTGCGGTCAGTACGGTATCTCTGTTCGGCAAGTCGCTGGCACCCGCGAGAATAGGTAGCAAGGATTCCCCCAACATGTGAGAGGGACGGGGAATGTTCCAGAAATCAAGAATGGTAGGCGCCAAGTCTAGGTGAGAGACCGGCTCCGAGATTTCGCGACCTCCCGAGACATCTTTCCCTTCGAAAATGAACGGCACATGCAAGCCCGCACCATAAACGCTTTGCTTGGCCCGATGTGTGCCAATGCCGTGGTCCGAGGTGTAGATGACGAGGGTCTCCTCGCGAATGCCAAGCTCCGTCAACCGATCGAGAACGGCATCAACGACGGTATCAATAGTCGCTATGTTGCCATAGTAGTCCGCGATGTCCTGCCTCACCGCAGGGACATCTGGGTAAAAGGGAAGCACCTCAATAGCATTGGCGTCGATGTTGGTGGCTCCGCCATCGCCCACCAATCCGCCGTCCGCGTCCCAAACTCCGTTTTGGATCAACTGACTTGGAAAGGGCAAATGAGGGGCTGCAATATTGAACCAAAAGAAGAATGGTCGGTCTCCGGCATCTGCAACGACATCATTCATCACTCCCACCGAGCCCGCTGGTGTGCGAGTCGTGTTCAAGTTACCGTAGCCTTGCTGCCACTGAAATTTCCGAACGGGCTGGGTGTGAGTCTTGGACGAGACAGCAGTGAAGATGCCGTTCTCATTGAGAATATTCACCAAAGTTGGCAAGTCTTCATGAACGCCGCTTCGCGACAGATTCGAAGGGTCATTGGCGGCGTTCAGCGGACTTGGGAGAGGAAAGTCCACCCCGTAGTTCGGCACGTTGTCCACGCCCGCATTAGTGTGGGGATAAGCTCCGGTGAGAATTGCCATTTTGGACGGACTGCACACGGGCGAGAGCGTGAAGCCTCTTTTGAAAACAACGCCATCTCTGCAAAGCTGGTCCAAGTTTGGCGTCGGCAAGCCAACGGTGCCGAAGTGGCCGAGATGGTAACTCTGGTCTTCGGTGATGCAGAAGACGATGTTTTTCACGGGGACGATGGGCGAACTCCCGGCATCGTACTCTTCCTGGTTGGAGACGGAGTCGTCGTCATAGTCATCGCCCGGTAGAACATCCGCGAGCGTCGCGATATTGTCGGCGGGATCATCGAGAATAATCACGCGCTCAAAGTCGTCGGACAGGCCATCATTATCGCTATCCGCTTTGACGAGAGGATCGGTCCCGTTGGTAAACTCGACATCATCATTGACCCCGTCGCCATCGGTGTCGGTGAGACGGGGATGGGTGCCGACAATTTTTTCCTCCAGATCGCTCAGGGAATCGTAATCATTATTGAGGCTAGGCTTGGTCAATCCCTTGAAAAATTTTCGCTCGGGGGCGGCTTCCACATTCTCGGACTGCACTTCCCCGTTGCCAATCAATTGCGTCTCCCGAGTCCATGCTAACAAATCCAACGAACTTAAAATATCGTATCGAATCTGCTCTTCGGTCCCCTGGCTGACGGCAATCTCGACGCCGGAAATCTCCCCCAACTCCAAATCATGGCGCGAATCCGGGTCACCAGGGTCTGTCCACGCGAGAGACTCTTCCAAGTTAGTCCGACCATCCCCATCAGGATCTCCTTCCGGCAAACCTGCAGCTTGAGGGTAAAGACTCTCCCAGACATCGCTCATTCCATTTTGGTTGGAATCGACCGCCGAGGCCAAACCAGCGAGGCCGGAGACCACAAGAAACGTCTTAAGCGTGAGAGTCATCTCTCGAGAAGGAACGCTTCTTTCCCGCACTTGTCACGTAAAAGAGTCACCGAAGGCGCCCTTCACCCGCAATGCTAAGCTGCTTCCTTCAATTCTTCCACCCACGGAGGAATCGCACAGCCAATGCTATCGGCCATCGCCCTCAGAAGCTCGGCCTCACGGCTCGACAACTCACCATCGCTGGCGACAGCCCGAGCACAGGCCTGTAAGATCTCCCGCTTGACGAGAGGAGAAGCCACCTCCAAACGCTCGAGGGCGGCATTAATTTCATTGAGGGAAATCTGCTCAGCAGTCATGAGCCCTCCTCCGGAGACCTCTAAGCCGCTTGCTCCTTGGTCAAAGGCTGCTTGTGCATCAGGATTCAAGTGAGCGAAGGAAGACACCAGCAGGACGGCCTCTGCTGCCAAATCTCGCAACTGATGATAGCGGATGCGTGGAATCCCCCTCCACCCGAAGTGGCCTTCCAAGTGATGTTCAATCAATCGTTGCAACATATACTCAAAGACATCGACGCGGCCATCACTGCCAATCAGCTCCCGGGTGATGGCGACAAAACGGTCGTATTCGGGCCGCGATAGATTGCGGAGGGTCGGCACCGCCAAATCGATGAGGGCAATCTTCCGTGCCGAGTGCGACTCGCCCAACTCTTCCTGCCAACGCAAAGCCAGTTCCGCAGCTGCGTCCCCAGCATCTCTTTTTAAAAGCGCCACCTCGCCACGCCTCATCCTCAAGTCTTGAGCAAGCAACAAACCGAAGACGAGAGCTTGGGCCTCCTCGCGATGATGGACCGCTTGCTGCCATTCCGCTGGGATGTTTTCGTGGATTTGCCGACCACGGGCATGACTCACCCGCTCGGAATCACTCAAGGCGGTTCCCGTCGCAAAGCCTGACATGCGCGCATCCGAGCCACTGGGTTGAGGATTCGGTTTTTCGGCGATAGGCGGCAAGGACCCATCCGCAAACTTGCCGTCCCAATCTTTTTGAATCCTCCCAATGCGCAGCGCAAGGGGAGGATGAGTCGCGAAGCCAAAAGCGAACAAGCCGCCGTCCGCAAAAAAACAATGACTGGCTTCCGAGGCTTTTGCGGTCTCGATTTTCGACCCCTTGCTACCAATCTTTTTGAGTGCGCCCGCCAAGCCATCAGGCTCGCGGGTGAACTGCACCGCTGAGGCATCGGCCAAGTATTCGCGCTGACGGGAAACTGCCGCCTGCAGGAGACGGGCGAAGAAGACCCCGATACCTCCAATGATGATCAGCCCCAAACCCACTGCCAGGATAGCTAGCAAGATGGCACCACCGCCGTTGTTGTCGCGGTTGCTGCCACCTACGCGCACAAAACGGAGACTTTCCAAAAGCCCCCGCCCGAGAATAGACAAAACCACGAGACCGAATATCCAGCCGATGAGACGCATGTTCAGTCTCATGTCACCATTCAAGATGTGAGAGAATTCATGGGCCACCACCCCTTGCAGCTCCGAGCGCGAAAGTCGCATCATGCAACCCCGGGTCACTCCAATGGCAGCATTGCCTGGTTCGGTCCCGGCCGCGAAGGCATTGATGCCCTCTTCGTTATCCATCACATAGACCTGGGGCACGGGCAGACCGGAGGCAATCGCCATCTCTTCCACCACATTGAGCAACTTACGTTCATGGGTTTCGGTAGTGGAAGGGTCGACTAAACGCCCGCCCAAGTCCCGAGCCACCACTCCCCCACCGCCGCGCAGCTGGATGGCCTTGAAACCACTGGAAAGAAAGACAAGCCCACCCGAACCAACGGCAATGAGCACACAGAACTCCAGCGGAAGACCAGCCCCGCCGAGGACACCAATCCCCCACGACAACAACCCAATGGAGAGAACAACGCCGAGCACACACAGAAGAAAGAGAGCGAGCAACCACCTCGTCTTCTTACGTGCGTCGTCTTGTGCTTCAAAAAAATCCATGATTCTAAAAGTCTTCCGAATCTAACCGACCACGAAAGAATAAAATCTGATTCTCAATCGCGAAGACCCCCCTTCTTAGTCGAACTTGACATCGACGCGGTCGCGCTGCTCGGGCTCGCTGACTTCGAAGAGAACCGCCGGGCCAAAGTTGAACATGTTGGCGATGAAGCTGGTGGGGAAGCTTTCCCGCTTGGTGTTGTAGCTCGTCACCGCATCATTATAGGCCTGCCGCGAAAAACCGACCTTGTTTTCGGTACTAGTCAGCTCCTCTTGTAGCTGCAGCATGTTCTCGTTCGACTTAAGTTCGGGATAAGCCTCGCTGAGAGCAAAGAGCCGTCCCAGTGAGCCACCCAAACCGCCTTCCGCGACCCCGAGAGCGGTCACCGCTTCCGCGCTTTCGGGGCTGGCGCCTGAGCGGGCGCTTTCCGCCGCATTGCGAGCCTCAATCACCGCTTCTAAAGTCTCGCGCTCATGCTTCATAAAGCTCTTGGCGGTCTCGACTAGATTCGGGATGAGGTCGTGGCGACGCTTGAGCTGCACATCGATTTGGGCGAATCCATTGCGGTAACGATTCCGAGAACCAACGAGGCCGTTATACTGCGCAATGAGCCAAATACCGACCAGAACAACCAACCCGACAATCACGAGAAGAATGACAAATACTGCTTCCATAGTCGCGAAATTAGCAAAGAGAGCGAGCTTGGCGATTACAAAGACAGTCTCCAGTTGGAAGCCCTCTCAAATGGTCGTTGCCAGCGAACAAAGAACCCAAGCCTGAACTTGAACCCATGAGCGACGGAGACGACCTCGAGTCCGGGACTGCTTCTAGGTCAGATTCTCAGGCCCAAAACTCTCGGGCAGCAATTCGCCCAAGGTCATGACCTTTCGCAATCCTTCCGGGCCAGCAATCGCGACCGGAGTTTTCTCGTTCCCAAACTCGCGAATCCGTTGTCGGCATCCCCCGCAAGGGGTGCACAGTCCTTCCCCGCCTCCCACAACCGCGATGGCCTTAATCCGACTACCGCCCTGTGCTACCATAGCTGCAATCGCTGCTGTCTCCGCGCAAATCCCATTAGGGTAGGCCGCATTCTCCACATTCACCCCGAGATGAGTCCGCCCCTCACTGTCCAAAACCGCAGCCCCGACGTGGAAGTTCGAATAGGGCGCATGCGCTTTTCCGCGAATCGCGATCGCCGCTTCTGCCAATTTTTCCAAAGAAATCTCTTCGCCATTCGAGTTCATAGCCCAAGTCATAATCCCAAAGTGTCGGAAACCCAAGTCGGGAAGACTGGCAAAAACCTGCTAGGAATCATCCCCTGACTTCGTAGGCTGGGGAATGCGCCTCTTCCTTTGTTCACTTCTTGGCCTCGCCCTTGCTGCCACTGCGGGGCTTGCCGAAAAGCGCCCCAACATCCTGTTTCTCTTTTCGGATGACCACGCCTGCCAGGCCATCTCAGCTTACCCCGGTGGCATCCTTGATGAGCTCGCCCCCACTCCCTCCATCGACCGCATCGCTCAGGAAGGACTTTTGTTTGAAAAGAGCTTTTGCACAAATTCTATCTGCGGACCGTCCCGCGCCAGCATTCTCACGGGCAAACACTCCCACCTCAACGGCTTCCTCGGGAACGGTTACCAATTCGATGGCCATCAGCAGACTTTCCCTGTCCTCATGCAAAAGGCTGGCTACCGCACCGCCCTGATTGGCAAGTGGCATCTTGGCACCGATCCGGTCGGCTTTGACCACTGGGAGGTCCTTCCCGGCCAAGGCTCTTACTACAACCCAGACCTCAAGCAAATGGATGGGGAGATGAGGCGCTATCAAGGCCACTGCAACGATGTCGTCACCAGCATTACTCTCAACCAGTTAGAGAAGGTCAAAGGCAGCCAAGAGCCCTTCCTAATTATGGCTCAATACAAGGCACCCCATCGCAACTGGGCTCCCGCTGAACGACATCTCACCCTCTTCGATGAAGTCACCTTCCCCGAGCCCGACACTCTTTTCGACAACTATGCCAACCGTAGCAAGACGCTCCAGGAGCAGACCATGAGCATCGCTAAAGATATGTATTGGAGCCACGACATGAAGTTCCATGGCGAAAACCTCTTCCCCGAACATTTTGGCAACCGCATGAAGAATGGCGAATACCTACGCATGAACGACGAGCAGAAGAAAGCTTGGGACGCCGCTTATGAACCTAAAAATCAGGCCTTCATTAAACAAATGAAGTCAGGCCAGCTGGATGACCAAGCCATCACACGCTGGAAATATCAGCGCTACCTCAAGGACTATCTCCGGTCCATTCGCTCCATGGATGAAGGCATCGGCATCATACTCGACGAACTGGAAGCAAGCGGTCTCGCGGACAATACTATTGTGATCTATTCCTCCGACCAAGGCTTCTACCTCGGCGAGCATGGCTGGTATGACAAGCGCTGGATGTTCGAAGAATCCTTCAAGATGCCGTTCCTCATTCGCTGGCCGGGAGTCATCAAGCCAGGTTCTACTAGTCAGTCGCTCATTCAAAACATTGACTATGCTCCCACCTTCCTCGACCTCGCCGGTGCCGAGATTCCCTCCGATATTCAGGGCCACTCTCTTGTGCCCTTGCTCAGGAATTCAGGCCAAGCGGGAGACGAGTGGCGCGACCAACTCTACTACCGATACTATGGCGAGCCTGTCCATCAGGTGACCGCCCACGACGGCATTCGCACCGAGCACTTTAAGCTCATGTTCTACTCCGAAACCGGCGAATACAATCTCTTCGACCTCGTCAACGATCCCCAGGAGATGAAGTCCGTCCATGACGATCCTGCCTACCACGAAATTTTTGAGGACATGAAGGAAAACTTAGAAAAATCCCGGGTCGATAACCGCGCTCACTCTGCAGTCCTTCCGGTCGATCGGCTTGAACAGGGCTGGTGGAAGAAACGTCATCAGGCCAAGAACAAACAAGCTGCCAGTAATAAACACGAGCTCATCTTCATCGGCGACTCCATCACCCAGGGTTGGGAGGAAGCCGGGAAGGCGGCTTGGCAGAACTACTATGGAAGCCGTAACGCGCTCAACCTTGGCTTCTCCGGTGACCGCACCGAACACGTTCTCTACCGCCTCAACAACGGCAATCTGCGAAACCAGCAAAGTGCCAAAGTGGTCGTCATCATGATTGGCACCAACAACACTTGTCAAAGCCAACAGGACGCTAGCGAAACAGCGGAAGGTATTTCCCGCGTTGTCTCTGACGTGCGCGCCCGTTGTCCCAAAGCTGAAATCTTACTCCTCGGTGTTTTTCCCTGTGGTGAACAGCCTGACAATCCTTTTCGTAAAATCAATGTCGCCATCAACGAGCACATTACCAAACTCGATGGCACCGAACGCGTGCACTTCCTCGACATCGGCGACGTCTTTCTCGATGAAAAAGGCGTTCTCTCCAAAAGCATCATGCCAGATTCCCTCCACCTCAATGCTGGCAGCTACCAGCTCTGGGCCGAAGCCATTGAGCCCAAACTTAAGGAGCTGGGTCTCTAACTACGACCTCTCTCACTAAGAGCGCTGACCTGCGACCGACCCCACAGGGCGACCAAGTAGGGACCAAGATAGATAGGAGGGATTGGATGTTTTGATGAGCCCCGGCTTCTCTCGCCCTAAGGTACTCGGAACTTATTCGGCATCTCCGCCACTGGCTTCAACGTCCCATCTTCGTTCCGGTTCTCCGGATCGCGCTCGTCGTAAATCAGCCGTCCTGATTCCACTCCCCGTACATCCACTGGTCGATTGGTATAAGGATTGTAG
The DNA here is from genome assembly GCA_964529725.1 of uncultured Roseibacillus sp. Lineage (GTDB taxonomy): Bacteria > Verrucomicrobiota > Verrucomicrobiia > Verrucomicrobiales > Akkermansiaceae > Roseibacillus. Next base: position 91,711 of record CAZGXV010000003.1, read on the forward strand.
ACCCAGCCATTACGCCCGGGCACTGGAAGGGCATACTGGTAGTCGGTTCTCAATGGTGGCAAAGGAGGCAGATTAGACTCATCGAAGGGTGCCTCTCGATTCGGCCCTGGCGTGCTGCCGTTCCATCTTCCCCCGGTCTGCCCTCCACTGCCTGAGCGAATGAGTCGCTCGTTCTCGACTCCCTCACGTTGCTCACGTAATTGCCGGAGTTCGCCGCTTGTTAGCCGCGCGTTCGAACCAGCTGTTCCAGCCAAGGCGGCCCCCCCTCCTCCCCCTTGCGAAACTGCCCTTGCTCCACCCGAAGGAGCCGCTCCCCTCGCTAGAGGTCCACCCACCGGACTACAGGAGACGGCTCCCAACAAGGCTCCCGCCATCGCAATCAAAGACCAACTTTTCATCATTTCTTAGTCTTAAAACGAAGGAAGGCTCCGAATTAGTCAATCCCACGTCGTGAAATCTCCCATCTTTTCGACTTTTAGGCAGCAAGAGTGCCAATCCGGCCGCCTCCGTTAAGAGACTCCGGGAGCGTGGAGCACCAGCTCCGCCCCTCCTATTGGCATCGTCACTTTCACTCCTTGCTGGAACGTCGCTCGATTGAATCCGTGGCTTTTGGAACTCAGCTTTTGGAACTCAGAAAAGGTAACGATCGGCTTTTCGCGCCCTCTCAGGAGACTTTAAAATGAGCAGCTGGAAGAACAGATTTGAAGGACTCTGTAGCTGGGGGATGAAGGCTGAGATACTGAACCACAGATTTTAGAGATTTTCACAGATTACTCATTGCGGGCTCAGAGAGAATGAATAAGCGGAAGAAGCGAACAAATCGTTACGCCTGAGAGCTGACTGTCTTTTGGAATGTGAAGAGCGGCGGTTGAAGGCGGCCATAGCACTTGGCTGCGTTATGGCTTCGGTTTCTCGATAGCTTCGCCAGCGAAAAATTTGCGCCAAATACTCGGGTGTGAATGAGTGGGCATCGCTAACCCGGTCACAATTTTCTTGAGCTCAATGAGGTCCCAGTGTCTTGAGAGACCATGTTCGGGATACCTTCTGCTTGTGGAGCACATGAAACACAATTCGATATGTCCTAAGTATTTTCCCTGTTCACTGTAAAACACAAAACCGTGATGGGGATTGTAACAAAGAGCCCCTAAATACTTACGATGAATTCCCACTAGGGCGTTTTGCAAACGCTCATGCTGGGCTTTTGAAAGCTTTCTTGTGTAGTTCGGTAAGACACCCGGATGCCATTTCCCATCCGCAAAAAGGGGGCCTTCTCCTGCTTCGCAATTGAAGAGATAAGCTTTCGAAAAAGCAGCGCCCTCGATCCATTCTTCGAAGCGATTTGCGACGTGCCCCTGCTCGATCTGGTCTTCGTAGGAGTCCGCCTCGACTGTGCCACTTTCAGCAGGTTCAGCTTGCAAACCTGAGACAGTTGCCAGCAGTAGGAAAGTAAGTAGCGCGCGACTCACTTGAGCGTTGCCTACTGACTATCGTTGGTCGCTTTGATGTCACTCAAAGCGGCAATGAAATCGCCGAGGATCTCCGCTGGAACCATGATGGTGTCGCGGTTGCCTCCCACGTCTTCGGTTATCTTCACCACTCGTCCACGCGCGTTCTCTTTGAGGTCTAAAAAGAAAGTCTTCCGGTCCGCCAATATCTTTTCGGTATGTAGTAAATCGCTGTCCACAACTGTTCCCTAGTTTTCACTACTAAGATGAATCACGCGGTAGGAAGGTCAAGGTCGGAGTTTGGCTCTCTCTTTCAAAGCGATCAAACTAGGAAAAATTCGTTGAAATGAGACCAGGATGGATGGGATGAATCAGATTTAAGAATTCAAACTCATCG
>CAZGXV010000004.1:0-81931 GCA_964529725.1 uncultured Roseibacillus sp.
AAGATGAGGTGCAGGGACGGGACGAAACGCTTGTTCCGGAAGGGGATCGCATTGAATTTCCGTTGCCTGAGGAGGAGGAGGAAATTGCCGAGGTGAGCGAAGAACTGTCTGCTCCTCCGAAGGTCGCCTTCCTCTTTCTCACCCGGGGAGAGTTGAACCATCCTGCGGTCTGGCAGGACTACCTGCAATCAGCGGGTGAGCAGGCCAGGGTCTTTGCCCATGTTAAAGAACAAGACGAATTAGCCGAGACTTCTCTTCTGAAAGAGAACCTCATTTCCGAACAAGTCGAAACAGCTTGGGCCGACATTTCTCTCGTCCGGGCCACCCTCGAGCTTTTGCAAGCCGGTCTCGAAGACCAATCAGCGACCCATTTCATGTTGGTTTCGGAATCCTGTGTCCCGGTCCGTCCTTTCGCGGATTTGAGCTACAGCCTGCAACTCGACCCCCGTTCGCGCATGCGTTACGAGCCTTGGGCCGAGATGCGGAAGCGCGATATTTTGAAAGCCCAGCGGCTGGAGAAGTTGCAGAGTATCCGCAAGGAACTGGCCTACTTCCAACAGCAGTGGATGTTGCTCAGCAGAGAAGACGCCCTCTGCGTGACCAAGAGCGACCACACCGCGTCTTTTGAAGACATGTTCGCCCCCGATGAATGTTATTTTGCCACCCTGCTTTCCCTGAAAGGACGGAACCCGAGACAGCACGTCGCCAACCGGGCCACCACTTGGAAACGCTTCGACCCAGGGCAAGCCCATCCCCACGAATACGGTCATATCTCCCAACCTGCGGTCGCGCAAATCGCTGAGAGCGGGTGCTTCTTCGCCCGCAAGTTCTTGGCGGAGTCAAATATCGGCGATTTCGGGCTTCATCTGGAGCAGAAAGCCGACTCAAAGGCATGGTCATCCAGCGGCAGTCCGTCTTTGGCCCATCTGGGGGCAAGTCCGGTTTGAAATTTTTTTCTACGGATCACAATTGACTGAAACCAAGCTCTTACTTTCAAAAAACTGCGGCTAGAAGCCTCAGAGACGGACTACCGCTGGAAGCATCAGCTACGTCTCCGACCTCGCCAAACGCCCGTTTTTCCCTACAATTCCGGCATGGACGAATCCCGGGAATCATCATCGCCGCCGCAGCACCTGCAACCTCCTCCCGGTTTGCCCAATCAACTGGTGGCACATCCAGACAATCCGCACGCTCCTTATTCTCCTAGCCAAGAGGAGCGGACGATGGCGATGCTCATTCATTTGCTTGGTATCCTGACCGGGTTTCTTGGTCCGCTCATCCTGTGGTTGGTCAAAAAGGACGAGTCCCGTTTCGTCGATCATCACGGCAAGGAAGCGGTCAACTTCATGCTCACCGTCTTTATCATCTCCATCCCTCTTCTGGTCATCGCAATCGTGACCTTTGGCATTGGGTTTCTACTCTACTTCCCCGTCATGCTGGTTTTCTTTATCTTCGACATTCTCGCCTGTATCGAGGCCAACAAGGGGCTTTGGCATCGCATCCCTTTCAACATTCGGCTTATTCGCTAGCATTCCGATCCTCGCGAGCCCGCATTTCCCCCTGCCAAAAAACCTGCCCAATTTGCAGAAGATAGGGCGCAAGCCTCCCTTGCCTAGTAGGCTCTCCCTGTGTATGAGTCCGCGTTTAAGCGCATCGCAACAATCTCATGCTCAAGTGGACTCTCCAAAAAATCGTCGGGACTAAGAACCAGCGCGAAGTGAAACGACTTCGCCCCATCGCGGCCCGCATCAACGAAATCGAAGAAGCTCTCCAAACTGAGCCGGAGTCGATCCTCGTTGAGAAAACTCGTGGCTGGCAGGAAAAGCTGCACCGCTTTCTGCCTTTGCACACCCCGACCAAGCGCACCATCGAGCAGCTCGATACTGAGGCTTTGGCGGAGTTGGCCGAGATGGTCTCCAAGCGTATCGAGGCTCTCCGTCCCGAGTTCCCAAATCTCCCTCAAGTTGCCGCCACTGCAGCCTCCATCGAAGAGGCTAAAGAAGCCTTTCGCGAAATTGAAGACCAGTTCCCCAAGCTGCGCGAAAAGTACCTCGAAGAGATTCTTCCCGAAGCTTACGCCGTCGTCAAAAACGGTGCCCGCCGCATGTGCGGGACCACCATCAATGTCGCGGACCAAGAGATTCTTTGGGAAATGGTTCACTTCGATGTTCAGCTTGTTGGTGGTATCGGGCTGCATCGCGGAATCATTGCCGAGATGCAAACCGGTGAAGGTAAGACCCTCGTGGCTACCCTTCCCGTCTACCTCAACGCCCTCACTGGCATGGGCGTGCACGTCATCACGGTGAACGATTACTTGGCGCGCCGGGACTCCGAGTGGATGGGCTCTCTCTACCGCTACCTCGGCCTGACCGTGGGCTGTATCCAGAATGCGCAGCCACCACAGGAACGCCGCGACCATTACGGTTGCGACATCACCTACGGCACCAACGCGGAGTTTGGTTTCGACTACCTGCGCGACAACGGGATGGCAACATCTAGTAGCCAGCAGGTTCAGCGTGGCCACTACTTTGCGATCATTGATGAGGTAGACTCCATCCTCATCGACGAAGCCCGAACCCCTCTCATCATCTCTGGACCTTCCACGGTGGCCACTTCCACCGAGAAGTATGTCCAATACAAGGGCCTGATCGAGGGCTTGGTGAAGAAGCAAAACAGCCTCTGCAACGAGCTGGCCACGACGGCCCAGAAACAGCTCGACGACAACGAACCCGAGGAAGCCGGGCGCACCTTGTTCAAGCTCAAGCTCGCCCAGCCGCGCAACCCTCAGCTCATGCGCTTCATGGAGGATCCCGATGTCCGCCGCATTATTGAGAAAGCCGAGCTCGCGATGTATCAGGACGCGCAAAAGAAGGACCTCTACGCCGCCAAGGAAGAACTTTACTACACCATCGACGAGAAAGCTCACGATGCGGATTTGATGGAAATGGCGCGCGAGTTTCTCTCTCCTGACGATCCAGAATCCTTTGTCCTCCCCGACCTAGCCGGAGCCTATGCTGACATCGATGCCAAGCTCGACATCGACGATGACACCCGCGCGCGCTTGAAGGAGGAAGTGACCGTTAAGCTCGATGAACAAGGCGAGAAGATGCACGTCATCTCGCAGTTGCTCAAAGCCTACTGCATTTACGAAAAAGACGTCGAGTATGTCGTCCAGAACAACAAGGTGGTCATCGTCGATGAAAACACCGGACGCGAGATGCCCGGCCGTCGCTGGTCGGACGGGCTTCACCAAGCTGTCGAAGCGAAGGAAAATTGCGAAATCGAAGCCGAGACCCAGACCTACGCTACCATCACCATCCAGAACTACTTCCGCCTCTATCTCAAGTTGGCAGGCATGACCGGAACAGCCGAGACCGAGGCCGCGGAGTTTAAGGACATCTACAATCTCGACGTTCTTCCCATCCCGACCAACAAGCCCAACCAGCGAGAAGACCTAAACGACCAAGTCTTCAAGACCCGTCGCGAAAAGGAAAATGCAGTCATTGCCAAAATCAAGGAGGCGAACGAAAAAGGGCAGCCCGTCCTCTGCGGAACAGCCTCCGTCGAATCTTCCGAAAACCTTTCTCGCCTTTTGAAGAAGGCGAAGATTAACCACAAGGTTCTCAACGCCAAATTCCACCGCCAAGAAGCCGAAATCGTACAAGCCGCCGGACAAAAGGGCTCCGTCACGGTAGCAACCAACATGGCAGGGCGAGGCACCGACATCAAACTCGGTGAAGGGGTGCCCGATGCCGGTGGACTCTTTGTCCTCGGCACCGAGCGTCACGAATCGCGCCGCATTGATCGCCAGCTGCGCGGCCGATGCTCTCGCCAGGGCGACCCCGGCATGTCTCAGTTCTACATCTCCTTCGAGGATGACCTCATGCGCAACTTTGCCGCTGCCGACCGCATGACCAACATGATGGAACGCTTCGGTATGGAAGAGGGAGAAGCCCTCGAGCACAAGTGGCTCAATCGCTCAGTCGAAACCGCCCAAAAGCGGGTCGAGCAGCACCGTTACCGCCAACGGAAGTATGTTCTCGATTTTGACGACGTCATGAACAATCAGCGTGAAGTCGTCTACGGCTATCGCAATGAGGTTCTCACCTCCGAAGACCCGCGCGAGCTTCTTTACGAAGTCATCGACAAGGTCATTCCGGACAAGGTGGATTTCTACTACAATCAACGTGATGAAGGAGCTTCTGACCTTGTGGAGCTCATTGGCTGGGTTAACACCACCTTCCCCCTTCGCCTGGACCGTGACGAGGTGAAGTTCGAGGAAAAGTCAGTCGACGAAATTTCGGACTTCCTGTTAGAAAAAGTGAAGCAAGCCTACGAGCTGAAAGTCACCCACGAAGTTCCCCAAGCCCTCGACGACCTTGAGCGCCAGATTATCCTCGTCGCTATCGACCGCCAGTGGCAACAACATCTCTACAACATGGATTCCCTGCGTGACGGCATCAGCCTGCGCGCGCAAGGTCAGAAAGACCCACTCGTGGAGTATAAGAACGAGGCCTATAAGCTCTTCGAAGAACTCATGGCCAACATCGAGGAAGAAGCCCTCGGCAACCTCTTCCGGTCTACCACTAACCTCGACGCCTACGAGCAGTTCCTGCAAAACCTTCCCATGCAGTTGGGTGGCACGGCACCAACGCCCGGTCAGGTCGCCCAAAGCAACCTCTCGGTCAGCACCAACGCTGGCGACATCAAGCCTAACAAGCCAGAGCTCAAACTCAATCTACCCAAGCGACGCCCGACCGTTAAGGTTGGTCGTAATGACGATTGTCCTTGTGGCTCCGGCAAAAAGTTCAAGTCTTGTCACGGTAAAGAGGAGTAGGTAGTGCTTTCACTGGCACGGTGTTTGAGGTCGAGAGCTAGGGAGATTTTTCTGCTAAAAAGTTCGGAAGAACGGGACCAAGATGGATAGGATGGATAGGATCCAGAAATCGAGGTTGCTTTTTCCTGAGTAAGATTTTTGAGCTGCCCTTTCGTCCGTGAGTGTGCGGCCTTGGTTTCTCCATCGAAAAACCCAAGGGAATGGCGTCAACAAACTGAGCACCAATTTCACTCCTCTACTTCTTTAGAGAAGCGGTTCAGTCTCCCTAAGGTCCAGTTCTTTTTCACGGAAAAAATCCGCATCACCGTCACCACCGCTACTCCAAGGGCCATCGCTCCCGTTCTTGGCATCCCCCAAGACAATGCACCTAAAAACACCCAAGCACCTACAAAACAACAAGTGATGTTAAGTGGAGTTCCCGGTCGGAAGGTTGCCGGAATGCGATTGCAGACAATCTCCGCCACCACCCCGCCGAAGGTCCCCGTCATCACCCCAAAAAGGGCTGCCAGAAAGAAGGTCGTCCCCGAGTCTAGGGCAATGGCGGCCCCGGCGACCGCAAACAAACCCATACCCAAGGCATCTGGATAGAGTAAATACTTCTCCATCCGCAAAACCAGCTTCGGCACCGCAACCGCTCCCAATGAGATGAAGAAGACAATGACCGGATAGTGGGAAGCCTCCAGCCAAAACAGCGGTGACCGATTGAGGCACAGGTCCCGGAGAGTTCCTCCTCCAAAAGCGGCCGCGAACGAGACTGCGAACATTCCGGTCAAGTCGAGCCCGCTCCGAACCGCGAGTAAAATACCGTAGATGGCAGCGGTTACCACCGCCATGAGTTCAATGAGTTGAATCGGAGTCATCACCATTTCTTCAGCTCACAAGAGAGAGCACCCTTGCCTGCCTACGGCAAGACTTCCTCCCGAAAATCCATCTCGATCCGAATATCGTCCACCCCCAAGAGAGCTTTCATATTCTGCTGCATGAGGCCGTCCATCTGCTGCAACATGCCGCTCTCCTTCACGTCACGGATTGCCTGTAACCGCAGTTGATTGACGAGTTCATCGCGATCTTCTCCATCGACCTTGTTCCAAATACCGCTTTTGTCTTCCACAGTCTTTACCGACTCCATTTCCGCCGAAAGAACTTGGGGTTCGCCCAAACCTTGCAGCAAAGCCTTGCCATCCTCATCGTAGCCTACCGCAAGCCCGTTGGTAATATCGTAACCAATCTTCACCTTAAAGCGCCCCTCCATGCGGAGACGCTTTTTCGAGGTCAACGGTCCAATGACGACCGCTTCACTCTCGATCTCCTTGTTCACTTTCATATCGAACTCCATCAAGGCCAACTCTCCCACGTCGGTCACCTTCAGGATCGAAGAAGAATCCAATCTCGTCACCGTTCCCCTGTTTCCTAGAAGACCGCCGAAGAACTTCTCCACCTTCGCAATGGTCGATTCCGCCACGCTCTGGGCAGGCTTGACCATGACAAACCACCACACCGCACCCGCCACTGCCACCAGCAGAGCCAAACCTGCGAAGAAAGAGAAGGGGCCCCGGCGGCGAGACTCCGGAGTCTCGGCTGGCTCGCTGGACTTGGAAATAGGTTCGGATTCGCTCATGCACCCACTCTAGCGGAACCATCGCGAGAAAGCGTTGAAAAAACGTGTGTTGCGCGAGACCACATTGCCCGCCTAATGAGCCGCTTTCGCGCTTGCATCCCCTACCTCGCCCAAGCAATTCTCCCCGCACGACAATTCCTGTGAAAGCTCATCAAATCTACCAAGAAATCGACCCTGCGGTCATCGCCGACCTGTTCCGCTGGATGCGCACCGAAGAACGCAATCTCTACAAGACCACCCTCTCCTCTCTTGGGCAGGCTCGTAATCTGCGACTCGTCTTTTTGCAGAAAAAGTCTGTCGACGACCAAATTGCGTTCATGCACAAAATCCTGAAGCTCAAAACACAGGATTTGGTGGGCGAGCACTTGCTCCAAGTTTGGTTCATGAAGGGTCATCAAGACTTACTCCGCACCTTCTGCGACCGGATGGACATTGAGCACGACGGCAACGGCCAAGTGGTCGGCGACCTTCCTGAGACTCTTGATGACGAGAAGCTGGCTGCTACCATCGACCGCTTGTTAGAGATGTTCGACCCTAAGGTGGTTGGTCTTTACTTCCAAGTCTTCAATCTTCAGACCGCCGACGGCTGGGACAATCTCACCAAGATTCTCGCCGAGGACGAACGACTCAAATTCGCGTAAGCTCCCAGGAGGCGAGGTCTAATTTTCGGCCTGTGACTCTCGCTTTAGTCCGTCACTCCAGTTGCGTTGAGTGGGAGTCAGCTCTCTTGTTGGAGTGCCAGGTTCGAAAATTTCGTTACCCGACAAAAATCTCCTCAAAAGCTTCTACTATCCCAACACTTGCGGGCGAACTCCCTACCACTCCGCCGCACTCTCTTACCCTCTCCTTGACCTCTGGCACCGCATTACCCGGACAAACCGGCCACGCGGTAATTTCCTCTTGCAACATCGTAAGGTCGTTGAAGTTATCGCCCGCAGCGACAACATTTTCCGGAGAAGAGCCAACCCTTTGCGCAATTTCTTTGAGAGCCGGGCCCTTGCCGTAATCAGTATGGCTAAAGCGGAGATAAACTGTATTTCGCTCGTATCCCAGGTTGGCACAGCCTCCGCAAAGTCGCGTCACCTCTTCTAACAGACCTGGCATTTCGTCCTCGTTTGGCAGCACCACCCCGGCTAAATCCCCCTCGACTTCCACCCACTCTCCTTTGGCAACCTCCTCCACATAGCTCCGCACGGCCTTCAGCTCTTTTCTGATTTTCTTAAATAGCTTCTTGTGGTCGCGGTCGCACTTTTTGTTCCACTCCCGATCAGCAACAAACCTTCCGAAGCGATTGGGAAAGTAGATTTCACGCTCACGCGCGACCACGAAGTCGGGTAAAAACGGCATTGCATCCGAAAGCCCTTCCAATAAATGCATCATTGAACGCCCAGTGCAGACCCCCCAAATCATTTGGCGACGCTCTCGCAAAAACTCAATCCACTCAATGAGTCGGTAGTCAACCGGAGGCCGATGCTCCGACCAGTGCATGGTGCCATCGAAATCGAAAGCTAGAATCCCATCAGGTTTTTCCACCAAAGGCAAAGTGCGCACAGGCGCAGTCTTCGCCATCAGCTTTCCTGCGTCAAGACCGTCGGCACACGATGCCCTAGCCTCGCCTGTTATCGTTTGAGCTTTAAAAGAGGCGGAGCTGGTGCTCCGCGCTCCCAGCCTAGTCTACTGGCAAAGCTCGTAGGGGCTTGGGGCCATCGTCTTCGGCAACAGGCACGATTGGCTCCACCGGAGTGTTGGGGGCAGCTGGTAAATCATCCACCGGCAAGGCTCGCAAAGGCTTTCGTTCAGCTGGCAGAACTGGAGGAGTGGGCGGACGTTCCTCAACTTGTAGGGTCAGCTCTGCTGGCAAATTTTTGCGCATGAGAATATCGACCCGACGATTGATGGCCTGTTCCTCAATGGAACCCGCCATCACCTTGGGTTGCGTGCTGCCATAAGCACGCACGATAATACGCTCACCATCGAGTCGCATCGAATCCACTAACCAACTTTTTACCGCCTGCGCCCTCTGACGCGACAAGTTCAAATTATAGCCGCTGTCGCCGAACAAGTCCGAATGCCCCTCAAGAATACAATACATCTCCGGGTTTCGGTCGATGAGCATTGCCAGCTTCATCAAACCCAAGCGTGCAGTCTCTCGTAACTGCGCGCTGTCATACTCGAACAATAAGTCACTCGGCAAGGCAGCCCGGCTCCGGCTCAATTCACCAGTCGCCATCCGTAAGAGACCATCGATGCTGGCATAACCAGAAGGCAGGCCATCTTCAGAAAGCCCTCCGCTCCCCTGACTCGCCATGTCCTTGAGATATTCGTCGGGGTCCACAATGTCCGCCTTCACGGAACCCTCCTCCACCATAATTTGGCCCGTGGCCGCTTCTTGGAAAAGATTCTCGGTGCGGCCGATTTGATCCAAAACATGATCCACCTCGGGAGCTGCCACTGGTTCCAATAATTCCCCAAATTCTTCCCCCGAGTCCAGAGGGATACTTGCCTCCAAGGCCACCTCGGGCTGCATGATTTCCGGCGAAATATCCAACTCCGTATTGTCCAACTCGGGGATAAGCTCTTCCACCTCCGCGAGGAGCTCAGTAGCGTCCGAGGTATCCGGAACGATGATTTCGTCCTCCTTTTCGGGCAAGGGCTCCGACGAGATTTCGACCTGCTCCAAGTTGAAAGCCTTACTCTTGATTTCGATGGGCTCAATGATGCCCAGCCAGACCTTCAGTTCCCTCATTCCAAGAATCAATCCGGAGAAGAGAGCGACGCCGACAATTACTGAAACCAAGACTGAAAAGCCATAGCCCATGCCCCCGCCCCCTCCGGAGCGGACATCGTAGCCGGTATTTTCCCACTGGTATTCTTTTGGCACTGCAAAAGTATAACGTCACCCACCCCCAACGCAATTCACTGTTTTGTGCTGTTTTTTTGTTTGTTTCTCATTGAACGCGACTTGGTGAGAAAAGGACCGTCAGCCTCTTTCGAAATCCTGTTCAATCCCGTAAATCCTGTCCAAACTCTCGCTGCACATGATTCCAAACGTCCTCGCCGAACGCTACGCCTCACCCGCCCTTAAAGATATCTGGTCGCCTGAAGGCCGCATTTTGCTCGAACGCGAACTTTGGCTCGCTGTCGCCCGCGCCCAAAAAGACCTCGGCCTCGACATCCCTGACGAAGCCCTCGCCGCCTACGAATCCGTCAAAAACCAGATCAACCTCGAAGCCATCGATGCCCGCGAGCGCATCACCCGCCACGATGTTAAAGCCCGCATTGAGGAGTTCAACGATCTCGCTGGTCACGAGCAGTTGCATAAAGGAATGACCTCGCGTGACCTGACCGAGAACGTGGAGCAGCTCCAAGTTTACCGTTCTCTGCTGCTAATGCGCGAGAAAACCGTGGCCGCCCTCGCCCGCTTGGCCAAGCTGGCCACCGAGCATGGCGAAACCGTGATCACCGCGCGCACCCACAACGTCGCCGCCCAAACGACAACCTTTGGCAAACGCCTTGCCATGTTCGGGGAAGAACTCATTGATGCCCATATGCGCTTCGAGCACCTCATTGCGAGCTACTGCGTGCGGGGTCTTAAAGGCGCGGTGGGCACCCAGCTCGACCAACTTTCGCTCTTCGATGGCGACTCTGATAAAGTGGCGCGACTCGAGAAAAGCCTCGCCACTCACCTTGGCATCCCCGACGTGTGGGAAAACGTGGGCCAAGTCTATCCTCGCTCTCTCGACTTCGCCGTCGTTTCGGCACTCGTTGAGCTCGGAAGCTCGCCTTCGTCCTTTGCCAAAACCCTTCGTCTGATGGCTGGACACGAGACCGCTTCGGAAGGATTTGCCCCCGGCCAAACTGGCTCCTCGGCAATGCCCCACAAGATGAACTCGCGGTCTTGTGAACGCATCAATGGTTTCCACGCTATTTTGAAAGGGCATCTCACCATGGCCTCTTCGCTAGCAGGCGACCAATGGAACGAGGGTGATGTCTCGTGCTCGGTCGTCCGTCGGGTGATGCTGCCCGATGCCTTTTTTGCCTGCGACGGTTTGTTCGAAACTCTACTAACCGTTCTTGACCAGATGGAGACCTATCCAGCGGTCATTGCCAAGGAAACCGAACACTACCTTCCCTTCCTCCTCACCACCACCATCATGATGGCTGCGGTCAAAGCTGGAGTGGGACGCGAAACCGCACACCACGTCATCAAGGAACACGCCCTTGCGACCGTTGCCGACTTGCGAGGCAGGAGTCTGCGCGAGAACGACCTCTTAGAACGGCTGGCCAACGACGATCGACTGCCTCTTGATCTCGCTACCTTGAAAAGCCTTCTCGAGGCCAACAAAACCAACACTGGAAACGCCCCCGCGCAAATCCAACGCTTCACCAGCACCGTTCTCGAACTCGTTGCCAAACACCCAGACGCCGCTACCTACACTCCCGGAGATATTTTGTAGCAAAGCTAAGGAAGTGGTCAGGACCTCAAATATCCGAGGTCCGACCAAGCAAGAACCCCTCCTTGTGTTATACGGATGCTTCCGGCTTGACCTTTGCGTAGTCCTCGGGCTCTAGGCAACACAAGTCCGGGGCTACCAGATGGCCTGACGAAATCTCTACCGGGGTCAAATCCACTCCGATGGTTTTTTCATAGTCAGGGTGACTAATGCGGCTGCCAAAAGCGCTCCCTTTCGGAGGATTGATTGGGGAAGGCACCTCTCCTTCAAGGACCGTGCGCTTCCTCCCGCTATTGGGCTCCGGCACGGGGATCGCCGAGAACAAGGCTTTGGTGTAGGCATGCTTTGGGTCTTGGTAGAGTTCATCAGCGCCAGCCTCTTCCACTAGTTTGCCCAAATACATCACCGCCACTCGATCGCTGACATGCTTCACAACCGCAAGGTCATGGGCGATAAATAAGTAGCTTAAGCCCAACTCACGCTGGAGTTCTAACAAAAGGTTTATCACCTGCGCCTGCACGCTGACGTCCAAAGCACTGACGGGCTCATCGAGAATGAGGAGGTCTGGATTCACTGCCAACGCTCTTGCGATTCCAATTCGCTGCCGTTGTCCGCCACTGAACTCGAAGGGAAATTTCTGGGCAGCTGATTTTGGTAGTCCAACTTGGTCTAATAATTCCTTCACCCGTTGACGGCGCTGACGAGCGTTACCCATGCGTTGAATCACAAGAGGCTCCGCCACCAGCTCGTTCACATTCATCCGCGAATCCAAGGACTCCGCCGGGTCTTGGAAAACCATTTGAAAGTCCTGTCGCAAGGGACGAAGGGCCGGTTGCGCCATCCGAGTGATGTCCGTTCCTTGAAAGCGAATACTACCCGCGGTGGGCTTAAGCAATCGAACAATAGATTTACCTAAAGTTGATTTTCCGCATCCACTTTCCCCCACTAGGCCTAGGGTCTCACCCTTGCCAATCGTGAGGGAGACACCGTCCACGGCTTTGACATCTCCCACTTGCTTCCCAAATATCCCTCCTCGAACTGGGAAATACTGCTTGAGATGATTGACCTCTAGCAAGGGCTTGTTCTTCTTTGAATCTGAATTTTGGCCACTCATCCTTCGTAGCATTCTCTACACGCTTCCACCCAATGGCCGTTGGCAATCTCCACATAGGGAGGGCGCCGATGAATCATCGTGCTGCGCCGCCCCATGCGCTGACAAAACCGGCACCCGGCCACAAAATCCTTAATCGAAGCCACCTGACCTGGAATGGTATTGAGCTCCGACTTGCGCTCATTCTCCAAGCGTGGAATCGAGTTCAGCAATCCTTTCGTGTAGGCATGGGCCGGATTGGTGAAGACGTCTCGCACCAAGCCTTTTTCCACGATTCGACCCGCATACATGACGACCACTTCCTCACACTGTTCGGCAATGACGCCGAGGTCATGAGTGATGAGAAGAACAGACATTCCCAACTCCTTCCGCATGTCTTCCAACAGTTCCAAAATCTGCGCCTGCACGGTGACATCCAAAGCAGTGGTCGGCTCATCCGCCACCACGAGGTCGGGCTCGCAGCACAAGGCCATCGCAATCATCACCCGCTGCCGCATCCCGCCCGAAAGCTGATGTGGGTAGGACATGACTCGTCTTTCTGGGTCGGGAATCCCCACCTTTTCCAACCACTCCACAGCAATTTGCAGCGCCTTTCGAGCCCCCACCTTTTTATGCAACCGAATGACCTCCACCAACTGCTTACCGACCCGATGGACGGGATTCAGGGCAGTCATAGGCTCTTGGAAAATCACTCCCACTTCGCCACCACGGACCGAACGCAAGCGCTTGTCGGATACGGTGCGTAAGTCTTCGCCTTTTAGGAGAACCGCTCCTTCCAAAACGTGTCCCGACGGTTTCGGTAGCAGATCGACAATCGACATAGCGGTCACTGTTTTTCCACAACCAGATTCTCCCACCAGTCCGACCGACTTTCCCGCATCGACGTTGAAGCTGACCTTATCCACCGCCCGCACCCAGCCGTTGTCGGTCTGGAAACTGGTCACCAAATCATGAATCTCCAGCAATCTCTCACTCATCTTCCAATCCTCCTTCCAACTTTAAAGACTGCTGTTGCGACACTGCCTCAGCTTTGGCCTCCGGCTGAGTGCGATACTCCTCCACCACCCGTTCTACTTCCAGGAAGGTCTGCCCTTTTCGCTTGGCGGCCAGAGTCTCATTCTTCATCTCCTCATCAATCCAGTAGCAGTAGCTTTCCAAGGGAACGTATGCCAAGGGCGGCGAGAACCGGGTTTCCGCAGTATCGGGCCAACGCACCCAACGCCAAGTTGCAACGCGAGAAAACTCATTGGTATAACCTGGCACGAAGAGATCCTCTTCGGCAATGATGGCCTGAATCTCGTGTGCCGCTGCAATGAGTTCCTCCATGGTGCGCGCATTGCGATAGGCTTCGGTGAGCTTGTCCATCCTCTCATCGGCATAGGAGAAAACGTTGTTGGTTTGAGCCTTGCGGTTACCCTTCTCGTCATAGGCATTGCGAGAATGGAAATACTCGTAGTATGCGGGTGTAGGTGGGGTGAACTGCCAGGCTGAGAAATAGCCTTGGTGCTCTTTGGAAATGACTTTCTTGTAAGAAGCGGTGCCTTCCCGGCCATCGAGGATATAATTCACGCCCGCCTTCTTTGCCTCCTCCTTGAGAATCACCATAATCTTGGCGCGCTCTGGACTGGCAGTGTAGGTCAGCGAGACTTCCAAACGCTTCCCCTGTTCGTTGATGAGAATTCCGTCCTTGTCCTCCTTGGTGTAGCCAGCTTCGGCAAAGGTTGCTCGGGCCTTGTCGATGGAAAAGGGCCGGGCCTTCACGTCCGGATTCGTGATTTCGCCGTAACCGGAGGTGAAGCCATCTAGTCGCGAGAAGTCTCCCCGAAAGACGATATCAATCACCTTTTCCCAATTGGTGGCATAGGCCAGCCCTCGTCTCACCAGTTTGTTATCGAGCGGAGGTTCTGCTGTATTGAAGTAGAGCCCCCATGGAATTCTTGGGTATTGGTTATACCAGGTTGTTCGTTCGATATAGCCGTTGAAGACGGCCGGCATCTCCGAACGTTGGTAATAGTATTCCGGCAGGGTGATGCCAAAGTAGTCCAGCTCTCCGGCGCGGAAGAGTTCCCACGCTTTGGTGGGAGTGCGAATCACGCGATACATCAATTTGTCGGCATTGTAGCGGTGGCGATAGAACTTCTTATCGCGTAACCACCAGTCGTCCACCCGGGTGAGAGTGAGGGACTCACCCTTGACCAAGTCTTCGGGATTCATGCGATAGGCGGAGGAAGTCGGCGGAACCACCCACTGATAGCGCTCTTCGAAGTCAGGCCCGAAGTCATCATAAAAATGAGTGGCGCCAGGCGAAATAGAACCACACTCGTAAGCCATCAATGGCTTCGCCTCAGGAAGGGTGACCGCCAGCACATCGGAACCGTAGGTGGCCAGCTGCGCGAACTGTTCCCGAATCACCTGTTTGAAGAAAATACTGTCCACCTGATCGGCGAGGCGCAAACGAGCCCAGGTGAGATAGTCTTCGGCCTCAATGGGATGCCCGTCATCGAATTTTGCATCGGGATGAATGCGGAAAAACACCGTTTTCCCATCTTCGGACACGGCCCACTCTTGCGCGATGCCAGGAATAATATCCTGCGTCACGGGATGCAAATGAACCAAGTAGACATTCAGTAGGTCGTAGATATCACCGCGGGCACCGTTGTTACTGTTAGAACCAAACTCGCGAACGGTGGGAGGAAAAGCGAGCCAGAAGTAACGAAAGACTCCCCCTTT
The DNA here is from genome assembly GCA_964529725.1 of uncultured Roseibacillus sp. Lineage (GTDB taxonomy): Bacteria > Verrucomicrobiota > Verrucomicrobiia > Verrucomicrobiales > Akkermansiaceae > Roseibacillus. The sequence continues at coordinate 14,751 of CAZGXV010000004.1, forward strand.
TGTGGCTGCTGGATCGCCAATCTCGGGGGCATCCATCCCGTCCTCCCAAGTCAATCCTTCCGGAATTTCAGAGGGGTCTTTGATGGCAAAGAAGTCACCCAGACTTTGTCGAAACTCGGTTCGCTCCAAGCCGCGATTGAGCTCCTTCAATGAGCTTTCGATTCTTTTCTTTTCCTCGGGGTCGGTAACGTCAGCCAAGGCTGCTTCCTTTTCGGCAATGTTCTTGGTCGCCTCTGCTTTTTGTTCACCCAACCACTCCACAATTTTCTTGTTGTAGCGCTGGTAGAACGCTTCCGAATCAAGCCCTAACTGGGCTTGCTCTTGGTGAGACTTGCAACCAGTAACAAAGACAGAAAGAACTCCCGCGAACAGAAGATGGAAAAAGGCGCACCGCATCATTATTTATAGAAACTGAATTTCTTTGGATCAAAAGCCTCTCGCACGGCTTCGCCCACGAAGGTCACTAGAATAAGCAAGCTGACCAATGCAAAAAAGGCTGTCGCCGCCAACCAAGGTGAGGAGAGATAATCAAGCCCCTCGCGCAAAAGCTTACCCCAGGTCGCATACCGAGCAGGAACTCCGAATCCTAGGTAATCCAGAGCAGCCAAAGACATCACCAAACCAGAAACTGAAAAGGGTACGAGAGTCACGACGATGGATACCGAGTTTGGTAGTAAATGCTTGCTCAAGATGCGGGGAGTCGATGCCCCCATCACTCGCGCGGCCGCCACGTAGTCCCGCGACTTTTCCTTCAGCGCGGCCGTCCGCATGAGATAGGTCATCCCCATCCAACCAAAGGCCACTAGAATCCCCACAATGATCCATAACCCATAACCCTCCTTCATCCCAGGTGGCACCGAAAGACTGATGATCATGACCACGAACAAGAAAGGGATGTTAGAAAGCACCTCGATGATCCGTTGCACGACCAAATCGAAGGTGCCGCCAAAGTATCCCATCAAGAGACCAATCGAGACCCCGATTGCATAGACCAATGGGATGTAGACGAGGGCGGCCTGGAAGTTTGCCTGCAGGCCCCCATAAAGATAGGAGATGACATCATAGCCTTGCGAAGTGGTGCCCAGCCAATGGTCCCGCGAGGGAGGAGCGGGTTGAAAGTGAACGTGTACGAGGTCGCTGGTTTCTTGCGCCAAAAATTCTTCCTTGGTTCCTTCGCCAGAATAGGATTCCGAGCCTAGCACCAGCTTCCCTTTCCGATAAGTGGCCCCATAGATGCGCTCCTGCTTTTCGTTCCACCCCTCCGCGCGACCATCCCGCAGACCATCGCGATGGCGGAAGCTCAGGTGCCGCAGCTCGGGGCGTTCCAAATCGTAAACCTGCGAGGCGTAGCCGTTGAACTTCTTGCGCCCCTCGTAAAGGGTTTCGCCCTCTTGCTTCAGAGGCGTGGCCAAGGCAGCGATGACATCACCAGTCGGTGAATAAGGCCAGAGAGGCAGAATGACCTTGTCGGAAGAGTCCGCTTTCTTCCATTCCTTCTTGAGCATTCGATAATCGGGAGGACCAGAGGCCCCTTCTCCTTCCTGACCAAAGTCCTCGCCCTTTTAAATCGTGGTCGAAAAAGCGGGAAAGGTCCATTTGCCCTGATGCTTCACGGCTAAAGCCTCCGAACCGACGAGCACAAAATCCAAGGTAGCCAAGAAAGCGAAGAGCAGCAGAATAATCAGCGACCAATAGCCACGCTTGATTTCACGAAACCGCTGCATGCGGCGAAGGGTGAGCGGGCGGAATTTGGTCGAACCCGAAAAACTTGCGACTAGCCAAGCACCGGCAACCCACACCCCGATGTTAAAAATCCAACCTAACCACGGGAGTTCGCCGCCAGCGTACCATTCAGCCGGAGCTAAAATACCCAACTCTCGAGTTAATTCAAAAGCCCAGCCCACGGTGGGCAACCGAAAACTATTCCAGTCTCCGATTCCGGCAATCGTTGCCCCCAACATCAATATCCATCCAACCAGTTTTGCCATCTTCCTTTCCTCAATTGAATTTCACCCGAGGATCAATCATCGCCACGATGAGGTCCGACAAAATATTTCCTACCACCAACAGGAAGGCCGCTATTGTCAAAGTGCCCATAATCACTGGCGTATCTCTTCCCTGCAAAGCTTGGAACTGCAGCAACCCGAAGCCTTGGATATCAAAGACGCTTTCGATCAGGATGCTTCCACTCACGAGAATTGTAATCAGCTGCCCTAAGGTGGAAGCAACCGGGATGATGGAATTGCGAAAAGCGTGTTTGAAGACCGCGCGTCGGTAATTGACCCCTTTCGCCACTGCGGTGCGCACATAGTCGGAGGCCAAGTTGTCCATGAGGCTGTTTTTCATCATCATGGTCAAAAAGGCAAAACTCCCGACCACGTAGCTAATGAGAGGCAAGACGGTGTGGTGGGCACGATCAACAACCCGCTCCCAATCCCACCAAGGCAGGTCGGCAAGTTCAGGAGAATCGAGCCCGAACATGGGGAACCATCCCGCCCGCGCGGCCAAATAGACAACCATCAGGGCGCCGAGTGCAAAGCCCGGAACTGAGTAACCGACGAAGATTAATACGGAAGTTGCGTTATCAATAAAGGTGCGATGTTTGATGGCTTTCAGAATACCCAACGGCAAGCACACCGTGTAGGTGATGATGGCGGTGAGAATGCCAAAATACAAAGCTACTGGAATGCGCGCTTTGATGAGGCTCAAAACAGGATCGCCGAATTCCTTGGACTCGCCGAAGTCCCCTTGCAGCACGCCCGATAGCTTAGGCTGATAGATGACGGCCCGGTGCTTATAATCCTTGGCCTGGTCCTTCTTTTTCCCCTCCCGACGCGCCCAACGCCCCTTGCGATCATCGGGCGTCTCGATGCGCACCCGCCAGCCGTTCTCTTTCAGGGACTCCTTGGGACTATTGACATAGTAGGACTCCACTGCGGTCCCCTCATCTCTCCGGACGAAGACCTCACGCCCCACACCCTTGAGGACTACGATGGTCTCGTTCTCGGCATCTTCAATTAAATCCGAGCCTAAGCTATCCTCGCCTCGCTCGTAGAACTCACTCTTCGAGATGGAGCGCTCCCGAGACCAAAGGCCCAGCCACTGGAGATAGGCAATGACGACGGGTTTGTCGTAACCAAATTCTTCCTCATTGGCCTCGATGGTCTCCTCTTCCAAGCCTCCGGTCTGCTGCTGGCCACCGCCGCCGCCACCAGATTCGCTCACGGTCTGAGCTTCCATCATCGCTTTTTCCAGCGGTCCACCTGGGGCTGCCCGGGTAATTAGGAAGACAAGAAAGGTCACTCCCAGCATGGTCACCGGGACCAAAAGCAAACGACGGAGGAAGTAGTCTTTCATGGGGCGATTGTCAGCCCTTGGTTTAGCGGGACTGCCGGGGACATCAAGCAGCCATCTTGCCCTTCTGTCAAATCACAGCCAAAACTTTGCGGAAACGCAAAAAAAACTGCCCAAGCCTCGCTCCGACTGCAAAGCTTCCCGCGATGGTCCGTGCCTTTGTTCAACTCGCCCTGCTGCCGGTTCTCCTGCTTCTCGCCGCCTGCGATCCCCGCAGTGATGTCGAGAGAGCCAATGAGGAGAATATTCTCATCGTCGGCAACTCCAACGAGCCTAAGGGGCTGGATCCTCATCTGGTCTCGGGCGTCCTTGAGTCGAACATTATTCGCGCCCTTTTCGAAGGCCTCTGTGTGGGCGACCATTCCAATGATGGCATCGCCCTTCCGGGTGCCGCCGCTTCTTACGAGGCCAGCGACGACTTCACAGCCTGGACCTTTAATCTGCAACCGAATGGAAAATGGTCGGACGGCATTCCGGTCACGGCGCATGACTTCGTTTTTTCCTTCCGACGTCTCTTGTCCCCCGACCCCAACTGGCCCGCGAAGTATGCCGAGATGCTTTACTTCATCGAAAATGCAGAAAGTTACTCCAAGAATCGTCGGGGCGAAATCCTGTTGGCCCGCGACAGCAACTTCCCCTCCAACTGGACGACCTTGTCGCAAGCTAACTTTGGCGGAGACGAGGCCCTCGATCTGACAGCTCTCTCCGGTAAAAAATTCTCCGATCTCGATCCCGAACAAAAGGAGGTCGTTCTCAACTACCTCCCCGCGCAAACCGATGTCTCTTTTCAGAACGCAGCTAGGGCACCGCTGGAGAAACTGACTCCGGAGGAAATGAAACTTCGTTTCGCCAGCAAAGGGCTCAATAGTCTCAATCGTGATGAGCTCCAAGCCATCCAAACCAATCCCGAACTCTTCGTCTGGCCGGAAGCGATCAATCTTGAGGTGCAGGCTGCAGTGGTGGCTCGCCTCCTCGAATATGCGGGTCAGGACCTCTGGGACGAGGCCCGGGTGGGTGCCTCCGCCATTGATGACTTCACCTTGCAGATTAACCTGCGCGGCCCCGTCCCTTTTCTTCCCGAAATCACCAAGCACTACACCTGGTATCCCGTCCCCCGCCACATCATCCTGAAGCACGGGAAAATTAATACCGCCTTTGCCTCTCCGTGGACGAAGCCTGGCAACATCGTCTCCAACGGCCCTTTCAAGCTCAAGGAGTGGCGCACCAACCATGTCGTCGAGGTCGAACGCAATCCCGAGTACTGGGACGCCAAGAGAGTTCAGCTGAATGGCATTCGCTATCTCCCCATCTCGAACTACTACACCGAGACCCGCATGTTCGGTGACGAACAACTCCATGTCACCTACACCATCCCTCCCGAACTCATTCCTTTTGCTAAAAAGAAGTTTAAGCGCGAAGTCCGACAGGAACCCTACGTTGGGGTGCGCTTCCTTCGCTCGAACATCCGCCGCGAGCCTTTCGACAATCCCAAGGTCCGGCGCGCCTTTGCGCTCGCCATCGACCAACAGGCAATTTGCGAAAAAATCCTCCAAGGAGGGCAGACTCCCGCTTCCGGAATCGTCCCTCCTTTCGGTGAATATGTGCCGCCTCGACTCATCGAATTCAATGCCGAAAAGGCTCGTCAGCTCCTCACCGAATCAGGATACAAAGCCGCTTCTTCTTTCCCTGATATCACCATTCTCACCACTGATTCCGATTCCGGCCGTCGCGAAGCTGAAGCCTTGCAGGCCATGTGGAAAAAAAACCTCGGTATCAACGTGCGCATTATTCAGCGGGAATGGACCACTTACCTCCAAAAGCAATACGACGCCGACTTCGACCTCGCGGTGGGCGGTTGGATTGGCGACTACCTCGATCCCACCACTTTCCTCGAGATGTGGATTAAAGACGGGGGCAACAACAACACGGGCTGGAGTTCCGAGAACTTCGAAGCCCTTTTGATGGAAGCAGAGAACACCGCCGACGTTCCCACCCGTATGGCGACCCTCGCGGAAGCCGAAAGTATTCTCGTTGGCGAAACTCCCGTCATGCCCATCTATTGGTACACCACCAACTACCTCATTCGCCCCGAAGTTCAGAATTGGAATCCGCTCCTCCTGAACAACCACCCCTTCAAGTTCATCAGCCTCGAACCTTAGGCCCGAGGCAACAACCTTTCGGGATTGCGGGTCTTTGCCGACTCACAAGAAGCGGGCAGGACAAAGCAGGCAGGACAAGTTGCCGTCCTCGTTCTTCTCCCCAAAAAGCGAATTTGTTTTCGCAGCTTTTGAGGGATGAGCTGGCGGGTTTGGTTGCAGCCCCGCGCTCTACCCCTACTCCAACTCGTCCTCGTTAAACTCCCGAGGCTCGAAGAGCATCAGCTCCTTGGTGAAGTGCAGCGGGATGTCACCGGTGGCACCGTTCCGGTTTTTTGCCAAAATCAATTGCGCCAAACCCTCGTTAGCCTCGCGCTCTTCGGCGGCATCGTCTTTGGTCGGGTCATTGTAATACTCCTTCCGGAAGAGGAGCCCAATCATATCGGCGTCTTGCTCAATCGAACCTGATTCTCGCAAATCCGACATCCTTGGTGTGCCACCCCGTTGCTCGGGCCCCCGGTTGAGCTGTGCCAGCACAATGACCGGAATCCCCAGCTCTTTGGCGATGGCCTTGAGACCGGAAGAAATTTCTGCAATTTCCCGTTCCCGAGAATCACCCGCTTGCTTCGAGTTCGATCTCATCAACTGCAGGTAGTCCACCGCAATTAGCTCGATGTTTTCCTCTCTTTTGAGACGACGCGCCTTCGCTCGTAAATCACCAATCGGCAGGGACGGAGTGTCATCGATGAAGAGCGGAGCCTCTGCCAAGTCTTGGGAAGACTTTTGGATGCGCTTCAATTCTTCTCTCGTGATTTTGAACCCTGGCTTCATTTGCGAAAGCGCGAACCGTGCACGCGAAAACAGGAGACGTTGCACGATTTGCTGGGAAGACATCTCACAGGAAAAGACCAGTGTGGGTCGTTTTTGGTCAATGGCGATTTGCTCGACAATGTTCATCATGAACGAGGTCTTACCCATAGAAGGCCGGGCCGCGATAATCATCATTTCTCCCGACTTCAAGCCGTTGGACATCTCATCGAGCATAGGATAACCAGTCGAAATACCCTCCAGTCCTTTTTGACCCGAAGCCAGCTGTTCGAAGACATCTAGCACGTCTCCAATCAACTCCTTCATAGTTGGCTCTCCCTTGACCTCGAGGTCTTCCTTGATTTTGAAAATATTGGTCTCTACGTCATCTAGGAAGCCCGCCACCTCGGGAGGATTGCCGTAGGCCTCCTCGATTGACTCATTGGCATTCTCGATCACTGCCCGCAGAACATACTTGTCACGGATGATTTTGAGGTAGTGCTCGAAGTGGGCAGCCGAACTCGCGGCATTGGAAAGATCGACCAAAGCGGAAGGGCCACCAATGGAATCTAACAGGCCCCGATCCGAGAGCACCTGATGCAGAAGTACCAAATCAATCGCATCCCCCGCATCGGAACGCTCCAGCAAGAGCTCATAGAGCATCTGGTGCGAGGGAAGGTAGAAGTAGTGGGACCGCAAGCCAGCTTCCACCGCCTGACCAATCCGGTCGACCGGGTCCTGCAGCATCGAGGAGAGTACCGCGCGTTCAGCTTCCAGCGAACTCGGTATCGCCCGTGCATCCTTGAGCCCTTCCTCGGGCACCACCTGCAAGCGTGGTCCCTGCCCCTTTTGCCCCTTCTTATCTGACTTCTTTTTATCCATCCCGCGACAGAAAGGATAATCGCGTCGAAGCCCGAAGAGCAATCCTCACTTTCCCAAGCGGTGAGATTTTCACAGGGCGAGAAGACCGATTCCCTCGAATTTGGTCGCAAGTAAACTCCCCTTGCTCATCCTGCCAGAGACAAAAGGACAATACTTTTTCTAAACGGAACTGTCTGTTGAACATTTCTTACAATGATGCCTTCCTTACCGACCATCACGCTCCTTCTGCTTGTCCTCGTCAACAATCTTGGGGCCGAGCTATTGGCAAACTACCAACAGGGAGAAACCAGCGATAGTCACCTCGTTCGGCTGCCCGCTCTTTTTGTCGAAGAGAACCAACCTGCCACTCCTCTCCTGGACGCTGGACCCTTTGCGGTCACCTACTCCGGAACTCTCCTCCTCGAAAAACGCCAACGTCTCTATTTTTCCTTCCAAGGACAGGGCACCGTTCAGCTGACCCTCGACGGCGAGGAGGTGCTCTCCGAATCCGGCACCTTGGGCACCGCCAAGTCCGAACGTCTCAGGCTCAATTCCGGTGAACACTCCTTCCAGCTTGAGTATCAGTCCCCAGGAGAAGGCGAAGCACGCTTCCAACTCTTCTGGGAGGAGCGTTCCTTTCCCCGTGAACCGATTCCTCCCCGTGCCTTTGGAAAAACCGACCCTTTGCTTGCGAAAGATGCTCTTGCCTATCAGGGCCGTGAGCTCTTTGGGCGTCATCTGTGTGCGAAGTGCCATTTACCCAAGCAGGGCTTCGCTGCCGGATCGATGCCAGAACTGGCCCACATCCCACCTATTCTAGGGCTTACCGGAGACCGACTTCGAGAGCCTTGGCTTGCTCGCTGGATTGCCAATCCCCGGCAATTTCGTCCCGATACCAATATGCCCCGTCTGGTGCCCAATACCGAGCAGGGACGCCAGCAGGCAGCCGACCTAGCAGCCTATCTCATGACGCTGAAGACTGGAGTGAAAGCCCCCGGAATTGAAGGGTCACCGCAAGAGGGAGGGCTCGCTTTTCACAACCTCGCCTGCGTCACTTGTCACGGTCTCCCCGACGACACCGCTCCCTCCGACAACCGAGTCCCCCTCTCCCACCTCACCGAGAAATATCAACCCTCCGCTTTGCGAGACTTTCTCCTGAACCCTGGCCAGCTCTCTCCCCACACCCGAATGCCCGACTTCCGGCTCAGCGAAGCAGAAGCGAACAACCTGACCAGCTATCTCTTGGCTCAAGCTCCTGCGAATGAAGAAGAGACTTTTCCACAAGGTGACCCGGCAAATGGTCCCGAACTCTCTCAGAAAATGCAGTGTGGTGCCTGCCATGCCGGTCTTCCCTACGACTCCTCCGTGCTCCCCCCCTTCGAGACTATCGTGAAAAAGCCTTGGATGGACGCGCCTTGTTACCAAGCGGAGGGGCATCACCTCAACTTGCCCGAAGGAGCCGGGGAAGCGCTCGAGTCTTTGCGCAACGAGCATCTAGATTCCCTTCAAAAAGACACCCCGGCTTCTCTCGCCACTCGTCAGTTGAAGAATCTCCGTTGTGCAGCCTGCCACACCCGAGACGACGAACCCGCTCTTCTTGCCTCCCTCCATTCCCAGTCCTCGCACCTTGCCGCCCATCTTGAAAGTTCCGAGAAAGTCGATCAAACCTTCCCCCGTCTGACCCATGTCGGCGAAATGCTGCACTCTGACGCCCTCACCGGACTACTCGCTGGCGAAGCCGAGCCGCGCCCCCGACCTTGGCTCGATGCCCGCATGCCCGGCTTCGACAACTACTCGCCGAAACTTTTTGCCGAAGGCTTGGCCGCCCAACATGGTCTCGCCCCTTCAGTCGCTGAGGAAAATGAAGCCGCCATCGACTCAATTGCCCTCGGCGAGAAGCTCATCGGTAGCCAGGAAGGCTTCGGCTGCACAGCTTGTCACGGCGTGGGCAATCAGGAACCTGGAGCGGCCTTCGAGGTCATGGGACCTAACTTCGACCTCTCCCGCCACCGCCTTCGTAAAAGCTTTTTCTACCGCTGGATGCATGATCCCACCCGCCTGACTCCGAACACGAAGATGCCCCGATACGCCGACGAGAAGGGTCAAACTCCTCTCCCAGACTTCGACAACGACAGTCGAAAACAATTTGAAGCCATCTGGGATTTTCTCTCCTCCCGAGAATAAATTTTCGAATTTTTTTATAAAAAACATCGTTAATCTATGTTAATGGACTACAGTTAATAGTAATCAGCTAATCAAAAAGATGAAGACAAACTTATCGGATTGCCCCCTCCTTCCCCGCAAGGGCATGACTCTGATCGAACTCACCGTCGTTATTATGGTGTTGCTCGGTTTAATCACCGTTGTCTTCGTCGGAGGCAAGGCTTGGAAGCGTGGAAGCGACCGCTCAATGGCCTTGATTATGATTCGCAACGCGCAGATGGGACTACGCGCCTACTGCCAAATCGAAGACGTCACCACTCCCACTTACCCCAATCTCCCCGAGGCACTCTTTGGCCAGGATCGCTTCGTTTCCAACGGGATCGACCGAGAAACGGGTCTCGCAAAGCCTGCAGGTACTTTGCCCAATCATCCTGTCTCTGGACTGAGCTTTGATTACGTCGCGGGCGATGGTGACGTCGTCCCCCCTCTGGGAACACTTTACATCTGCACCGGAGGTTCCAGCGGAGTCAATGACTTCACCTACAATCCCCAACCTTCGATCTACCGCCAGTGGTAAAGTCGGGGGTTGCCCTCGTCTTCGACCAGGGGGAAACTCCTCCGCCCATGGTCATCGATATCATCACTCTCTTTCCCGAAATCGCGCTCGCGCCTCTTTCGGAAAGCATCATCAAGCGGGCCCGCGAGAATGGGATTGCCGAAGTCAGGGCCCATCAGCTTCGGGACTGGGCCACGGATAAACACCGGAAAACCGATGAGTATCTCTGCGGCGGAGGTCAGGGAATGCTGCTCAAGCCCGAGCCGCTCTTTGCAGCCATCGAGGAACTGCGGCAGCCGGATTCGCAAGTGATTTTACTCACCCCGCAAGGACAGGTTCTCAAGCAGGCGGTCGTGCGCGAGTTCTCTACCCAGCCCCATCTGATTCTCGTTTGCGGACATTACGAGGGAGTCGATCACCGAGTCATCACCGAACTCGTCGATGTGGAGCTTTCTCTCGGAGACTACGTCCTCACTAACGGAGCCCTTGCGGCTGCGGTCCTCTGCGACGCGGTCATCCGCCTTCTGCCCGGCGCCCTTGGAGATGCTCGCTCCCCGGAAGACGAGTCTTTCTCCGACCCGCAATTGTTAGAAGCTCCCGCATATACCAAACCCAACGAGTTTCGTGGCCTCGAGGTCCCCGAAGTTCTTCTATCTGGTCACCACGGCAAAATCGAGGAATGGAAACAAGAACAAGCGCTCGAACGAACCCGTCAGAATCGACCCGACCTACTTTCTTAAAAAGAAAAACGTGGAAGCAGTTTCCGCGATGGTAACTCATCCGAAGCGATAGCGCGCCGCCGAAGCGAGAAACAGACCAGCGGTCTCCACCCGCAAAACAATCTCGCCCAGAGATACGGGCTCGAATCCTGCCGCCAGTGCACCCTCTATCTCTTGCTTGGCAAAATCACCTTCTGGCCCCACCAAAAACGAGACTCGCTGGCAATCAACGGCCACGCTCTCCAGCTTTTCCCGCACGGGCACCGCTCCTGGAGCCAAGGACGCGATGACCGAAGCTCCCTCCCTAGGTTCCCGCAGATAGTGACTAAGCGGCCTAACGGTCTTTACCTCCGGTAGAAAATTCTGTCCACACTGCTTGCAAGCCTCCAACGCGACCCGCTGCCACTTCCGGGACTTTTCCACCGCTTCGTCGGCAGCAACCTTCACTACGGTATTTATAGTAGCAAGAGGTTGAATCGTGCTCACTCCCAGCTCCACTGCTTTCTGAACCAAGAGGTCCATCGTCTTCCCTTTCGGGATGGCTACCGCAAGTTCGATGCTCGGCTTCAGCTGCTGAGAGGTGCCCTCTTCTTCAAGCCCGAGCACCAGCCGCGCCCGTTCCACCTCTTTGATCGTTCCGCGTGCCCAACGGCCTTCGCCATCGAACACTTCGATGCTGTCACCTGTCTTCTTGCGCATCACCCGCACCGCATGATGTCCCTCTTCTCCTGCCAACTGGAGCTCGTCGGCAGTCCAGTCTTCAGGAGAGAGAAAAAAGCGGTCCATGACCCGGATATCTACTTGCCGAAGAACTTCTTGGCGCGTTCCAAAAAGCCTTCTTGCATGGGAGAGTTTTTCTCGCCAATCGACTCGGCAAACTCACGCAGCTTTTCCTTTTGCCCTGCATCCAAACTCGTGGGAACCTCCACGCTGGCTTGGATGTGCAAATCGCCCTTGCGACCGCCGCCGACCTCGGGCATTCCGCGCCCACGAAGTCGGAAAACGGTGCCTCCCTGCGTGCCTGCTGGCACCTTGATGGAAGCCTTGCCATCCAAGGTCGGGACATCAATTTCCCCTCCGAGAGCGGCCACTGCGAAAGGCACTGGGACTTCACAAAAGAGATCGTCATCTTCCCGCTGGAACACATTGTGGGCGCGAACATGTAGGAAGACATAAAGGTCTCCCGACGCTCCTCCGCGCAGGCCTGCATCACCATTCCCTGATGAGCGGAGGCGAATGCCATCATCCACCCCGGGTGGAATCTTAATCTTGATGCGGTCCTCTTTTTCAACCCGGCCATCGCCGTGGCAATCGTTACAAGGATCGCTGATCGTCTGGCCCGCGCCCCGGCACTCCGGACAGGTGGTCTGCTGGACAAAAATCCCGGCCTGACGGGTGACAACCCCACGACCGCCACAGGTGGTGCAGGGTTTACTGCCACCGCCCTTTGAGCCTGTCGACCGGCAGGTGCCGCAAGGCATGGACCGCTCAATCTCGAGTTCTTTCTCCGCACCCGAGGCGGCTTCTTCCAAAGTGATCTCCAAGTCGTAACGCAGGTCACTGCCCCGCTGCTTGGCCGAAGGATCGCGGCGACGACCACCGCCACCGCCAAAGAGGTCTTCGAAACCGCCTCCCCCGCCTCCGAAGGCACCACCAAAGACTTGCGAGAAAATATCCATGGGGTCACCAAATCCTCCGCCCCCAAAGCCACCGCCACCGCCTCCGCCCATTCCCCCTTGCTTGAAGGCGGCATGGCCGTAACGGTCGTAGGCTGCTTTCTTGTCCTCGTCACTGAGCACTTGGTAAGCCTCGCCTAGCTCTTTAAATTTTTCCTCGGCTTGGGGATCATCCGGATTCTGGTCCGGGTGAAACTTCATCGCCTTCTTGCGATAAGCCTTTTTAATCTCCGCTGCTGAGGCTCCCTTAGAAACACCCAGCACTTCGTAATAGTCACGCTCAGCCATTTACTTCGCTTCCTCCTCTCCAGCCTCTTCCGCACCTTTGGCCACAATGACATTGGCTGGACGCAAGAGACGGTCCCCGATGAGATAACCTTTCCGGACAACCCGAAGCACCTTACCCTCTTCCACTTCTTCGGAAACCTCCTGGCTTACGGCCTCATGAAAATTGGGGTCGAAATTGCCCCCAGCATCAACCTCGACGGGCTTCACACCCTGACTGGCGAAAAACTCTCCCAACTGGCCCTGCACCATGGACATGCCTTGGTAGAGCATGGAGCCCTGTTCTTTCTCCGCCATTTGCATGCCCATCCCAAAATTATCAAGCACGGGCAACAGCTCCATCAAAAGACCCTGATTGGAGAACTTACGACTCTGCTCAAGTTCCTTGGCCATGCGCTTGCGGTAGTTGTCCATCTCGGCAGCACGACGCAGGGATTCGTCTTTATACTTCTGCACTTCCGCCTCCAGGGCAGCCACAGGGTCGGCCTCCTCTGCCACGATTTCCGCCGCTGCGGTGTCCTCGGCAGATCCGTCGGGAGCTTCCTCTCCGGAGATCGCCTCTGTGGCAGGAGCGTCCTCCTCATCAGTCACCACTTCTTCCAGTTCTTCGTTCACGCCCGTTTCCATACCTCATGAACACCTCTCGTCAACCCTAGGTTAGCTCCGGAAGGCTGGAAGTCGGCGAAATACAGCCCAATCTGTGACACTCTTTGCTGACACTCTGCCAGAGATCGCACTTCCGTTTCGCCTCCATAGGGTTTTTCCTAGTGGCAAGTAACCATGTCCGACTTCCTAGCCGTTTCCCGAAAAGACCACGATGCGTTGGTCGCCACCGCCTTTTTGAAGCGCGGCTTCAAGGCAGACGAGGTCGCCCCCGGCGTTTATCTTTGTGCCGAAGCTGCCCGCCACGGCGTCCGGCCTCATATCGCCCTCCGCGCCCTTTACAATGACCACTACTTTGGCTCAAAGACCGGAGGTTGCATCCCTGGTGCTGAGGTCGAGGTGGCTCCCTCACGATTCCCTTCCTCGGAGACTTGGAACGCCAACAAGAAATTCGGCCCCGCGGTGGCCTACCGTGCCATTGACCGAGCCATCGAGTTGGCCAACGAATATGGCATTGGCCAAATCGCGGTCGACAACGCCTCTCCTTATCTCTGGGGTGCTGGCTACGTAATGGCTGCTGCAGAACGAGGCTTCATCGCCTACACGCACGCCACCTCTCCTCTCGCGGAAGTCGCTCCTCTCGGAGGCAATCGCCCCACCTTGGGCACCAATCCTCATTCCTGGGCCTTCCCTACCTCGCCTGCGCTTGGCTTTCCCCTGCTGGTCGATTGGATCACCTCCAACATCGACATGTATCGCGTAGAATCTGCCCGCAATTCTGGCAAAGAGCTTCCGAAAGATTCTGCTATCGATAGCGAAGGCAATCCCACTACCGACCCCCATCGCGTGCACGCCCTCCTGCCCTTTGGCACCCACAAGGGCTACGGACTTTCCCTCATCAACGAGGTGCTCGCCGCCTTCATCGGGGGCTCGCTCCCTTCTCTTCGCGGCCGCTTGACCGAAGACCCTCGCGAAAAGAACACCGCGACTTTCTACTTCCAAGTCATCCATCCGGAAGCGCTGGCCTCCAACAATTTTGGCATGGAGCGCAATCAGCTCGACAACCTCAAACATGTCCTTGCTGATATTCTACGAGGAAATCCCGACGCGAATATCCCCGGGCAAATGGAGGCCCAGTTCCGCCATCGCTCCGACGAAGCTGATGCCTTGCTTTTCACTCAAGAAGAGATTGATGGCTTCAACCAGCTCGCTCACGAACTCGGTCACCCGACCCTCGAGGTGAAAGCCTAGCGTGTGCCGCGGCGGGCAAATCCTTGGCGAAAATCCTTGCCGAAAATCTGCTGGGGCTTTTCTGGGCTTTATCGAAGTCTCGCGGTCTACTCGATCACCCCGTCTGAGACGATCAGCGTCCGGTCGCCTGTCTTCGCCAACTCGCGGTCATGGGTCACAATCACGAGCGTTGCTCCGATGCGGTCAGAAAGCTCAAACAAGTGGCCCATGACCTCAGCTCCATTACGCGAATCCAAGTTCCCGGTGGGTTCGTCGGCGAAGATAATTTTGGGCTCATTAGAAAGGGCACGTGCGATCGCGACTCGCTGCTGCTCACCGCCGCTCAACTCAGCAGGAAGATGGTCCAGACGTTTGCCTAAACCAACTTGCTCCAAAAGCTCCTTCGCCCTCTCCCTCGTTTGCTTCCCGTTGATCAGGCTCGGGATCATGACGTTTTCCAACGCGCTCAACTCCGGCAACAGAAAGAAGCTTTGAAAAATATACCCTAAGGTCCGGTTCCGAAAGGATGCCTGCTCTTTGGCGGGCAGCGTGTAAATATCCCGCCCTTCAATTGTCACCTGGCCCTGCTCAGGCCGCTCCAGACCTGCCAAGGTATACATCAAAGTCGTTTTCCCTGCTCCCGAAGGACCACAGAGAAACACCTTTTCACCGGCCTCCACCTCTAGGTTCACCCCCCGCAAGACTTTCAGCTCCTTTTTTCCCAAAAGGTAACTGCGATGAAGGTTATTTGCTTGAATCAAGGCCATGCCGCTAAGCCAGTTCCTCGCCCTGCCAGACGCCAAAGTGACGGAATTTCTGGTAACGCTCGTCACGAAGTTCATCGCTGCTCTTCTTCGTCAATTCATCCAAATGCTTCAGGAGTTCGGTCCGCAAGCTTTCGGCGGCAGCCGTATGATCGTGGTGAGCACCGCCCTCGGGCTCGGCAATGACGCCGTCGATCAGCCCCAACTCCTTCAAGTCAGGAGCCGCCAATTTCATGGCTTCGGCAGCCTCGGGAGCATGCTTGCGATGCTTCCAGAGAATGGCGGCACAACCTTCGGGACTGATGACCGAGTAGTAAGAATTTTCCATCATCAACACCCGATTCGCAATTCCGATACCAAGAGCGCCACCGGAACCACCTTCTCCCAAAACGATAGCGACCACCGGAACCTTGAGAGCCATCATGTCCCGCAGATTTGCCGCAATCGCTTCGGCAATGTTTCGCTCCTCGGCACCAATCCCCGGAAAGGCGCCCGGAGTATCGATCATCGCGACAATGGGAAGCTTGAAACGCTCGGCCAAATGCATCAGCCGCATCGCCTTGCGGTAGCCCTCGGGATGGGCGCTCCCGAAGTTGTGCTCCAGATTTTCCTTAGTATTACGACCCTTTTGATGTCCCACCACCACGCAGCGGTGTTCACCAATACGCGCAAGCCCTGCAGGCATAGCCCGATCGTCACCAATGATGCGATCCCCGTGGAGTTCGCAAAACTCATCGAATGAATGGGCGAGGTAATCTAACAAGAAAGGTCTGTTGGTGTGACGCGCGATTTGCACACGTTGCCACGGAGTGAGGCTTTCGTAAATCTGCTTCCTTGTCCCGACTAGCTTCTCTTGCAGAGCCTGCATTTCGGCCCCCAAATCCAGATTCTGGTCTTCAGCCTTGCGCCTCAAACCCTCTAGTTCTTCCTCGAGTTCCGCTATCGGCTTTTCAAATTCAAGTGGCTTTTCCATCCCCGTTTATTCTTCCTCTTTATCCATCATGATTTCCACCGAATTGCCAACCCTTAATAACAAGGCCAGCTCTTCGACATCGGACCGATTCAAAAAGAATCCATTCCCTTCTGGTAGCTCGTCGCTGTCATCAGGCATCGCGCGAATTTGCCAACCTTGGGTATCGAGCCAAATCACTTTTTGCGACTCGCGATAGGAGTCGGTGCTCGTATTGACGCTGCGCGCACCCACCATTCCCTTCTTATCCTTCACCTGGGTCTGCACGATCATTTTGCTTTGCGAGGGCAACCGGAAGCGCTCGATCTCATACTCCTTAACAAACTCATCGCGTCGCGGCTCCTCTGAGATAGTGCGCCGCAAAGTCAATGCCTTCCGTCGCAAATCGATCCGGACATTGAAGTTGAGAGCGACCATGTAAAGTTCGTCACCCGGGTGGATCTGCAGGCGGTTGAGGTTATTGACCACCATCATGCAGTCGAGCGTGGTCTCATACTTTTTCGCCAAATTGAGTGGAAACTCACCCTTCTTGACGACGTGCTTTTTCTTCCAATTATTCTCACCAGGCGCGAAAATCTCATCGAGATAAATTTCCCCCAGAATACGACGAGCTTCCTTGGCAGCTGGCGAGCCTGGGCTGAAATTGATGATGAAGTGCAGCTTCTTTTTGGCTTCTTCGAACTCCCCGGTTGCAATTAATTCGGCTGCTCGCTGAGAGGCGCGATCCCCCGGCTCGACATCAGGCAGCTTAGCGGACTCCAACACTAGGAGCATCTCCTGATTCTCAAGCTCCGGCACTGCTAGCTCTTGCTGAAAGCGATGCACCAAAAAGGCGGTCGCCGCCATCACGGCAAGCACGACGAAGCCCGCCAGTGCTTTGCAAATTGTGGAAAATCTCATGCTTGCTCAACCTACCCTCAATCAGAGTAGACCCTTTCGTTTGAAGTCGAAGAGGTTGATCCCCTGCGACTTTGAAATCATCTCCATGGCGAACCGCAAAAGGCAAATCTCCCAAGCGTCATCCACGCCCTCGAGGATTGCCAGCATCGGGCGCCCTTCCACTCTAGCAGCCTCTAGAAGCCGCCCCCGGACTGCCTCGATTGGCTCATGAACAAGCTCCGACGTGACATCACTTCGTTTGAACTGAAAGCCATATTGAAGCATTTTGGGCATCTCGCCCTCCTGCTCCATCCAGTCGAAAAACTTTTTAGCGTTCTCCCCGAATCCCTCCGTCTCGATCTCTTGATAACCCTCTGGGCGAATGATCTGAGGCTGAGAGGCTTCGAAATCTCCTGCCCGCACTCTCACTTGGCCCACTGCATCCATGGGCTCGCTCAAAAGCTGAAACTCGAATCGGGTCGACCCAAAGGTGTCGATCCTGCGATCAGGCTCGGAAAGCACTTGGGTGGTCTCCAGCGCATATTGGACGGTGTCCGGGGAATGAGGCTTCAAGGAGGAAAGAGTCGTTCGCCTCAGACCTTTTTGCAATGGCCTTTTTGCAATGGCGAAGGCAACTTAAGGCTATTTTTTGAGCACAGTAGAAAGAAAAAAGGCGGATCCACAGGGACCCACCTTTTGAAAGTGATTCGTGTCTTGAAAGACCTATGCGTCCGCCTTATCGACGTAGGTGAGGATGTCACCCATAGAGGTCAACTTCTCGGCCTCGTCGTCAGGCACCTCGATGCCGAACTCCTCCTCAATCGCCATCACCAACTCGACCGCGTCGAGCGAGTCCGCTCCCAAATCTTCCATCAACTTGGCGTCGGTGGTCACTTGGTCTTCGTTCACGCCGAGTTGCTCGACGATGATATCCTTGATGCGTGCTTCGTTTGTTTTGTCTGACATGGGGTTGCAGTATTTAAGTGTTGAGAGAGCCTTACGCAGGGAACTCAAGGTTGGCAATCGCGAAAATCAATCCTCGTTGTCATTTGCTGCGGGCTCTTCGGAGGAGCGTTCTTCTTCATCCTCTTCATCGGGAGCCAGCTCGATCAACTCCCCTTGAAAATTGGCCAAAATGCGTTCGTAGAGCTTTTGCGCTGGCTCTCCTTCCTCCTTCTTAAATTGACCGTAGACCATGCCATCGACCTTGGCTTTTTTCTCGCTCCCATTTTGTTCGTAGAACACATAGGCGAGGCCTTTAGTGTCCCACTTGCGAGCATCAATGCGCCTGATGTCGCCAAATGGGATGAACTTCCCTCCCGCTGGCGTGAAGCCTTCCCCGTCCACTTTCATAGCCCGTCCCATCGTACGTAAGAACAGGAACAGAGCGCCCAAAAAGAGAACTGAGCATAAAATCCCAATATAGAGCTGCTCTTTGATCTTACCCTCAGTCTTCACTTCTCCATCAGATTTTTCCGACCATTTACGGCCATCAGAATTCGAAAACTTTTTCCAGCCCGGCGGGATAGCTAGCCCCTTACCATCCTCGTAGGCTTTCGAGTATTGCTCATAATCGGCGAGAACAGGTGGCCAAGGCTCCTCCAAATTCGTTTGCGCGGGCACGGTAGGAGCGACGTTTGTGTCGTCAGCTATCGGAGTAAATATCTTTTGTTCGCTGGTAAAAGCCTCCCAATCCGCAGCCGTTTTCCCATTAGCCTGTTGCTCGCCAAACTCTACGTTCGCCTTCTCAAAGGCTCGGTAATAATACTTCTCAACGTTCTTCTCCGGATAACCCCATTTCCAATCCTTAAAGAACATGAAGGCTCCCACCCCGAACATTGCTGCCATGGCCACCGCGCGCCACAAAAACCACTTCGTCGGCTTGCAAACCAGTTCGTCAGAATTACTCATAGGGATCGATAGCGAGTTAACGAGAACGCTACTAGATGGCAAGCTTCCATCACGGACTTTACGTTGAAAAGGAAAACCTCGGGACCATCACCGCGACATCGGTGGAAGGAAAGTGATGACTCATCAATAATTTTGCTTTCGTGAATCATCTCCCCACGCCATCAATTTGACATGCTGAAGCCAGTCGCCAACCGCCGCGCCACCGGTTCCTTGAAATGGGATCGCCGTTCCGATTTGGATCCCTTCTGGGTCGCGGACATGGATTTCCAAAGCCCTCCCGAAGTGATTGCAGCCCTGCAAGACCGTGTCCAGCATGGCGTATTCGGTTACGCAGTCCCCCATCCTTCACTTGTTGTCACCCTTCAAGACTATCTCGCAAAACGAATTCGCTACTCGGCAAAGGAAGAAGAAATCGTTCATCTCGGCGGACTCGTGCCTGCTCTCTCCATGGCTGGTCGCGCGTTTGCTCAGCCAGGCGAGTCAATCATGACCTGCAAGCCTGTCTATCCTCCTTTTCTTGGAGTCCATCACGACAGCAACACGGAACTGGTGTCCGTCGAGCACGTGCAAGTCGAGGGAGTTTGGACCTTTGATTGGGAAAAAATGGTCGCGTCAGTGCGTCCAGATACCCGTGTGTTCCTTCTCTCCAACCCCATGAATCCTCTTGGGCGCGTCTTGACCGAACGCGAGATGATTAAACTAGCAACCTTTTGCCACAAACTAAACATTGTGCTCGTTTCTGACGAGATTCATTGCGACCTCATTCTCGACGAGGAGGAAACGCCGCATTTTTCAGCCCTCAACCTGCCCGACGAGCTCCGTCAGAACACCATCACGCTTCTCTCTCCGTCCAAAACTTACAATATTGCCGGACTGGGCTACGCCTATGCCGTCATCCCCAACGACTCTCTTCGTCGGCGCTTTCAGGCAGCCAAGGGCCATACTCTCTCCGAAATCAATGCCCTTGCCTACTTTGCCGCAGAAGCAGCCTATCAGCATGGTGAGCCGTGGCGCCAAGAACTCATCTCCACCCTTCGCAAAAATCGCAATTACCTCACCTCCTACTTGGAAGAACAACTCCCTGAGGTGGTCGTTCCTGAGATTGAAGCCACCTATCTCGCTTGGATTGATTGCGAAGCCCTTCCCCACAAAAACCCCTCTCAAGTCGCGGAGGAAAAAGAAAAGCTGTTCCTTTCGGACGGGGCCTTTTTTGGCGCCCCCAAATGCGTCCGCTTCAACTACGGCTGCCCCACCTACCGCGTCCAAGAAGGCCTAGAAAAGCTGGTCCGAGCCCTACGTTCGTAGCCAGCCAGCAGAGTCTTTAAATCGATTTAAGAAACAGACTTATCGCGCCGAAAGAGATGAAGCGCTTTTGCGTCTTGAAGCCCGTTCTCGTGGAAAATTGAGACTCGAACAAGCGGTTGCGGCTTGCCCCTCGTAGCTCATTCCGAATCTGATGTAGGACCTAGAAAGAGCGAAGCTCGCCCCTTCTTCAGATGAGTGTTCAGGGCAACATCAAAGCACTCTCATTCCGTGAGAGCGATCCAACTAGGGAGAAATTGGGTCAGGACGGATAGAACGGATAGAACGGATAGGATGAGTAGGATTCCAGAATTCAAATGGGGAGTTCCAGGCTGAGTTTTGAAGCACCCTTCCCTTTAAAAGTTTGCGACTCTGGTTTTCCCATCAAAAAATCCAATCTATCTTATCCATCTTGGTCCAAGAATGGTCTCAATAGAGCGAATTTGTCGCCAGCTTGAGCACCCGATTCCGCGTGAGATCAATCTTTGACTCTATTCGCCCGAAGAAGCCAAAAATTGGTAAAAGTCCCTCATCGGCTTCCAAGAGACGCTCAAAGAAATCATCCCATCCCTGTAGACCTATCTACACGGACAAAAAAACCGCCTGCTTCCGAAGAAGCAGGCGGCACTGAAATCAGTTAAGTCTTACGGACCTAGCGACGACGGCGGACAAGTCCACCAACGAGAGCAAGTCCAGCAAGAAGAGCTGAAGAAGGCTCTGGGATAGCTGCACCCAAAACCAACTGGTTGTTTTCGAAAACAGTCCCGGGAGTTGAGAGAGATGTAACAACTCCAGTGATGCTATCAATCGGAACAGTAAGGGAATCACCGACGCCACCGCCGTTAGCAGGGAAGACCGCGGAAGTAGTAACTACTGCAAATACATCAGGAGAAACAACAATTTGAACCGCAATTGGACTCGCATTGAAAGCATCTGCCTCCGCAGAGTTGTTGCTAGTTTGGCCGTTCCAAAGTCCGTCAAGAAGAACTACAGCAGGGTTGCCGATTGCTCCAGTGGATGAACCGTTTGTCCCAACAAGTGAAGAAAAAGCATCTCCTGAAACTGAACCAGCAGTTACCGATGCGCCGTCAGCAGCCGCGATTGCTCGGCCCATATTGTCTACAATTCTATTGCTGTTCGCTGGTGAACCAGAAAAAACAATTGTTGTAGCACCGGCGAACGAAGAAGCTGCCAGCATTGCTATTAGTGTGTATTTCATATTGTTAAAAATCAAAGTTTAAGACCTAAAATCCTAGAGAGGGGCAGGAATGGTCCATGTAAACGACGCACCAGCACGGTTGACCACAATCGCAGCACCGTTTGGAATTTCGAAACTATCCTGATTACCGAAAGCGGCATCGATGAAAGTCCCGGGAAGACCAGTGTTATTCGCAAAGAACGTTGTGGTACTGCCATCAATCAGCACTTGGATTGAGTCAGCGGCTGAGGTATCAAAATCTGCGCCAACTGGAACAAGGCCGTCAACACCATTGAGACTACCTGCCAGACTGCTAAGGTCGCCTAATGTTGTATCGGTCGGAAGCACCACAGGGAGTACACCAACACCAGTTGAAATGGTAACCTGCCGGGCGTTATCGTCGAGTGCACCAGCGAAAACTAGGCTAGTAGCACCGCCGGCACGCCTAACAACCTGAAGACCCTGATCAGGCTGGATAGCTACATTGTCTGCGCCGGAGAAAGAAGTATCGAGATACGTGTCGGTGAATGAACCAGAATTGTCAGGATAGAAAATAAATGTTGAACCACCTGCCAGCAAAATAATGTTATCGGCGGCACTAGGATCAAACGCTGCTGCGTTCAAACCAGCTGAATTATCGCTACCAAAAAACTGAGAGATAGTGACGTGCTTGCGAATAACTACCGAATCATCGGAAGTCAATTGAGCGGCATCTGCGGCTGCTAAAGTCACTGAAGTACCATCATTGGAAATGATGTTAGCCCAAAAACCGTCTGCCGACTCGATGTAATACGCAGGTTGCACCGGAATGGTGGCGTTCGCCGGAAGCTGGTCAAATTCGCCAGCGGTGAATGCTGCGCCATCTAGAGTGACTACTGCACCAGAGACAGCACCAACGTCGCCAGAGAACTCAGCCTTGTTGACAAAAGTTGGAGCTACTAGAGTAGTTTTGGGCGACCCTACCCCAAACTCATCGTCGATAGTAGTGGTAGTATAACCCACAATCGGGGAAGTTGCCTGGCCAAAGGCAGAGGACGCAAGTCCGACCGCAATAGCCACTGATTTCAGTGTTGTCATTTTCATGATTTTTTTTCGTAAGTTTGTGCCAAGAACAGTCTTGGACTTGGTGGTCTTATTTATATTCCGCAGGCAATCCGTAAGCAATGTAGCCGCCGCTGGGCTAATCGGTCAATTTTTTTTTCGAGCTACTGCCAAAATAATTTACTTAGTCAGGACAATCACCAAAGGTTTGCAGAGAACTAAAAATTAACGGGTTACAGCACACTCATTGGCTGAAGGGCAATTACTTAAGCGAAGTTAACTTTGTTTTTATGAGATTCTTCTCTTCTGAATTTTCACTTTTCCAATCTCACGTCAAATTTCCATCAACTCCAATCGAGTCGCGAGCAGACGTCATTCTGGCTCAGCTTTTTAACAAGAAGCTCACTCAATTCGACCATAGCCTGATAATCTCGTAAATCGATGATCCCATTGTGAGAGTGGATATAACGCGCAGGAACCCCGAGCACGATGCAAGGCACGCCAACATTAGAAAGATGGAAGCCGCCCGCATCGGTTCCTCCACTTCGACGTACGGTGACTTGATGATTGATCTTATGAGACTCGGCAATTTCCAAGGCGAGATCGACGAGGCGAGGATTCATGATCGCACTGGGGTCGTGAAGACGGATTTGTACTCCTTCACCCAAAACCCCTTGGCTCAAACTCAAGTCCTGTCCCGGCGTGTCGTCAGCCGGAGGCCCCTCCAAAACGATAGCGACATCGGGTTGAAGGAGATTACCTAGAGTTCGGGAACCACGTAATCCGACCTCTTCTTGAACTGTTCCCGCTACCACCAAGTTTGATGCAGGGTCGGCGAGCAAAGACCGGCCTACTTCGATAGCCCCAGCCATGCCGACACGATTATCAAAGGCCTTGGCCACAAACCGATCCGAGTGAGCAGTTTTTTGGAAAGAGCTTACTGGAGCAACGGGATCGCCAATTTTAATTCCCCATTCCTTCACCTCGTCGGCAGAGCTTGCGGCGACATCGATGAACATGGCATCGAGCTCCTGCACTTTTCCCCTCTCCTGCCTACTTAAAAAGTGCGGTGGTTTGGACGCAACAACGCCGGTGATTTTTTTTCCGGAGCGTGTTTTGATCTCAACCCGCTGGGCCAAAAGGTTATGACCCCACCATCCTCCGACGGGCACAAAAGTAAGATAACCTGTCTGCGTAATTGATTGAACTCGAAACCCAACTTCGTCCATGTGACCTGCCACTAATATCCTAGGAGCGGCTCCTTCATGATGGGATCGACAATAGGCGGAGCCCAGCCGATCGCTGCCATGGTCACCCAAACCGGCAAGCTCACTTCGAAAAATAGCACGCACTTCATCTTCGAATCCGGGGACGGAGTGGGCTTCGGTCAACTGTTGCAAGAGAGAAACGGAGTAATCGGACATCTCCCCGATTGTGCCTCAATATCGCGTTGAGGCGATCTGATTTCTTGGAAAATCACGCTCCTTGGGAGGCGAGGGATTTCTCAAGAAAAGAAGGTGAGATCAGGCATTAAATCGTGAAAAAGAAATGTCGGAACTCGAGCAAGTCTACCCTTCCGCCCCCTATCGCTCGAGTTCCCAGACTTCGACGACGCGGTTTTCGGCTTTGGGGCCGAAGCGGGAGGTTTCTCCCAGGTAGACGGACTCGACCATCTGGCCGCGGCGAATGAGACCTTGCAATGAGTCGGCGGTATTGCGAGCGCGGAGGCTGCCGAGTTCGCGGTTGAGTTCTTCATCCCCTCCGGTGTCGGCAAAGCCTACGGCCAGAATGAGGGCGTAATCCTTGGTGTCAGCCAGCGCAATTCTCAGGGCATCGAGGTCGTCGCTGCCGACGTGGGCACTTCCACTTCCAAACTTAACCCTTACGAGCGAGCGCGCTCCCAATTCGGCTTTGAGCCTAGCTCGCTGCGCTTCTTGGGCTTCTGGATCAAGGCCTTCCCAATCGAGCATCTCAGCACAAACTTGCCGCGCTCGGGGCGTCAACCCCTCTGCTACCCCTGAAGGAACTTCCGAGTCGTCGCCCTGGGCCATCTGCTCCTTCATCCGTTGGTCCATCTTGAGAAGTCTGACCTCGCGCTCGAGTTCCTCTACACGCTTCACCTTCTCCACCTCAGCCTCGATGCGCACTTGGTTCAGCTTGCGATTCCACTGGCTTTCTTTGCGGGCAATCAGGCGATCAACATCTGTCTCTTGGTTCTTATCGCTTCCTTCTTCCAGCTCACGAATTCGTTCCCGCAGATCGGCTCTTTCCGCTCTGAGTTCAGCTGCGCGCTGACGCTCTCCTTCAAACTGACGGGTGACCGCGCGAACATTCTTCACCTCTCCGTGCCCAATAAACCACCCGAGGGTGCCTGAGACAGCGACGACGCAGAGCAACACGATGATTTCCATCAACAAAGTGAGAAACTTTTTCTTAGGTTTTCTGCTATCGGGTTCTTCCATGATTGGCGGGGACTTTTCGGGCCTTTTTCCCTATCGAGATTGGCTTCCGACGGGAACCGTAGGGGAAACTTTCGGCGGAGTCCACTCCAAGACAATGCATGACAACTCTCCTCTGGACTCCTCTTCCTGACTTTCTACTGTGGAAGCACCTTCGACATGCGTTCCTATCTCGATCTTTTGCAACACGTTCTCGACCACGGAGAAACCCGGTCCGACCGCACGGGGACTGGAACTATCTCCGTTTTTGGGCATCAAAATCGCTACGACCTTCGGGAAGGCTTTCCCTGTGCCACCACCAAAAAGTTGCACCTGCGTTCCATCATTCACGAGCTGCTTTGGTTTTTGAAGGGCGACACCAACATTTCCTACCTGAAAGAAAATGGGGTCACGATTTGGGACGAGTGGGCAGATGAGGACGGGAACCTCGGGCCGGTCTATGGCCAACAGTGGCGTTCTTGGCCCAAGCCGGATGGTTCTGTGGTTGATCAGATTTCTCGCCTGGTGAATTCCCTCAAGACTAATCCCCATTCTCGCCGCCATCTGGTCTCGGCATGGAATGTCGGTTTGGTCGATGAGATGGCACTCCCTCCCTGTCACCTGCTTTTCCAATTTTACGTACACGATATCGGTAGTGAAAGGCCCGGTCTCTCCTGCCAACTTTACCAGCGTTCCGCCGACCTCTTTCTCGGGGTGCCCTTCAACATCGCCTCCTATGCGCTGCTGACCCAGATGTTGGCGCAAGTTTGCGGTTACGAAGCCCGCGAGTTCGTGCACACCTTTGGGGACTTGCATCTATACTCCAACCATCTCGAGCAGGCCAAGCTCCAGCTCTCCCGCGAGCCCCGGCTTTTACCAACGATGTCGCTCAATCCGGAGGTCAAGGACATCGACGCGTTCACCTTTGAGGATTTCACGCTCACTGACTACGATCCGCATCCGGCCATCAAAGCTCCGGTGGCCGTTTAGTCGGCCTTCAAAATCGGGCTGAAGTCGCACTTGCTACCAACCAAGTGAAAACGGGCGCTCCCATGAGAAGGAGCCAACAAAGGACATTGGAAATTTTTTGACCGAATTTGCCTCGGAGAAAAAAGCCTAAAAACACCATCGCACAAAGACAGAAGACGTAGGTAACCGCGCCCACGACGGTGCCATAGAGGAGCCCCATCAACGACAGACCCAGGCTGTCGCCAAAAAGCTGGAGAGAAGAAGCGATGATACCGGCAAGGATACACGCACCGAGGCAAGCGTTGTACTTGCGCATTCCCGTTTTGGGTTTTGCTGGTGTTCGCTCGGGCATGGGCCAAAAAAGCGCGCTTGCTAGGAAAGAAACAACGGCAAAGTGAAGAAATTTCGTGCCACCGCTGTCGTTTGCAGGCAAGAAACCATCATGAAATTGACCGCCATCGTCGCCCACGATCCTCAGCGCCTCATTGGAGCCGACGGGGACTTACCTTGGCACCTTCCCGCCGACTTGGCTTTCTTTAAGAAAACAACCAGCGGCCATCCCATCGTCATGGGACGTAAGACTTTCGAGTCCATCGGACGAGCCCTTCCCAAGCGACAGAATATTGTCCTCACGCGGGACGTAAGCTGGTCGGCGGAAGGTACGACCGTGGTTCATTCTCCGACAGAACTGACTGCCGAAATCTTGAGTCATCCCGAGCCGGTATTTATCATTGGTGGTGCTGAAATCTATCGCCAGTTTTTGCCTTTGTTAGATGAACTCCTCGTAACCTTGGTGAAGAAGCCATACGAGGGCGACACTTATTTCCCCGATTACCAGGACCGCTTTCGACTGAAGGAAACCCTGATGGAGGAAGAAGAGTTTTCGGTTGTTCGGTTTGTTAAGAAATGAAGTCCAAGGCGGTTCTATGCACCTCGGGTCACGGGCGCAGATTGTGGAACTAGCGATTGAACGATTCCGTCATCCGAATCGCTTCTCCCATCCGAATCGCTTCTCCCATCCGAATCGCTTCTCGATTGGGCCTCACTTCATGAACACGGTGCACCAAGGCGCCCTTGTCGCGGGTCCACGCGCTCAGACCGACTGTTGGCCAGTCGCGGGAAGTCATCTCCGGCTCATCTAGTAGCTGACCTAAAAAACTTTTGCGAGAAAGCCCAACCATAACAGGACGCCCTCCCACAGCGAGAGACGAGGTCTCGCGCAACAGGGCTAGGTTGTCTTCCAGCCTTTTGCCAAACCCGATCCCGCCATCCCAGCAAAGACGCTCTGGCGAGATTCCGGCTTTGGAAAGGGTCTTGAGACGTTCCTCGAAGTAAGCCTGTACTTCGCCCACCACGTCGTCGTAGTCCGGGGAGGTTTGCATTGTTTTGGGGACCCCCTTCATGTGCATCACCACCACGCCGCAATCGCTCTCGGCGCAGACTTCGATCATCGCAGGATCGCGTAATCCCGAGATATCGTTGACGACGGTAGCTCCCGCAGCCAACGCTTGCCGCGCTACTTGGGCCTTACAGGTATCGACCGAAATTGGCACTGCTAGTTCGTGGGCCAGCTTTTCAATGACCGGAATCACTCGTGCTAGTTCATCCTCGAGAGAGACCGCATCGGAGCCCGGTCGCGTCGACTCCCCTCCCACATCAATGAGATCGGCTCCCTCCGCGACCAATTGCCTGCCATGAGCGACCGCATGCTCGGTTTGAGACCACTTCCCGCCATCAGAAAAGGAATCGGGAGTCACGTTGAGAATGCCCATCACCAGGGCTCCGTTTTCGAAATCGAAACACCGCTCCCCCACCTGCCATGTGACACCCGTTTTCTGCTTTGACCTCACGCGGCTCATTTCCTAGCTTGTTCGTTATGTCGAGACCACTTCTTTTCGTAGCTCTCATCGCCCTTGTGCATTTTCTCTCCAGCTGTTGTTGCTGGGCCGTCGATAAAGAAGTTTGGGAAGAAGTCAGCCACAACGTGCGAATCATGCGCCATCGTGATGGCACGAGCACCGAGTATCGCCGTTCCAGCGATGAAAAAACGCTCACTAAAAGAAGGCTCTCCGGCACCAAAGGAGGACGCAACGCGACGGTGACCACCACGGTCTACCGCATGGACTCGCGCGGTAATCCACTTTCCTGCAAAATTTTCGACGGCAAAGGCAATGAGCTCTACAAAGTTGCCTACGGCTATCATCGCGAGACGGGACGCCTCGTAGCGGAAGACATGTTTGACTCCCGCGTCCCCCAGAAAGATCCGACAACGGGGAAGGAAACTCCCGTGCGCCGGATGTATTGGTTCTACGATGGTGCAGGTAACGTCAGCCGGGCCTTCTCCTTCGTTTGGCGGAAGGGTGAATACGCAGAAGAAAAATACTCCAAACCTGCTGATATTGAATCCAGCTTCCCCACCGACAACCCTTTCAATAACTCCCCGGCGGCTGGCACTCCCGGCGCTCCTTCTAGCCCGAACTCCGGTGCTCAGGATGACTTCGATGTGCCTCCCCCCCTCCCTCCCCTTCCCTTCGAGCGTTAGTTTGTCTGAGAGAAGGCCGAGTATCTGACGAAAAAAAATTCTGCGCAGGGAGACTTATGCGAGCATCGCGCAGAGCTGACTTCGCAAGCTGATCCTTGCCGGATGGTTCCTAGCTCACATTCCCCGGACTCTTGCCGAGTGCCAATTGTCCAAGTGCTCAATTGCGAAGCGTGGCCAAGCATCAAGCGGCTCAAGGCTCAAGGTCGAAACTTGAGTGGGTTCGCTTCCTTAAAATGAGAAACGCACATCGGATTTGCAAAAAAAGAGGCTCCGCGAACGGAGCCTCTTTTGTGGTTTCAAGGTTTGATTTTTAGCTAACGGCAATCAGCTTCCATAAGCAGACTCGACTCGCTCCGCGACATCGCGGTAGCCGTAATCCACTTCGTAAATCTGTTTGAAAGAGGCGATGGCTTTGTCCTTCTCTTCTTGCTTGTCGTAGATCAAGCCGACTTCGTAAAGGACCTCTTTCTTGGTGGCATCCATCTGCTTCAACTCGGCATTGGCTTCCTCGAAGCGGCTGATCGCCATGTCGGCCATCCCCATCTTGTCGAAAGTCCGCCCCAAAAGCACCAGAACCTTGGTCCGGATGTGCGGGTTGCGAGTGGCCTGCTGGAGATGCTTGATGGCATCCTTGTATTGACCAGCGTGGAAGAGGGCTTCGCCCAACGAAAAGCGCAAGGCAGGGTCGGTCGGGTTTTCTTCCACTCGAGCAGTCCGTTCTTCGACTTGAGATGCGCTTAGCTCCTGTTGGAAAGTCTCCAGCTCCTGACGGGCTGCATCATCATCGGGATTGGCGTCGACCGCAGCTTGCAAAGCCTTCTTTCGCTCGTCGGAGGCCTTGTCCTTCATCTTGGCTGCCTTACCCTTCAGAGCGACGTCATTGTTACTAATCTGGAAGCCCCAATCGTAGAACATGTGGGCGTTTCCCCAGTCTTCTAAATTTTCATAAACTGCGGCCAGGTCACGAACCACGGCGAGATTGTTCTGGTCAGCGGCATACTGGGCCGCGAGGTCGTCCCGCTTGGCCTCCATTTGTTCCTTAGTCAGCGCCGTCCGCGAAGCTTGCTCCAATGCCAAGGTCTCCTCGGAGTCCTTTTGCTTGAGCTCAAGCTCGCCCGCCTCGTTGCGGTTGGAGAGCATGGAGGCCCGGGCGGTGCAATCCTTGGCCGCCTTCACGGCATCGATGTCAGCCGGGTTGGCTTTGACAATCGCTTCATAGACCCCTGCGGCGTCCAAGGCGCGCTCTTTACTCAGGTAAAACTCAGCCAATTTGTGCATGAGCTTCCCTTCCTCGGGAGTCACTTTACGAACAGTCTCAAGAGCAAAAATGGCGGTTTCGTCCATGCCCAACTTTGCCGCCACATCATGGAGGGCATCGTTGTAGGACGCATTGTAGGGCTCTTTCTCAAGCTCTTTTTCGACGGCTTGCAGAGCAGCGTTCCCGTCTTTATCAGCCATGGAAAGATACTTCTTGGAAACCGATGGAGTTCCTGCACCCACATTTGTTCCAAACAACCCACGCTTCTTTTTAGGTCCGCCAGTCAGTTTGTCTTCTGCCAGTCGAATCGCCTTTCGGGCATCCAAAAAGCCGGGAGCTTCCTTCAAGATAGCCTGCAAAAGCGTGATGGCGTATTTGTGGTTATCAATCTGGATGGAATCCTGGGCTTTCTTCCAATACCCTTGGATTGCGGGTGGCAATTCTGCGACCTGAACTTCTCGAAATTGATTTTCTTCCTGTACTTCTTCCATGGATGTGATCTGTGTGCGCCCGCAATGATGACAATTCCAGTTATCATAGCAAGAAAACGCTCTCAAAAAACGTAGAGCCCCGCGAATCCGGCCTACTCGTTCCTGTTTGCCATCAAAGATTCTATCTCATCAGCCTCGATGGGAATGTTGGCCATCAAGTCACGGTTGCTGTCTTTTCCTATCAGGACATCGTTTTCAAGACGGACGCCCAGTGCTTCTTCCTGAATGTAGATTCCCGGCTCGATGGTGAAGACCATGCCTTCGCGAACAGGCTCATTAAAGGGGGTGACATCATGGACATCCAAGCCCAGATGGTGAGAGGTCCCATGCATGAAATACTTGCTCACTAGCGGCAGTTTTTTACGGTCCTGTTGGGCGGCTTCTTCGGCATCGATGAGGCCTAGGGCAATGAGCTCTTTTTCCATGAATTCTCGCACCTTCAATTGATAAGCCTCGGGTGTGATTCCTGGCCGCAGAATGCCGTTGCAGTAGCGCAAGACACGCAGCACGGCATCATAGACCGCTCGCTGACGCTCGGTGAACTTCCCATTGACCGGCACGGTCCGGGTCATGTCTGCATTCCAATTCGCATACTCCGCCGCCACATCCATGAGGAGCATATCTCCATCCTGACAAACTTGATTGTTCTCTAAGTAGTGCAGGACACAGGCATTCTTACCAGATCCTACAATGGGCGAGTAAGCAAAGCCGCGGGAACGGTTGCGGACAAATTCATGCAGATATTCGGCCTCCACCTCCCACTCGCCGACCCCGGGTTTGATAAAGGCTAACACTCTCCGGAAACCAGCCTCGGTGATGTCGCAGGCCTTCTGCAGCACTTCAATTTCCTCTTTTTCCTTAATGATGCGCAGCTCATTAGTGAGCGGAGCCAATCTCTCATAACGATGGAGCGGAAATCGCTTCTGGCACTCCTTAATGAAACGGTCATTGCGCGTCTCTACAGTTCGCATCGCCCGCAAGTGTTCGTTGGTCGCCAAGTAGATGTGTTCTGCTTGCGGCACCAGACCCATGAGCGTGGCTTCGAAAGACTCGGTCCACTCCACCCGCTCGATTCCCGACACGGCGATGGCCTGTTCTTTATCGAGCTTCTCCCCTTCCCAAATCGCAATGTGCTCATTGGTCTCTCTCACGAAAAGAATCTCGCGGTCGCGCTCCGTCTGAGCATCGGGAAAGAGAACGAGCACCGTCTCCTCTTGGTCAACTCCCGACAAATAAAGAAGGTCTCGATTTTGCTGAAGCATGAAGGTGCCATCGGCATTAGTCGGCAAAATATCATTGGAGTGAACGACAACAATGGAGTTGGGTTTTAAAAGACCACGCAGCTTTTCGCGGTTTCGGATAAAGAGTTCGGATGCAATCGGTTCGTAACGCACGAGGAGAAGTAAGCAGTGCAGACCTTGCCTGAGAATTTAAAAATGTGCCCCTTTTCCAACTCGTTAATCCGCTTGCAAGCCCAGTAGCTCTGGTTTCACGCCATAGGCATCAACCCACGCCACATAGAAGACATCGCTGTGCCCAGCGCTCCAATCAACGAGAACCCAACCGCTGAAGGTTTTTAGAAAGAGAGCACATGTATCGTCGTTGCCGAGCGGTTTCAATGGGAGACTCTGCGACTGCGCGTCCAGACTCCTCCCTCCAAAAAATGCCCAATTGCCTTGTTGTTTGAAAGAGCCTTGGAACTTCACCTCCTTCGCCGCTATCCCAGCTTGTTTGGCGACTTGGGGGCGAAGCAGGTCGAAGAGAGCTTTGCGCTGGCCGGACTCGACAGGAATTTCCACAGGTGCAGCGGCCAAGAGGGAGACGGTGAGCGAGATGAGGACTAGGAGTGCTTTCATAGTGGGAGGATAGGTCTTCTTACCCTTTGCTGACAAGCCGCGACACTCAAACTCCTGACTTTGGCTTGAGTGCTTGTAACTCGGATTCCGTGAGAAAACGCCACTCTCCAGCTCGCAAGAGAGGGTCAAGCTCTAAGGGGCCAATAGCCTCGCGGTGCAAACTGATGACCTTCACTCCGAAGTGGGCAAACATGCGCTTCACCTGATGGTGCTTTCCCTCGTAAATTGTCAGCAAGCATTCCTTTTCCGAAAGAACAGTCACGCGAGCGGGCTGCGTTGTCTGTTTTTCTTTCGCAAGCCACATTCCTTCCAGAAATGTGGCCACCATCTCCTCACGAATTTCAGCATTGCAGCCAACCCGGTAGCGTTTACCCACTTTTCGCGATGGTTCGGTCAATCCTTCGGAAAGCCGACTATCGTTGGTCAACACGACGAGGCCGCTTGTGAACCGATCCAAACGCCCCGCAAGGTGAAGCTCGGCAGCCCAATCCTCATCTACTAAGTCGATCACGGTCTCATGCTCTGCGTCCGTGGTTGCACTGACCACTCCGCAAGGTTTGTGAAGCATGACAGAACGAGAGACGCGGCGCTGCACCACCTCATTCCTCCATTCTACGAGGTCGAAGGGGCCTACTTGGAGCGCAAAATCGTCTACAAGACTTCCATTGACGCGCACCAGTCCTGACTGCAGCTGAAGCCTGGTCTCGCGTCTGCCCCACTGACCCCATTTCCTCAAGACACGCTCTAGCTTCACTGAGATTAATTTGTCGCCAACCAACTGAAAAGGCGAGCCCTTGATGAACTCTCCTCTCGCCCTTATTCAATTTAAAACCCTTACAATTAAACGATTACCTATTTAACGAACCACTCTAGAAAAAAGACCAAAAAAGTTGCAACTCTCCAGTTGCGGGAGGGGTATTATCCTCTAGGTTGCCGATGAGCTAAGCTCATCCAATCCCAATCCAATAACTATGAAAACCATCCTAACAATCCTCTCCGCATCCCTTCTTCTCGCAGGTTTCGCCTTCGCTGGCGACTGCGGTAAGTGCAAGAAAGGCGACAAGAAAGAAGAAGCTGTCATCGCTGGCGACTGCGGCAAGTGCAAGAAGGGCGACAAGAAAGAAGAAGCCGTCATCGCTGGTGACTGCAAGAAGTGTAAGAAGGGCGACAAGAAGGAAGAAGCTGTCCTTGCCTAATTTAACTGCTTCCCAATTTTCAAAATGAAGCCTGTCC
The DNA here is from genome assembly GCA_964529725.1 of uncultured Roseibacillus sp. Lineage (GTDB taxonomy): Bacteria > Verrucomicrobiota > Verrucomicrobiia > Verrucomicrobiales > Akkermansiaceae > Roseibacillus. The sequence goes on from CAZGXV010000004.1 coordinate 47,953, forward strand.
GAGCGACGGGCTTTTTTGTGCCTCCGTCGCTGGACTTTTCTGCCATCCGCGACACCTTCGCCCATGGCAAGAATACTTCTGATAGGTGGCAACTCAGGCATCGGGCTTGCAAGCGCGAAAAAGCTCAAGGATCAAGGGCACGAATTACTCGCCGCTGCACGTGGCCAAGACCAACTGCAGGCACTTGGGATCCCTTGTCAGGATTTTGATGCCGAGAACGTTTCCTCGCTCGAGCTGCCCGACCAGCTCGATGGCCTCGTCTACTTTCCCGGCACGATTAATCTCAAGCCCTTCCATCGTCTAGGCCGGGAAGAATTTTTGACTGACTTCCAAGTCAACGCTCTGGCTGCCATCGAGGTCATCCAACAAGCTTTGCCAGTGCTTAAGAAATCCCCTCGTGCATCGCTCGTGCTGTTTTCGACAGTAGCCGTCCAAACAGGAATGCCCTTTCACGCCTCCATCGCGGCTGCGAAAGGCGCGGTGGAGGGAGTTGCCCGCTCTCTAGCGGCCGAACTCGCTCCCAAAATTAGGGTCAATGCTATCGCTCCTTCTCTCACCGACACCCCTCTCGCCTCCGCTCTCCTCTCTAGTGACGCCAAGAAAGAAGCCGCCGCCGAACGTCACCCGCTCAAGAGAGTCGCTACCGCCGAAGAGCTTGCTAATCTGACAGCCTATCTGTTGGGCGCTGATTCCGCACCGCTCACTGGCCAAGTCCTTCACCCCGACAACGGCCTCTCCTCCCTCAAGCTTTTTTAAAAGTGTCACCGACGAACGCTTGCAGTTTTGTGGCGAATAGGGTGAGCCTTCAGACGACGAAACGATGAAGAGGGAATTCACTGGTGAACTGGTCGGCACTTTTCTGCTAGTTTTTTTTGGCTGCGGCGCAGTGGCGGTCTCGGTCTGTTTCGATGCTTTTGACGGTCTTTTTCAGATTGCCGCTATTTGGGGGATCGCGGTCGCTCTCGCCATCGCCCTCACCGGACCACTCAGCGGTGCCCACCTGAACCCGGCGATCACTCTTGCATTTGCGACTGTTGACGGTTTTCCAACTCGAAAAATCCCCCACTACTTCGCGGGACAATTCGCGGGAGCCTTTCTCGCCGCCGGTGGCCTTTATCTTCTTTTTGACCCGGCCATCCAACTCTTCGAGTCCGCTCACGGCCTCACCCGGGGTCATGCAGGCAGCGAAGCCACCGCCAAAATCTTCGGTGAATTCCATTCTCCCGAAATCCCGATGGGTAATGCCTTTTTTGCCGAATTTCTGGGAACGGCTCTCCTCGCCTTCTTCATCTTCGGAATCATTAACAAGTGTCGCAACACTCCTCTTCCAGACTGGTTGATTCCACTTAGCATCGGCCTCGCCCTCACCATCTTGATTTCGATTTTCGCTCCTATTTCTATGGGGGGCTTCAACCCTGCCCGTGACCTCGCACCTCGAATCTTTTCTTCCCTAGCCGGCTGGGAAAGCATCCCTTTCACGACGAACGGAATGAGCTGGCTCATTGTCTACGTCCTGGGACCATTCCTCGGAGGCCCCGTAGGAGCTTGGTTAGCCAAGAAAGTCTTCGCGTGACATTCCCCGGCAATTCTTCCCTTGGAGCTGCAAATACTCACAACTCCATTGCCAAACCGTCCCGCACCTTTCAAGCTTGTGACCCACGATGCTGCCCATCCTTCTCATTGTTGATGACGAAAAACCCACCCGCGATGGTCTGCGGATGGCGCTGGATGAGACCTTCGACGTCTATGTGGCCGCCGATCTCTCCCAAGCTCGAGAGGTTCTGAAAAACGAGTCGGTTGATCTTCTCCTGACGGACCTTCGACTCGGGGCGGAATCGGGCATGGATATCATCGAGGAGTCGCAGGCACTGCCAAAGCCTCCGGTGGCTGTGATGATGACTGCTTATGGCTCTGTCGACACTGCGGTGGAAGCGATGAGACGGGGAGCTTTTCACTTCGTCACCAAGCCCCTCAATCTTGATGAGGTTGAGAATATTCTTCAACGCGCCGCCCGTAGTCGCAGCCTGGAAGCCCAGAACGTTGAACTCAAAAGCGAGAATGCTCGCCTGCGGCAAAAGACTTCCCAGGCCCCTTCTGGCTTGGACCGTATTCTTGGAAAATCTGATGCCATTCGCAAGGTCACCGAGATGGTCGAGCAAGTGGCCGCGACCCGTGCGACCGTCCTCATCGAAGGGGAGTCAGGAACCGGAAAGGAGCTTGTTGCCCATGCCCTGCACGATCTTTCCGGGCGTCCATCGGACAAATTCGTCATTGTTAACTGTGCCGCCCTCTCGGCCCAGCTCCTCGAATCAGAACTATTTGGGCACGAGAAAGGGGCCTTTACCGGAGCTAGCCAACGCCGCATCGGTCGCTTCGAGCAGGCGCACGGAGGCACTCTCGTCCTTGACGAAATCGGCGAAATCAATGCCGCCACCCAAGTGAAACTACTCCGCGCCCTTTCGGAGCGTTCCATTGAACGAGTGGGCTCGAACAGTCCCATCGCAGTCGATGTCCGGCTGGTAGCGGCCACCAACAAAAATCTACGCGAGCTCGTGGAAGAAGGAGAATTTCGGGAAGACCTTTTCTTCCGGCTCAATGTTTTGAAAATTGACATGCCTCCCCTCCGAGCTCGTCCCGAGGATGTCATCCTTCTTGCCAACTCGTTTTTGAAGGAATTTTCAGCAGAGAACAATCGGCCTGTCAAACCGCTCGCAGATGACGCTTTGGACCTCCTTCGCAGCTATCCTTGGCCCGGAAATGTGCGCGAACTGCGTACTGCGATGGAACACGGGGTTATTATGTCGAATGCCCAACAAATTGAGGCTGCGCACTTGCCCTCCTTCATCCATCAACCCGCCCGAACATCGTTTTCATCCGGAGCCAAAAGCGGAGACTTGGAAAAGAACCTTGCTCCTCTTGCCGAACTCAACTTGCATGCGCTGGAAGCAGACGCTATCGCGCGTGCGATCCGCCAAACCGACGGCAACAAAACAAAGGCAGCTACTCTTCTCGGTATTAGCCGGAGAACTCTGCAACGAAAATTGAGCGAAAGCGCTCCCGAATCGTCCAAGACACTTTAAACCACTTTCTTCAACTTCACTTCCCATGAGTAATAACGGTTCCGTCAGTTTCGCCACCCTCACTTTGCGGGCAATCTTCTTCATCCTTCTCATCGTGATGGCCTTTCTGCACGTGAAGGTTTTGTTCCGTGGGCTCGACTCCGCACACGGGATGGAACAAGCAGCCATCGCCAGGGAAGTTGCACGCGGAAATGGTCTTGTCACCAAAGTGATTCGACCTGCTGCCATTAGACAAAATCAAGAGAACACCGACGGTAAAGGAACACTTGCCGACGCGAGCCAGAACACCTACCACGCTCCGCTGCAGCCTCTTCTCTTAGGTGCGGTTTTTCGTGCGGTGGGCGCGGACAACTTTGAGGTCTTTCGTCCTGCCAAAAACGAATATATCTACGAACTGGACCGCGTGGTGGCAGGCTTTGCGATAGTTTGCCTCCTCCTATCGATCGGAGTCACCTATCTTTTAGTCTGCCGAATCTTCGACTCCAACATCGCAGCCACTACCGCCTTGTTGATGCTTTTCTGTGAACTTTTTTGGAAGCTATCGATGAGTGGTCTTCCCCAGATGCTGATGCTCCTGCTCTTCACCTGCGGCTGCTACTTCGCCTATCGCTCCGTCGAATCTAGTCAAGAAGGACGACTCACCTTGCTCTACGCCCTTTTGGCGGCTATCTTCTTTGCTCTTCTGTGTCTGGCACATTGGATCGCCGTCTGGATCGTGATTGGTTATGCTGTCGCAGCTGCCATCTTTATTAAGCCCCGCGGTGTAGCCGGCATCATTGCTCTGGTCTCGGTGCTCCTAGTGGCTATCGCACCAGTCCTTCACAATATCAGAGTCTCCGGTAATCCGGGGGGAACTGCGGTCTTCGTCCTCTTCGAAGGACTTGCTGGCTCCGAGGAATATGCCATGCGCAGCTTGGAGACGATTCCCCTTAACCTTCGTCAACTCGTCATCCAAGTCCTTCGTCTCACGGTCACTCAGACCAAGGACCTCTATGCTTACTTCGGCAGTATTGTAGCGGCCCCAATTTTCTTTCTCGCTCTGTTTCACCCCTTCAAACGAGCATCTATCAGCCACTTCCGTTGGTTCTTGCTCATGATGTGGCTCGCGGCTGCTTTGGGAATGGCACTTTTCGGGCTCAAGGGTGGTGAGATGTCACCTAACCAAGTTCATATTCTCTTTGCTCCTCTCATGGGTGCTTACGGCTTGGCGATGTTAAGCGTTCTTTGGACTCGCTTGGATTTTCAAAAAACCGTTCCTCTCCTCGGCAATGCCCACCTCATCCTCGCGGTCGTTGTTTCTGCCAGCTCCTTTATGCTGCGGATGCCCTTCGATGCCTTTCAGTCCATTTCCAGCAAAGAAGAATCACCTCCCAACTACCCTCCTTACGCTCCCAGCGTTTTGGATTCCTATATCGTAGATTTTGCTGAAGAAGATGAAATCATTGCTTCCGACCAACCATGGGCTGTCGCCTGGTATACAGACCGTCGTTCTGTTTGGCTGCCGATTAAGCTTTCCAATTTGGAAGTCATCGAAAACATGGCTGATTCGGAAGAAAGTCCGATCGTGGGAGTCTTGACCACGCCCATCTCCAGCGGAACACGGCCACTGACGGAGACCGCCGCCTTCTATGGAGACTACTTGGGCCTGATGCTCGACGGCTGGGCCGCCGTTGCCACCAGCACTTCTCCTGAACGCCGTCTCGTGAGCAAGGAAGACCGGGACCTTAAGAGCTTTTACTCCCGCTACCCGTTCCCCCGTGTGCTTTTCTTCCGCAGTTCTCCGATGGTCCTCTACACTTCCCGCAGCCCGAGCTCCTAGTCATGGCCAAAAAAAAATCACCATCAGCTCCCTCCTTTGAAGATTCGCTTGAGAAACTTGAGTCTCTTGTCGAAAGAATGGAAGAAGAGCATCTTCCTCTCGAAGAACTCCTTGGAAACTACGAAGAAGGCCATCAATTGCTGAAACATTGCCAAAATCTCATCGATAACGCCCGCAAGCGCATTGAGGTCGTTCAGCTCGAACGTGTCACCAGCGAGGAAGAAACTGAAAACAAGCTAGCCAGCGAAGCCTCTGCAGGCGACAATCCCTCTTCCGAAGCTACGTCCGATGACATCCGACTCCTCTAATCCAGCACCCCAATCAGTTCCTCTTCCCGATCCAGCTCTTTTGCCGGGGATCAAGTCTCCCGACGACGTCAAAGCTTTGGCTGCAGACCAGTTGGAAGGATTAGCTGCCGAAGTTCGGGACACACTCATTCGGTCCCTCGCCAATACAGGAGGTCACCTCGGTCCTAACTTGGGGGTCGTCGAACTCTCCATTGCCCTCCATCGGGTCTTCAACACCCCCGAGGACAAGTTCGTCTTTGACGTTGCCCACCAAGGCTATGTCCACAAAATGCTGACTGGCCGCGCGGATAAAATCGACACCATCCGGCAGTATCAAGGCCTCAACGGCTTTCTGCTCCGCTCCGAATCCGAGCATGATGCCTACGGAGCCGGTCACGCAGGAACCGCTCTCTCCGCAGCTCTTGGCATGGCTGCAGCCCGCGATCAGAAAGGAGAAGACTCCCATGTGGTCGCAGTTGCCGGTGACGCCGCTTTCACCTGCGGCCCCACTCTGGAAGCCCTCAACAACATTGCGGAAACCACCAAACGGTTCATCGTCGTCTTGAACGACAACGAGTGGTCCATCGACAAAAACGTAGGAGCCATCGCCAAGTACTTCAATGCCCTGCAAACCCACTCCGCCTACTCTACCGTCCGTGATAAGGCATCTGACTTTGTCCAAAAAGTAGGCGGCGAGTCCGTGCGCAAGTTTGCTCATAAAATTGAGCGCTCCGCGAAAAACCTTCTTTTCCCCAACGTCCTTTTTGAGAAATTTGGACTCCGCTACTTTGGACCCATCGATGGTCACAACCTCGAGCTTTTGGTCCAGACTTTTGAGTATCTCAAAAAGCAGGATGAGCCAGTTGTGCTCCATATCATCACCGAAAAAGGCCGTGGCTATCAACCCGCCCTCGAAAAGCCCGGGAAATTCCACGGTCTTGGCCCCTACAACGTCGAGGATGGAGCGACCGAAGCTGGTGCCCCGACCTACTCCGAAATCTTTGGCCGTAGTGTTACTGATTTTGCCAAGAAAGACAAAAGCCTCGTGGCCGTCACCGCAGCGATGCCCGGCGGAACCAAGCTCGACATTTTCAAGAAAGAGATTCCCGAGCGCTACTACGACGTCGGTATTGCGGAGGAACACGCCGCCCTCTTCGCCTCCGGTCTCGCTACCCAAGGCATCCGTCCTTTCCTCGCCATTTACTCCACCTTCATGCAGCGGGCCTTCGACATGATTGTTCATGACATCGCCTTGCAAAACCTTCCTGTCCGTCTCTGTATGGATCGAGGTGGCCTTTCCGGTGACGACGGCCCTACCCACCACGGGCTTTTCGATATCGGATACCTCCGGCACATCCCGGGCCTCATCCACATGCAGGCGAAGGATGAGGAGGAGTTCGTCGATATGCTCTGGACCATGGCCAACCATGACGACGGACCCACCGCAATTCGTTATCCCCGTGGAGCGGGAACAGGAGCCAAACCAAAAGCAGAACCTCAACTTCTTGAAATCGGCAAAGGTGAACTCGTCCAAAGCGGAAGTGATGTCTGCCTCATCGGCTTGGGTTCCATGTTCGAAATGGCAGAAGCCACTGCCACCGAGCTTGCCAAAGAAGGACTTAGCGTCGGCCTCATCAACCCGCGCTTCATCAAACCTCTTGATACCGAACTCATTCTAACAGAAGCCAAGAAAGCTAAGGTCATCTGCACCTATGAGGACCATGTTCTCGCGAACGGATTTGGTGCCAGCATCATCGAGCTCCTCCATGAACACGGGGTGGAAACGCCTGTCGAGCGCATCGGCTGGCCCGACGAGTTTGTCGAACACGGCAAGCCTGACATCCTGAGAGCCAATCATGGCCTAACGGTTGAGAATGCTCTTTCTAAGGTCAGGGCACACCTTCCCTCCGTTGCTGCCACTGCCTAATCGTTGTGTCTAACAAACTGAAGATTCTCTTCGTTTGTTCCAAGAACAAGTGGCGTAGTCCTACAGCGGAATCAATTTACCGCAATGACGACCGAGTGAGCGTTCGCTCCGCAGGCACCAGTCCAAGCGCTAAACGAAAACTCTCCTCAGGTGATCTCAAGTGGGCCGATTTGACGATGGTGATGGAACGCAAGCACCAGACTAGAATCCGGCAGCAGCTTCCTCGGGAATCGCCTCATGCGCGAATCATTGTCCTTGAAATTGAGGACCGCTATCGAGCGATGGACCCCCGATTGGTGGCCGAACTCCGGGAGGCCGTCGAACCTATTCTAAAAGACTCTTTTTAGGGTCTCTGTTTTCTCTCCCGTCTCAAACTTCCAGTCTAGAACAAGTTTCAAGTTTTTCGTATCGTAGACTCGCGTCAAAAACTAGAATCCTCACTCAACCTCGAGACGATAAAGCGCCAGTGAGGTCACTCCGGTAAACATCTTCCACAAGGGGAGCTGCGCCTTATTCAATCTCAATCACGAGCCTGGGTGTTGGCTTCCCATCGGTCACTGATTCGGGATACCAAACAGCTCCGAACCCTTGATGAAGGGTCGACTTCTGGCGGAAGAAAATCTTTCCAGTCTTAGCGACTTCAGAAGTCATCACAATCGTCTTCTTGGCCAGATTCTGACTTTCCAACGAAAATTCCAAAGCCCCTTCGGCAAGAGCTTTTTCAGATTCTAAATTCACATCTTCATAAAGCTCGAACTTCAACTTCTTCCCCTTGCTAGTCTTTGCCACGACCTCATCTCCTTTCATCATCTTCTTCAGTTCCCGCTCTTCAGGATCCTTCTTGAGGCGATAGAGATCGGGAAATACGACCTCCACTCCAGCCCGCAACTTGTTCTGGCTTTCAGTTTCCAGAATCTCGGTAGAAACCATGATCTCTTCCCCATCCAACTCATGGGTCACCTTGACCTTGGTGCCTCCCTTGTAACTGGCAATCACCGCAAACTTTTCCACCTCAATACTCGCAGCCTGAGTGGTTTCAAAACCATCTGGCTCCACTGAGCGTCGCTGCCACTTTCCTCCTACTTCTTCTTCCAAAACATACTGCAACTTGATGACGCGGAACTCAGTGATGCGTTTCATGCCATCACGAGATTTTTGCTTCAGAAAGATTTCACCATGAAAATTCTTAGCCGCGATACTGAAGTCAAAGTCTTTCTCTTCATAACCAACCCATCGACCCAAATAGGGTTTTTCGGTTAAGACAGGCAGAGTATCGGCGGTTAAAGGACAGCTCAAAGCAAAGACGGCACCGACAAGGAGTTTCAGGGAGTTCTGATTCATGGCCAGTAGCGCTAACAAAACTGAGACTTTTCAACCAGCAATTTTGCGACAGAATCCTTCTCCATGACTTCACAGGAACTCGCGCAGAGGCTCGAAGAAGCTAAGGGACAGCCCCCGGCCGATCTTTCTCCAGAGTTACAGACTCTCTGGCTTTCCAAGACAGGCGACTGGCATGGTGCTCACAATATCGCCCAGGACTTACCTGATCCCAATGGCGCATGGCTTCACGCCCACCTCCATCGGCAGGAAGGCGATCTTGGAAACGCTAGTTATTGGTATCACCGCGCCAATCAGATACCTCCTACTAAAGACCTCAGCATCGAAGATGAGTGGCGGAAGCTGGTTGCTCATTTCTGTGAAGAAGCATGAACGAGGCTCTGCATTTGCGAGGACAAACACGGATCAAGCCTGCGCTTGCTTCTTTGTCTTCCGACTGGTAGGAACTTTCACTTTCCTTTACTTCATGAAGTTATCAATTATCGGAACCGGCTACGTCGGTCTTACAACAGGGGCTTGTTTTGCAGAGGTAGGCCACGAAGTCACGTGCGTCGACAATAACGAAGAAAAGGTAAAGACCTTGTTGGAGGGGAAAATCCCTATCTTCGAACCAGGCCTAGAGGACTTAGTTAAGCGCAATGTCGCCGCGGGACGCCTCAAGTTCACAACCTCGACTGCAGAAGGAGTTCGCGATGGCGATGTCGTCTTTATCGCGGTTCCCACCCCACCCCAGCCTGACGGTTCTGTGGACCTCTCCTTCATTGAGAAAGTGGCACGCGAAATCGCGGAAGCTCTCAAGCCCGAGCATGGCTTCCGAGTCATCGTTGATAAGTCAACCGTGCCTGTGAAAACCGGCTCCAAGGTTGAAGAAACGGTTCGACGTTACGCCCCGGAGGGTGTCGAATTTGCAGTCGCTTCCAACCCTGAGTTCCTGCGCGAAGGTTGCGCCGTCGATGACCTGCTCAATCCCGACCGCGTCGTCTTCGGAGTCAATCACGAGGAAGCGGCTGATATGATGCGCCGCATTTACGATCCTTTTAACGCGCCCGTCCTCGTTACTGATATTGAGTCCGCAGAGCTCATCAAGCATGCGGCCAATTCCTTCCTTGCTCTCAAAATTTCCTACATCAACGCGGTCGCTCGCGTGTGCGAAAAGTCCGGTGCCGATATCGAGATGGTTGCCGAGGGAATCGGAATGGATGCTCGGATTGGTCGTCAGTTCCTCAACGCTGGCTTGGGTTATGGCGGCTCTTGTTTCCCCAAGGACGTGAAGGCCTTTATCAATATCTCGGAAACGCTGGGTTATCCCTTCGAGCTTCTTAAGCAGGTTGAAACCATCAATGAGGATCAGCGCAGCCTGTTCTTGGGCCGCATCCGCGAAAAGCTTTGGGTTCTTCAAGAAAAGAAAATCGGCCTTTGGGGTCTTGCTTTTAAGCAAAACACCGATGATGTCCGCGAGTCGGTCGCGATCAAGCTTGCCAACGATATGATGGCCGAAGGAGCCGATGTCACCGGATGGGATCCACAGGGAATGGGGACTGCTAAGCGCTTCGGCGGACTCCACGAAAACTTCAAATACGGAGAAGACATGTATGCCTGTCTTGACGGCGCAGAAGCTCTCATCATCGGCACTGAGTGGCCCGAGTTCGCCAACGCCGACCTTGAGGAAATCAAAAAGCGGATGCGTACCCCTCTCATCTTTGACGGCCGAAATCTTTACGACCCGGAAGTGATGGCCGCCCACGGCATCGAGTATCACTCCATTGGTCGCGCCTCCGTCTAACGACCTTTCGTCACTTTTGAAAGACTCCGATCTTTCACCAACCCAAGGCCTGCTCGCCTTGGGTTTTTTCGTGTTGCTAACCCACAATCACTTTCACGATTTCGGCAACGGCATCCCCTTCGCCGAGAGCTTTGGCTTGTTTGGCAAGTTGAGCCCGCTCTTCACTGCCAGGCAAAAGTTGTTTTGCTAACTGAGTCAACTTGCCTCCATCCAAATCCTTCTCTTGCGCCATCAACGCAGCCCCCGCATCAGCGAAGACCAGAGCGTTTGCGGTCTGGTGATCGTCAGCGGCATGAGGATAGGGAATGAGAACAGAGGGCATCCCCAAATAGGCAAGCTCGGTCATGCTGGAAGCACCGGAACGACAAATGGCACCATCCGCTGCGGCATAGGCTGCCGGCATATCATCACAGAACGCGATGGCCTCATACCCCTCTCGCTCGCCCACCAAACCCTTCACTCGTTCATAGTCAAATTGGCCCGTGACGTGCAAAAATTGACAGTCCATTTCCTTCGATGCCTCGACAACAAGCGAATTCAGCCCTTGCGCGCCTTGGCTCCCGCCGAACACCAGCAGAGTGGGCTTCGCAGGGTCCAGGCCCCACTTCTCTGCGGCCGCTGCCCGACTTGGCAGCTGCTGCATCTCGCCACGCACCGGAGTCCCAACCACCTGGCAATCCCGACCAGGAAAATGCGATTGGGCTGCCTCTAGCCCCAGCAAGACTTGGGTGCAATACTTCGAAATCATGATGTTGGTTTTTCCGGGTACGGCATTGGAATCATGAACATAAGTGCGCAGTCCCAACTTCTTCCCCGCATAAGCCGGAGCGAATGAGGTGAAGCCGCCCATCCCGAGAACGACCTCCGCTTTTTCCCGCTTCAGAAGTGCCTTGCTTTGCGCGATCGCTTTCATCAAACCTAGCATGAAAGGAAGCATCTTGGGAGAGAGTGTAGGCGGCTTCGCAATCGCCGGCATGACCTCAAAACGCAGATTCCCGTATTTCGCGGAAGCTTCGGCATCTACTTTCTTTTCCGAAATCACCAACACAGGCTCATGTCCCTGCCGCTGCAGTTCCTCTGCGACCGCGATCCCCGGAAACAAGTGACCGCCTGTTCCTCCGCATGCAATGATGACTTTCATAGTAAGAGTTGGTCTGGGGATACCGCAATCCCTCCCCGAGAGCCATCCCCCTTTGCATCATCTTTGCTGGTGTCAGCTCAGAGCTTCAATGCGAACTTACGTTCTTTAGTCCGAGGCATGGCGGTGGCATCCACGAAGACGGCCCTCCGTTGAATACTCATCAAAAGCCCAATCGAGCACATTGTGAAAACAAGACTCGAACCACCGTAGCTCAGAAACGGCAAAGGCAAGCCAGTGACCGGCAACGAACCAGTGACAACTCCCATATTAAGAATACCAGGAACCACCACAACCATCGTAATACCCGCCGCAAGAACTTTCCCAAAAAACTCCCGCGCATAAAGAGAGATCGCCAGCCCCGCCACCGCGATGAGAACAAAAGCGGAAACCGTGATCAGGGTGCAAATCAAACCAAGCTCTTCACCAAGAGCCGCAAAAATAAAATCGGTGTGAGCGAAGGGCAAGGCTCCGTGCTTCTCAGCGCCATAACCCAGCCCGGTGCCAAACGTGCCTCCATTGGAGAAAGCCTCGAGAGCACGATAGGTATGCCAGCCATCCCCCAGACGAACCTCCGGATCATCCATATTCATGAAAGCGGTGATTCGACGAAGACGAATCGGGTCCTGCTGGACGAAGGTCCAAAGCCCAAACACGGCAGAGCCTCCGGTCAGCAATAACAACCAGATACGAGTGCCTGCCACAAAAAGAACAGCCATTCCAACCGTTCCCAAAACGAGAGTGGTGCCCAAGTCGCGCTCGAACAAAATCAACATCGCGGGCACTCCGAGAAAGATTCCAGGAATCAGGTAGCCTTTGAAAAAACTCCGTGCCTCCGCTTGGTAGCGAGCAAACCAAGCTGCTAAGGAAATGATTACAACTGGTTTTGCTAATTCGGAAGGCTGCAACACAGGCATTCCCGGAAAGCGAATCCAGCGTGATTCGCCGTGCACCTCAACGCTGATGCCCGGCACATAACAAAAACAAAGAAGGACACAGGCCCCACCCAACAAATAGGGCCAAGCGTCCTGTAACTTACTATAATCCAGAAGAGACAGCGCCCAAGCTCCGAGAGAACCAAGACAAAGCCAAAGCAACTGCTTCTTCACAAGCGCATAGGGGTCTTCAGCACCGCGCATCTCCTCCGACCAGACACTGGTGCTGGATAGCATGATCAGCCCCAAGACCACTAAGGTGGCCACGGCTGAAAGCAGGATGATAGCGCTGTTACGACCCATATGCTCTTAGCGGGCGGGAATATTCACCTTGATGCCAGGCCGCATCTTCTTGGGATCGACGCTGCGGTTAGCAGACATCAACTTGTCCACGGAGATTCCATTCCGATTCGCAATCGCCCACAGCGTATCCCCTTTTCGAATGGTATAACTTTTCATCGCAGGCTTGGGTGCAGGAGCTGGTTTGGGAGTTACTTCTTGCACAATCACAGGCTCGGGTGCGGGCGCAGGCGGCGGGGTCTGCTCAACAATTGGGGTCGAAACCTGGATTGCTGGCACCGATTGAGGAAGATCTAGACTTCCCACCTGAGGAAAGGAATCGACGATCGGTGATGATTGCTGGGCCACAGGAGCAATAGGTTGTGCTGCTTCCACGATTTCATATTCGGAAGGCAAACCAGGTAGCTCATTGCGGGCGGGCACTTCTACGATTGGAGGAAGAGTCTCCTGAATCAAAGGATCAGGATTTCTCTGAGCCAATGCCGCCGGAGCTTGTGGTCTCATCGCTGGAACCGGCTCGGGAACAATGAGAGCCAAACCATACTTAAGGGGAGTGTTGTTATTAACACGGCGTAATTGCTGAACATCGACGTTGTGGCGACGGGCAAAACGCTCGTAGGTATCACCTTGTTCGACATACTCGAAGCGGTCCCGAGGACCAATCTTAGGTTGAGCGGCTTGTGAACTGCTAGCCACTACGCTGGCCGTTTGAGCTGGTCGCGTTACGGGACTGTCTTTCACCGCTAATTGACCTTCGTCATTACGGCTACTATGCACCACGATCGCGATGATGGCTGCAACGTGCAGGATCAGAATTACCACAAGAGCCCGAGCAACGCCCAGATTCGGTTCTTCGCCAGCGAAGTCCCCTCCTGCAGCAGCTGCCGATACCCTTTGTTTTCTCTTACGAGTCTTCGCATACAAAGTGCGAAAACCCTTCTTTGGCTTCCTTTTTGTTTGGAACGCTTTGGTCTTCATAATGTTGGTCTCTTATTTCAGTTGGTTTACAAATTTGCGGAACGCTTCCCCTCGCTCGACATAGCTCGAGAACTGGTCGAAGGAGGAGGTTCCCGGGGAAAACAAAACAGTGGCACCAGCAGGCGCGAGTCTCCGGGCGACGCTCACCGCTTCCTCGAGAGTGGAGACCGTTTCGGTCTCCACGCTTTGCGAAAATAACTCACCCAACTTGCCACCGATTTCGCCAAAAGTGACGGTGCCAATGGTTCGCTCTTTGAGCACGTCGGCGAGAGGGCCATAATCGAGCCCCTTCTCTTTCCCACCCGCGATCAGGACGATAGGACGAGAGAGGGCTCGCAGGGCGGACTCAAGGGCATGTAAATTGGTAGCCTTGGAATCATTGAGATATTCGACCCCATCTAAGGTGCGAATCAGCTCACAGCGATGGGGAGGAGGAGTGAAGGTCTTGAGCGCTTGCTTCATGTCCTCGAACTCGACTCCCGCAGCCTTCGCTGCACCTGCAGCCGCCATGATGTTCTCGGCATTGTGGAGACCGCGAAGATTGGTGTCTTCCAAGCACACGAAGGGCTCATCCTGATGATAAATGTGACCGTTGCGCATCTTGAACTCGCAGCTCCCATCCTCATCCCATTCGCTCATGAAGCGCACCACCTTGGACTTGATTGACTCGAGCTCTTCTCCTGACTTGGCTACAATTGCTTGTTCTTCGCCCATATTTTCGAAGATGCGCTTTTTGGCTTCGCGATATTCGTCAAGACTCTCGTAACGGTCCATGTGATCGGCGGCAAAGTTGAGCCACACCGCGACATCGGGTCGGAAAGTGTCGATGGTTTCCAATTGAAAAGAACTAGCCTCCAGAGCCACTGCTTTCGGTGGATTCTCATCCATCACTACGTCCGAGAGTGGACGCCCGTGGTTGCCGCAGGGAACACAGGAAACACCTCCTTCGTTGAGAAAGGCGGAAATCAATTCGGTTGTGGTGGTCTTTCCGTTGGTGCCGGTAATCGCGACTACCAGGCCATCATAGTTTTGGAAACCCAACTCCATCTCTCCGATGAAGCCCGCGCTTTTGGCTGCAAAAGCCTGCGCAAACTCCCCCTTCGTTTCGATACCCGGACTCAGAACCACAAGGTCGAAACTTTCGGATTCGGCAGCCTCATGAGTGGACTCCCCCTCAAGCTTGATTTGCTCAGGCCACTCCCCGTCGATTTTGTTAGAATCATAAACCGTCACTTCAGCTCCCAGCTTTAGACACAGTTCGGCAGCAGCACGACCACTTCGGCCGGCCCCCAATATTGCTACGTTTTGTCCTTTGAGTTTCATTAGAGAATTTTCAGTGTGGCGAGTCCAATCAAGGCGAAGAGAATGGAAAGGATCCAAAAGCGAACGATAACTTGGGTTTCCTTCCAGCCCCCTAGTTCAAAGTGATGGTGAATCGGCGACATCCGGAAGATGCGCTTTCCAGTGGATTTGAAGCTCGCCACCTGAAGCACGACCGACATCGCTTCCATCACGAAAACACCGCCAATAATTACCAGCAGCAGCTCTTGGCGCACACAGATTGCAGTCGTGCCGATACACCCACCAATCGCAAGGGAACCAGTGTCTCCCATGAAGACCTTGGCAGGAAAACAGTTGAACCAAAGGAAACCGAAACCCGCTCCGACGAGAGCCATCATAACCACAACCAGCTCACCGACATGGGGATTGAAAGGAACATTGAGATAGTCGTGAGCATTCTCATTTCCCGCGACGTAAGCTAAGACCGCATAGGCCAGCGAGACCGTAATAGTGCAACCTATTGCCAACCCGTCTAGGCCATCAGTTAGGTTCACCGCATTGGAAGCCCCCATAATCACCACAATAAAGAAAGGGATGGCGAAAATCCCCAACGCAATGAGAGGAGACTTTGAGAGCGGGAAGGAGATGTCGGAAATCTTTTGGCTACTCTCCTTCCACACCGCGTCGCTATCGGCGAAAAGCCAAGTGGCGGTATCCATCTTCGTATAGAGGAAAAGTGCAACGGCCAGCCCGACCACCAGTTGCCAAAATAGTTTTGTTTTGCCACTGACTCCGTCGGAAGTCTTCTTCACGACCTTCGCATAGTCATCAACGAAACCCAAAAGACCCAGGCCCAGCATCGCGCACATGGTCACCGTTACAAAGGGGTTGAGAACACGCCCGCAAATGAGAACTGCAATCAATACCGAGCCCAAAATCATGACCCCTCCCATAGTAGGAGTGCCCGCTTTTGCTCCATGAAGTTCGGCCAGCTTGTGAACCTCGTCTGCGGTGCGAATCGGTTGCCCCACCTTCAGCGAAATGAGCTTGCGAATGACCCGAGGCCCAAAAGTGAGAGTCAATCCAAAGGTCAGCAAAGCAGCCAAGCCTCCCCGAACGGTGAGGTACTTGAACAGGCGTAAGAAGCTAAAAGTCTCAGCCCAGCTTTCTCCAGCCTCATGGGCCTTCATCCAAATGTCGTAAATCCAGTAGAGCATCAGTCTTGGGGGAAAATTTGTTTCATAACTTGTTCGACCGCCGCCATGCGACTGCCTTTGAAGAGGACGACATCGCCGGCCTTTAATTCTTGCGACAACCATTGAGCCGCCTCCTCACGAGAATCGAAGTGACGGTCACTGCCCGCCCCGATAGAAATCCCTTTTGCCTCTTGTCCCACACTGACCACCTGCACTTCACGCTCAGCCGCAAACTGGCCTAACGAGTGATGTTCTTGGGGTGCAGTTGAGCCAATTTCAGCCATCATTCCGAGCACGGCAAAGTGACGACCACCGTCACCCACCGCACGTTCGACTAGAGTATCGACTCCAGCGCGCATCGATTCGGGGTTGGCATTGTAGGTGTCGTCGAGAACCGTGATATCACGAGCTTGGAACGAACGAAGCCGTCCACTGGTCAACTCGGTTGCCTCGAGCCCTCGGGCAACTTCCTCAATGGTCAGACCCAATCGACGACCCACCGCGGCAGCTAACAAGGCATTGGTCACCATATGGCGCCCGGCCACCGAGAGTTCAACTGGCACTCGCCCACCTTCATCAAAGACTAACACAAACTTCATCCCCTCACCCGAACCGTCGATTTCTTCCGCTCGGACCTCTCCCCGACCATTCCCCACCGCAACCACATTAGCCTTAGAACGCTCGCGGAAGTACTCCAAATACTCACAGGAAGCGGGAACCATGAGCGTTCCAATCTCAGGAAGACTGCGAGCAAGAGCGCCCTTCTCCTCCGCGATGGCATCCCGCGTTCCCATGTGCTCGATGTGAGCGCTTCCAATGTTGGTAATGATTCCGATATGCGGCTGTGCGATTTCGCAAAGCGGGGCAATCTCGCCGGGATGATTCATCCCCATCTCAAAGACCCCCACTTCATCCTCTTCTGTCAAAGCAAGCACACTGAGTGGGACTCCAATGTGGTTGTTCAAGTTCCCTAAGGTCGCACGCACTTGAAAACGCTGGCTCAAAACCGAACGGGTAAAGTCTTTCGTCGAAGTCTTTCCGTTGGAACCCGTGAGGCCCACGACCGGAATAGCCAATTCCGTACGCCACCAATGGGCCAGACGCTGCAAGCCTAACAGAGTATCAGGCACCACAATGAGCCCGGCCTGACCAGGGGCGACTTCCTCGGAATCAACCAATGCCCCTACCGCACCGGCCTCCAAAGCCGCAGTCACGTAATTATGACCGTCAAATCGATCTCCTCGCAAAGCCACGAAAAGCTCACCGCCAGAGAGACTGCGGGTGTCGGTCGAAACGCCAGCAGTCACGACCAGGTCACCTCCCCCGTAGGGAAGCTCACCTGCCACAGCCTCGGCAATCTCAGCTAGTGTGATATCTTTCAAACCTCCTCCTTTTCTCTGTCCTTTAAGCGAGCCACCACCTCGATGGCCTTGCGCACCTCGACGCGGTCGTCGAAGGTGATCGTTTCGTTTGCAAAAATCTGATAGTCCTCGTGCCCTTTGCCTGCGACTAGGATGATGTCGTTTGGTTGCGACATTTCGATAGCCGCGCGAATGGCCTCCCGGCGGTCGGGAATGCTGGCAAATGCTTTACCGACAAAGCCTTTTTCAACGTCACCAATGATAACTTCGGGCTCCTCGTTGCGGGGGTTGTCCGAAGTCACGATGCAAAAAGTGCTATCTGCTTCGGCAGCTCGGGCCATTGGTGCACGCTTACCGCGGTCTCGGCCGCCTCCACAGCCGAAGACAGTGATGAGACGAGAGGGCTCCAACTCGCGAAGAGTTCGGCAGACATTCTGTAAGGCATCGGGAGTATGCGCGTAATCAACAAAGACTGCCGCACCATCGATCATGCCAGCTAGCTCCAGACGTCCAGGAACTCCTGCAATCGCTTTGACGGCTGCAATCGCGTCCCGTAAAGGCACTCCAATAGCATCGACGGAAGCCAAGGCCGCGAGAGTATTGAGAACGTTGAAGCGACCAATCAAAGGCACTCGCACGAGATACTCTTTCCCTCTCGCTTCCAATTGAAACTCCATTCCTTTGGCGGACTGCTTGATGCGTCCTGCACGGAAGTTGCAGTGATTGCCAAATCCATAACTGACGAGTTTGAGACGGCCTTCGAAGTCCTTCAAGAGTTCGACACCAAAGCGATCATCTCCATTCACCACCGCCACCGACTTGGAGCTTTGGTTGGCCATACTGGTGAAAAGAATCTTCTTGGCCTCGAAGTAGTTCCCCATCGTGCCGTGGTAATCGAGATGGTCCTGGGTCAAGTTCGTGAAGACACCCACCTTGAAATGAACCCCCTTCACTCGCCCCTGTTCAAGACCATGGGAAGACACCTCCATTGCGACGCCATGGCACCCATTGTTGCGCATGCGACCCAAAAGACTTTGCAGCTCAAGAGCTCCGGGAGTGGTGTGGGTCGCAGGAGCCACATTGACCCCGTCATCGACTTGGATGGTGCCAATCATACCTGCCCGTTGACGAGTCTGCTTGAGAATTTCGTGAACGAGATAAGCAATGGTTGTCTTCCCGTTGGTTCCAGTGATGCCGATGAGATTGAGCTCTGGCGAAGGCGAGCCGGCTTGTACGTCTGCGAGAATCGCAAGGGCATCTCGAGAGTCGGAAACCTGTATCCAAGTACCCTGATATCCCTCAACTGGTTCGACCTCCGCAACAATAGCCAGCGCTCCACTGGCAATGGCGGTGGGAATATACTGATGACCATCGAAGGCGGTACCCTTGACTGCCACAAAGAGGCTACCCTCTTTCACTTGGCGAGAATCATCGGTAATGATGAGGCATTCTCCTTCTCGCGGGCCACTCACCACGGCTTTAGGAAGGCAGGGAATCAGTTCACTTAGGTTCATTGGCTTGCTAAAGGTTGCACCACGGTGCGGGTCGGTTTGAGATTCATGGCAGAGGCCAAGCGACCAGCTACATTTGAGAAAACGGGAGCCGCAATCGTGCCTCCCCCGTGCGAAAGATTGGGAACAGTCGGGTCGTCGATCACCACCACGCAGACGAACTCGGGATTCTCGACAGGAAGCATCCCGGCAAAGGAAGCCACCTTACGATTTTTGTCATAGCCGCCATCGATCACCTTCCAAGCAGTTCCTGTCTTACCAGCTACTCCGAACCCGGGAACCGCGCCTTTAGTAGCCGTGCCTCCGGGCTCGGTCACAGTGGAAAGGGCTCGACGCATGAGCTTTGCGGTTTGGGGTGAAACCACCTCACGAATCACCTCGGGCTCAAAGGAATGGAGACGCTGTCCATTCGGCATAATCACCGACTTCACCAGCAAGGGCTTCATAAGTTTGCCACCATTGGCAATTGCGCAATAGGCATTGGCTACTTGCAAGGGTGTCACGTTGACGGCGTAGCCATAACAGCGGGATGCAAACTCGCGATTGTTAGAAGTGCGCGGCGTCAGACCCGCTTGTTCTCCACCAAGAGCGATGCCAGTTCTCTGACCGAAGCCAAAGTCTTCCACATAATCATAGAAGCGCTCCCGACCAAGCATCTTGGCAAACTTGTAGGTTCCGATATTGCTGGATTTAGCCAACACCTCCTGCAGACTCAACCAACCGAAAGGAGCGTAATCTTTCACCGGCGGATTGAGCTCATTGCAGACGCCATCATTGCAAAAAACGCGAGTCCAAGGATTGGCCAAGCGGGACTCGATGACTGCCGAAGTGGCGATAATCTTGAAGGTTGAGCCCGGCTCGTAGACTGCTTGCGTTGCAAAGTTCACCCCAGCAGTCGCCACGTTTTCGCGCTTGTTCAGGTCATAGGTGGGGCGGCTAGCCATCGCGAGGACCTCCCCTGTATCCGGCTTCATGACCAAAATTGTGCCGCGCTGGGCCTGCGCATAGGCCAATCCTGAATCGAGTTCCTCCTCCGCAATAGCCTGGTAACCAAGGTCCAAACTCAGCTGCACGTCCAAGCCCGGGATAGGCGGCTTCACCACCCCCCGTGTTTTACCCAAAGAAAGATCGTAGTTATCGCGCTTCGTGATTTCGTAGCCGTCCTTACCTTCTAGATAGCGCGACATGCTTTTCTCAATTCCGGAGACTCCGACCATGTGCTCTTCCTTAGAGCCCTCTTTAACAGGACGGGAACTCAGCATCCCCACCACATGAGCCGCCAATTTCGGGTTCGGGTAAATCCGTCGAAAACTCTTCTCAAAGGTGAGCCCTTGAATGCGATTTTCCTCAACCGAGGCCTGAATCTTATCAGCAATTTCTTCCGGAACTCCCTTTGCGAGAATAACCGGAGAGCGGCCCTTGTTCACTTCGATTTGACCAATCTTGGCCAATAGTTCATCGCGATGAGAATACTCCGGCAAGTAGGGTGTGAGGATACTAGCGAGATAGGATAAGTGCTGAGCCACAATCTCCTCATCACCACGAGTTTCGTGAATCTCATTCCGAATCGACTTTAGAATCGCATCCTTTCGCTTGTAACTGCCAGTCGCCCAATCCGCATGAAGGATGGCACGCGCCCGAGCCACCGCCGCCGAGACGACAGATGGATCGCCTAAGTGATAAGGGTCTACGGTAATGGTAGTAACAGGATTATTGCGGGCGATGACTTCCTCATTGCGATCCACGATGTAACCCGTGCGCGCCAAAAGAGGACGTTTGACGGAACGACCCGGTGAGGAATCCGCAAGCTCATCGACCGAGTCCCATTGAAGGTAGATGAGACGGCCCGAAAGCGCGCTGAGCCCGGCTACCAAAGCCAGGCACACAATCAAAACTCGCGCTTGCAGTCCTTTATTCATCTATCGGGCTTGTGCCATCTCGGGAACAGTCCCGACGGCATAAATATCTTCAATTGCTTGCAACGGGATACCGCGCAGCTGGGTTTGGGAAGCGATGAGAGAGTTCCGAAGGTCCCAGCGGTTTTCCAGTTGCCCGAGACGAATCTCAAGATTGGTGACATCGCGATCATGCTCCTTAATGCGTCGCTCTACGCGCTCGATTTCGCGCACCACGCTCAGCTGATGATTCTTCATCACAGTGTGGAAAACACCCGTTGCACCTAATGAAATCGCGGTCAAAACGAGGAGTGCGAATACGGCGGGAGTGAAATTGGATTTCTTCTTTTTGTTTTTGCTCATCTTCTCTTAGCGAGTCGGAGTTTTGCGCTACGAGCGCGGATGTTGCGCGCAAGCTCGACCTCTCCAGCCGAGATCGCCTTGCGCGAGATCAAGTCCCAAGCGAACTCGGGATTGGGTCGTGGCTCAGGCCACTCGGGACGGTCAATCAATGCGACGCTCCCCTTCTTTAAAAATTGCTTAACGAGACGATCTTCCAAACTATGGAAGGTGATGACCGCCAGGACACCGCCAGACTTCAGCACATCTTGCGCGGCTTCTAACCCCGCAGTTACGGAGTCTAGTTCGGTGTTCACCGCCATCCGCAGTGCTTGAAAGACTCGTGTAGCCGGATGCTTGCGACCACGACCACCCATGACTGCCTTCACACAATCCGCGAGTTCTAAGGTCGTTGAAAACGCTCGTTCCTCACGCGCGCTGACGATAGCGGCAGCAATGCGACGAGACGCTTTTTCCTCTCCGTAGAGAAAGAAAATATTGGCCAACTCTTCCGCCGAACGTGTGTTCACGTAATCGGCGGCAGTTTCGCCTGCAGACTGATTCATCCGCATGTCCAGCGGTCCTTCCTTTTGAAAGGAAAACCCGCGCCCGGCCTGATCGAGTTGCCATGAAGACACCCCCAAATCCAAAAGGACTCCATCGACAGACCGGGTAGGGACAACCGAACGCATTTCCGAAAAATTTCCCTGCTCGGCACGGAAGCGGTCACCAAAGACCTGCAATCTTTTGCCAGCATAGGCGAGAGCATCACGATCGCGGTCCATCCCGACCACGTGTGCTCCACATTCTAACAGACGCTCACTGTGACCTCCGCCACCCAGCGTCCCATCCAAAAAAATGCTACCCTCTTCGGGATTCAACCCCGCCAGAGTCTCCTCCACGAGAACAGGCTCATGATAAAACTCCTGCTCAGTGGAACCATCACCCTGTTCAGCGGCCGAAGTATTCTGAAAACTCTGACCCCGCCATTCCGGCATCACCGATTCCACCGTCCGTCGAATAACGGCAAGGCAGTCAGTGGGGCCGGCAAATGCCGGAATGAATGCGGGTGTCAGCATGTTTTCCAGTGTTCCAATCCTGATTTTATCCAGTAAAAGCAGTTTGCCTCACCCGAGTTGCAGCGAGCCCGAGGCAGAAATTTTTAAAAAACGGAAAAGCTGCCACCCCGAGCCCGCTCAGAGACGGCTTCCAAAATCTCTGACCGGCAAGGCAGATGGTTTCGGCCGCCCGATTGAACGGGTTTTGGGGTGACAACAATGTTCCAGTGTTCCAGTTATCCAGTAAATTCGTCGGGAAACCGCCACCACTCCGGGCCCTGCTCAGGCCCCCTTCTGACTTGAAAGTCCTTTTGGCAAGGCAGTCTTGCCAGCGGGAGCTTTTCGCCGTGCGCCGAAGTGGTGACGTTGTTCCAGTGTTCCAGTTATCCAGTAAAGTCGTTGAATCCTCGGTCAGGAAGATGCCGCCACCCCTCGCCTCGCGAGAATTCGTTGCCGATGAAAAACACCTTTCGGCAAGGCTTTGCCGGGTCAGAGTTTTCGTTTGGTTTTGAGGTGACGACATTGTTCCAGTGTTCCAGTTATCCAGTAAATTCTTTCTTAAGCCGCTTATCCAAAGTCGACTGAGTCGTAGAGGTCTTCCAAAATCTGCGCTTCCTTGGCACGCAGCTCTTCCACATTCTTGGGTGCCACTAAATCAAAGGCAGCCCCACGTCCGAAAAGGTGCACTGACTCCCCCGCCTTGAGCCCGTGCTTGCTGGCAGTCTTCTTCGGCACGGCTAATTTCCCCTGGTCGTTTAAAATCACTGACTCACTCCCTGAGTACACCGCCTGCTTCTGGGCGTTGCGAACTCCAGCCGGGATCGATTCGTTGGATGCAATCGACTGAATGACAGCCTCGAAGGCATCTTGGGTCATCGCCCGCAGGACGGGAACCTTCAGGTGCTTCCACTGCAAAAGTCGCAACTGCACGGTCTGGCCACTCGCTGGACGCCAGGCTGAAGGCACCGAGACTCGATATTTGCTATCAAGCTTGTGCTCTACGACGCCTTCCAGGCTCTGACTTGGTACACCCACGGTAAATTTGGTTCCTTACGGTGCACTTTAGTACACAATATGACCCCTTATGGTCAATATTTTAATAACGAGTACACTTTGGATTTCCTAATAAAGCCTGACAGCACAATGTTTTTAAAACTTTTGTTTCGTGTCAGCAGATAGTTAATAAAACTTAATTAAACTGCTTGAAAGCTTCGGAAACGTCAGTATTTGCCCTTCCCAGTCATGCTTTGCCGTTTTCTTTTTTAAAAACTGAGGCACCCTCCCTCGTGCGCGAAATCTTCTCAGGATCCGGCCCATTCCGTCATAACAATGTCCGGCTCTATGCTTGGTTTACGATCCTCTACAATGCCCGAGCCTATTATCCGATCTTCGCCATCCTCTTTCTGGACCTCGGTCTCAGTCGGGAAGAATTTCTGACGCTCAATGCTGTCTGGGCAGCGGCCATCTTTCTACTAGAAGTCCCCTCGGGAGCACTTGCCGATACCATTGGCCGCAAGAAACTGATCATCGCTGCAGCGGTGATGATGATCCTTGAGATGGCTCTGCTGGTCTTCGCACCGCAGAACGGTGGTTGGGTTCTCCTGCTCATGGTTTTTGCCAATCGATTGCTTTCAGGTGCATCGGAGGCATCCGCCAGTGGGGCGGACCAGGCGCTCGCCTACGATACTTTGCAAGAGCAAGGAGAGGAAGATCAGTGGGACGATGTTCTCTCTACTGTGATGACTTTTCGCTCGGCGGCCTTTTTCACGGCCATGATTCTGGGCTCTTTGCTCTACGACCCCTCCATCCTCGCAAAGGTGGTGCCTCCTCTTGCCAATCTCGATGAAAATCTCACTCTTCGCCTCCCCCTTGTTCTCGTTCTGCTACAAGGCATCGCATGCCTAGTTCTTGCGCTGCGCATGAAGGACATCGAGGATGAAGAGGCCGAACGTCCCTCGATGAGAAGGGCCTTTAAGACGACACTCTCAGCCGGCAAGTGGGTCTTCACCACGCCGCTCGCTCTCATGGTGGTCTTGGGCGGAGTGCTTGCGGACTCCTTCACCCGTAACTTTGCGACCCTCACTTCGGACTACTTTCGCTTCATTCAAATCCCGGAATGGCTTTTTGGCTTCCTGGGAGCCGGTTTTGCGGTGGTTGGTATTTTTACGCCCAAAATAGCCAAGGCTCTTTCTCAAAAATTCACCCCGCGGGTCCATCTTCTCATCATTGTCACGTGGGCTACCGGGGCCCTCCTTCTGCTAGGTCAAGCATGGCCCTATTGGGGCATTATCCCGGCCATCATGACCATGGCAGTCCTTTCGTGGACCGATTTTCTTTGTTCCCGAGAGCTTAACAAGCTGGCCGACTCTTCGCAACGAGCCACCATTCTTTCCGTCAAAGGCCTCATCTTCAACTTGGGTTACGGATTGGCCTCTCTCGGTTTCGCAGGTGCGGTAGCCGGCTTCCAGAACGCGGGGCGATCCGAGGACGAGGCTTTCCAAGCGACCTTGCTTTGGCAACCCGCTGTCCTCGCGCTCCTCATCATCGTTTTTGCCCTCTGGTCCCGGACCGTCAACCAGCCCTCCAAAAATTTGAAATGATGAACACAGACAGAGCGCGAGTCCCTGATTCGCCCTCCTAGTCCATCAGTTTCCTGCCATTGGGGCGAGCTAAAGACTCGCGCTCCGTGGAGAAACCATGAAACTGCTCCCCAACAAAAACCACCTCCTATGCTTCCCCTCATTCTCGGCCTCGATGGCCCCACCCTCACAGAAGCCGACCGCGACCGCATCGCCCGCCACCAACCCACTGGCTACATCCTCTTTACTAGAAACATCGTTGACGCTGCCCAAACCCGAGCTCTCACCGACGAACTGCGCGAACTTACCGACCACACCCCTCTCATCGGCATTGATAACGAAGGCGGGCGCGTCTGGCGGACCTCGGGACTAGGCCCCACCCCGCCGGATGCAGCAACCTTCGGCACCAGAGGCGACTTCAAGCAGTCGGCTTGGTTTGGAGCTTTAGCGGGACGCCATCTCGAGATGCTAGGGGTCAACCTCAACTTCGCACCCGATCTTGATATCGACCATGAACCAGAGGAAGCCAATGCCTTGCGCGGACGCTGTTGGGCACGCGAATCCCAAGGCATCATCGACCATGCCGGAAACTTCAACCGCTGGCTTCGCAAAAATGGCGTGCTCTCCTGCGGCAAGCACTTCCCTGCTGGAGGTCGCGCGCGCGTCGATCCCCACCACGATCTCCCGATTGTGGATGCCACTCTAGAAGAACTCCTAGCGACCGACCTCATTCCCTACACCGCACTCGAGAAGGAACTCGACACCATCATGATTGCGCACATCCGTTACCCTCGGATCGACCCCGAGTTCCCCTCTTCCCTCTCGCGCCGCATCATTACCGACCTCCTGCGCAATCAGCTTGGCTATCAAGGACTGATTCTAACAGACGACCTCGACATGGGAGCAATTACCAAGGGCTACGGACGCGGGAAAGACTTCGAGCTGGCTTGGCTGGCCGGCAACGACCTTCCCCTCCTCTGTCACGAGCTCGATACTCTCGGGCTGGCCGCCGAAGCCTATCAACGCCTTTCTCACACAGTCCGCCAAGACATTGAAATCCGCCTTGAAAAGAAGCTCAAGAAACTGCCTCCACCTCCGACGTTTTCCTTGGAAAAATTTACCAAAGACCTCGGTGACCTCTCCAAGCTCACCCGCGAGCTGACCGGACAGGATAGCTTCGTGAGCAATGCGGACAGCCAATCGCCGGTGGAAGATTACTAAGCCGTGCGCTCTCCGTGCTTTGCCTAGTCTTGCCTCAAGCCTGAAAGGAGCGTGGAGGCCCCAGAACTTTTTGGCGTCTGACAAAGGGAAGCAAAAATAGCTTGGCCAACCCATTCCGGAGTCGCTTCACTCGGACCATGACCGCACGCGACGAGCTGAAAGCTATCCTCCAGAAAAAATCCATCCGCACTGGCGAGTTCACCCTTGCCTCGGGTAAGAAAAGCGACTTTTACGTCGATTGCCGAGTCACCACCATGGACTGCCGAGGGGCCATTCTGGTTGGAGAAGTTGGCTATGCGGCAGTCGCTGAGAAAATAGCGGACCTCACAGAGAAGCCGGTCGCCATCGGCGGGATGACGATGGGAGCGGATCCGATCTCCCTAGCGATCGCGATGGAGTCCTCCCGCCAAGGTCACCCTTTGCAAATGTTCTCGGTGCGTAAGGAGGCGAAAAAATACGGAACGGGCAAGCGGGTAGAAGGCAATTTTCAGTCTGGTGATACTATTATTCTAGTAGAAGACACCGCCACTACTGGAGGCTCAACCCTCAAGGCAATGGACGCTATTGAGGCTGAGGGCGGCAAAGTGGCCTTCGTGGTCATCCTCGTTGATCGCGAGGAAGGGGCCAAGGAAGTCATCGAAGCTCGCGGCGTCGAAGTCCTGAGTATTTTCAGGAAACCGGAGCTCATCGCCTAGCCTTGCCCGGATGAGGGCAGAGACTCGTCAGAGCATTGATTCCAACTCAATGGCGTAGATAAGCTGGATGGTATGCTCTTCGACCTTTTTAAAAGAAGAGCAGTGAAGGTTCTTTGATAAGAACTCCGCTCTTCGTTTTTGTTGGAAATTCGGGAGTAGTGGATTGTCGCGCACAATCTCGAACGCGTCCAAGAGATTCCACCCCGTGCTGCAGCCCCCTAGGAACCAACAAAAACGCATTTTTTCAAACTCTGTCTTGGCGAATAGCAGAATCCTGATCTAGTTTTGGGGTGGATTTTTTAGATCCGTAGAACGTAATTCATGAAAACTGCAAACGCTGATGCCCCTGTCACTGTAACCGTCCGTCACGAAGAGCCCACCGACGCCTTGCGCGAGTATGCAACC
This sequence comes from uncultured Roseibacillus sp., assembly GCA_964529725.1. GTDB lineage: Bacteria > Verrucomicrobiota > Verrucomicrobiia > Verrucomicrobiales > Akkermansiaceae > Roseibacillus. The sequence continues at coordinate 75,079 of CAZGXV010000004.1, forward strand.
TCGAAGATCGACGGACTCTCGCTCGACTATCCTCGCATCATTGAAGCCAAAGCCATTCTCGACGTTCAAAAGAACCGCCATATTGCGGAGATCCTTCTCTTTTGCGCCGACCACATTGTTATCGAGGCCTCCAGTGAGACCGAAGACATGTATAAAAGCATCGACCTCACCATCGACAAAATTGCCCGCCGGATGCGTAAGCACAAGACGCGGCTGATGAAGAAGCACCGCCCTAAGCCGGAGCAGACCATCAAGCACCTCGAGGAGAAATGGTATAATGAGTCTGTGCTGGACCATGGCGAAGAAGAGGCGCTCGACCCAGAGCCCCTCATTGTCCATCGCGAAGGCTACCGCATGCGCACCCTCTTTAAAGAAGAAGCTATTATGGAGCTCGAACTCTCCGACAAACCTTTTGTTCTTTTCAAGAATGCCCGCCGCAAAATCAACCAACTCGTCTACCGTCGTAAAGACGGTGAATACGCGCTGTTAGAACTGCCGACGGAGTAAGAAAGCAATCCCCAATCCCTCCTGAGACCCAAGGCCGACCCAGCCTTGGGTTTTTGCTTAATCGGGAAGCACCCCGAGTCCATTGTTCACGAGGAAACGAGTCAACCATTCTGTCCTGTTAGGAGCTTAACCGGACGATGTCCCAGCGACCGTTCGGAGCCTTCTGATAGCAAAGCCGATCATGAAGACGGGACTCGCGACCTTGCCAAAACTCGATTTGACGAGGCTCCAAGACATAGCCACCCCAGAAATCGGGTAACGGCACCGTCCTCCCTTCAGGGTATTGCATCTTGAGCAAATCTTCTCGCTCCTCCAAGTAGCAGCGACTCGGAATCTCGCCAGACTGCACTTCGGAGACCCACGCTCCAATCTGCGAAAGGTAAGGACGACTCCGGAAATACTCTTCGCTTTCTTCGCTCGAAATTTTGCGAACCTCTCCCTGAATGTTGACTTGTCGCTCGAGGTCTTTCCAAAGGAAGGAGAGAGCCGCCTGCTCATTCTCGGCGAGGTCTTTCCCCTTCTGTGAGCGGTAGTTTGTAAAAAATCGAAAACCCCGTTCATCGAGCCCTTTGAGCAAAACAGTGCGAATGGATGGCACGCCGCTGCCAGAAGCTGTCGCTAGCGACATTGCATTGGGCTCCAGTAAATTGGCTGAAACGGCGTCCTCCATCCACAAACGAAACTGAGCAATGGGATCAGGATCTAAGTCGTCGAGGGAAAGGCCCCCTCGGGTGTAATTCTCCCTCAAGGCCGCGATGTCGGTAGGCTCACGATTCATGACCTGACCAAAACCTCTTCTCGCCCGGGTGCAAGTCTTTTTGGAGACGAGCAGGCAATCAGCAGCAGTCCTGCAAAAGCGCTGCCATCTCGGTGAGCTCTCCGCGAGAGCTTGCCAAAGGCGGCATCCAAACCACGGTATCGAGAATAGGTCGAGTCAACAGTCCCTGTTCTCTCAGACGTAAACACGCTTGCCGTCCTGCGCTACCGGAACCATCTCCTTCCAGCTCGATGCCCACAACCATGCCGCATCGACGAGTCTCCTTGACGGTCGCCAGGCTCTCAACCTCCTGCAAGAGCCTTGCCATCAATTCCCCCTTGGCACGGACTTCTGGTAAAAAATCTTTTTCTTGGCACAGCTCCAAACTTGCCAACGCCACCGCGCACCCGAGGGGGTTGGCGGTGTAACTATGTCCATAGTAGAACGTTCGTCCGGGGCCCTTGAAAGCCTGATAGATTTCATCAGTGGTCAGTGTGGCCGCCAATGGCATACAGCCGCCCGTGAGCCCTTTTGCCAAGCACAGGTAATCGGGACGAACCTGCTCGCGTTGACAGGCAAAGAGTTCTCCCGTGCGACCGAAGCCAGTCATTACTTCGTCCAAAATGAGGTGAACACCCGTTTGATGGCACCAGTCGCGAATCTCGGCGAGCATTCCAACTGGCCACGGCCGCATCTCGTTGACTCCTTGGATGAGAGGCTCAATGACCACCGCCGCGACGCTGGATGGGTCAAGGGCCTTCAGGTCTGTTAAAGAGCGGGCCCAAGTCACTTCCGGCCCCAAGCCCGAGATGCTCTCAAAAAAACGCCCGACTCCCCCTAGGCTGGCGGCTCCCAAGGTATCACCGTGATAGGCGTTTTCGAACGCCACAAATCCTCTCCTCTCTTTTTCACCATTCTGATGGCGCCACTGAAGTTCCATCCGGAGAGCGGCCTCGATGGCAGTGCTGCCATTGTCTGAAAAGAAGCAGCGGTCCAACGCGGTCGCTTGGCAAAGCCTTGCAGACAATTCGCTGGCCCGTGCGTTAGCAAGCCCGAGATAGGAACTATGGCACAAGGTCTCCGCTTGCCGATGGAGAGCCGTCACCAAGTGTGGGTGACTATGCCCATGAATGTTTGTCCAAATACTAGAATTACCGTCGAAGTAACGATGCCCCTCGGAATCGGTGAGAAAGACTCCCTCCCCCTTCACGATTACCGGACAATCAGCACCTTCCCAATCACCCTGGTCGGTGAAGGGGTGCCAAGCATGGGCCCAATCGTTCGCCAGCCATTGCCGAGTATCGTCTCTCATACCCTAACCTTCGCCGGGCTCTTGCGGGTCACGCCCCAAGAGCTTGTCGATACCTGCCACAAGTTTCCATGCACAACGGCCTCGCTGATATTTATTGAAAAGGATTTCCCGTAGCTGCTCCAAAAGCTCATCCGGGATGGGGTCGTAGTGCACCCACTCTTCGTCGCTCTTGCGGCTCTTGCCTTTTCGCTGGCTGGCCATCTTCCAACGGCCACCGTGATGGGTGGCACGATAGAAGATCACCCCCTCTTCGTCACGGTCCCGCCAAGTGTGGTTCTGCATGGAGAGACCATTCGAAATCTGTCGGTAGTGAGCAAGCCTCAACCCCTACAGTCCTGCTTTCGTCCGCAGTTCGGCAATTAATTCCTGGAGCTCTTTGGCCGGAATGGCGTAGGTGCATTCGCGGCTTGCGAAGGCAATGTTCATCCCCACGCACTTGCCGTCGAGAGTCAACAGCGGCCCGCCAGTGGTGCGCTGGGCCAAGGAAGTATCGTGCTGCAGAACACGCGGGAAATTGGTGCGACGCTTGGAGAATTCACCACTCATCTGATCGTTACGAGTCAGTTGCTCGGGAAAAACCTCCTGTCGTTCGCGCAACTCGACCTCGAATTCCAGTTCTTCCCACTCCGGAGGATTCTCTTCCGCGAAGGCAAACGGGTCTTGCACCTCTAGGGGTTCACCAGGTTCCTCAGGGAGAATCTTACGGCGCACGACTACTGAAATGAAGTCCCCCGGGCTCTTATCGCCTATCAACTCGGGCACCCCTTCCCTGCTCTCGACTGCGCTACCGTCGATGGATACAAACTCATCACCAGACTCAAGCCCCGCGTCCTTGGCCCCACTGAGAGGACTGATCGTGGAGATAACAACAGGCTCTCCCTCTTCCCCTGACATCCCGATTCCCAAGACCGCTAGTTTGTCGGCTCCCACCGCTCGCGCTTTAGCCGCAATCACACCCAATTGCGCCCGTCTTTTGAAGCGCGAGGTAGAACTGTTAGACAAGACAATAGAACCGTGCTCGGGTTCAACATCCGCAAACTCAATTGGCGCAAGGCCCTCCGCCTCCACCTTGATGAGAGAGACATCCCACTCCGGACTGGTAGCCAGCACTGCGACATCGCGATAGCGCTTTTTTGCAACAATCACGGAAGGATTCTCGATGAGCTCGAACTCGCTAGCTTTTACTAGAATCTCCCCATCCTCGCTCACCACCAGACCATAGCCATTGGGGAGTTCATCATAGATCGCTGCACTGCTGGCTTGAAAAACTTCCGTCAAATTGTCGTAGGCGGCGCGGACGTGGACGCCTTCCTTCCGAAAGTCACCTTCCAGACTTTGCCCCGATACTATCGCGTTGGAGAGCAGGACTCCGGCGAGAAAAACTGACTTACTCATGACCTCCCAATTTTAGTTCGAGCTCATGCTCTTCCTCATCGCGCTTGTAAGTGAGAGCGATGGACTGGCCTTCCGTTTTCTCCTGCAACTTGGCTTTCAATCCTTCAATATCGACAATGTCCTCGCCGTCGATTTGCAACAAAAAGTCCCCCGCCTGCAACCCAGCTTGGGCGGCCGCCTGACCTTCGACCACCTCTGTGATGGAAACCCCACCTCCCTCTGCGTCCTCCTTGAGTTGCACTCCTAAGAATCCTTTGAGGCGCTGGGCGAAGGGCCCCTCGCCCACGAATTCGCCCGCGAGCATTTTTTCCCAATTCTGTAAAAAGTTGCTCATCGGTACATGCATGTTCTCGCCTTTGACCTTTCCAACCCGGCTGTGAATCCCAATCAAGCGCCCATGCAAATCGAAAAGTGGCCCTCCGGAATCACCACCGATGAGAGTGCCATCGCTCTGCCAAGTGCGCTGCGCCATCCGAACGAGACGACCCAATCGGACAACCACTCCACGCTCTTCATCAAAACCACCAGAATGACCTAAAGACATCACCCAGTCTCCCAATACAGTCGAATCTTCCCGGTCGATCTCGACGTAGGGAAAGGGCCCTTCGCCTTCGATGCGGGCCATGGCGGCATCGGTGTCAGAGATGAGGCCAAGGGTGCGGACCGGATAACGGGTGCCGTCTTCCATCACGGCCTCGATAGTGCGGTTGACCCCCCCACTCACGTGAGCCGCGGTCAGAATCAAGCCATCGGGGCTCACAATCACCCCGCTGCCCGACCCTTTTTCTTCGCCAAGATCCAGACAAATGGTAGCCGCCCGCGTGGAGGGCAGACTGGACTTCAGGGCGTTCTCGATGTTGATCAGATCCTCGACCGTCTCCGGGGCCGCTAGGTCGTTGAAATAATGGCGCTCGAACTCGCCTTGCACCAAGGCTGAACCAAGTCCGAGAACAAGGGTGAATCGAAGAGAAAGGGACGAAAGGAACAAAACCTTCATAAACAGGCTATACTCTACGCAAGTTTCCCCGTGATTCAATCGACAAGATGAGGATTTGGTATCACGCCAAGCGGTGCCTAAGGCGCCTTGCCACGCAGCTCTTTTACGACCCAAGTGATATTTTTGGAAATTCAACTCATTTTGTTAGACAATTATGCTATCGATGGGCATTCTAACAAGAATCTAACTACACAGTCCTTTCTCCAGCATGACTTCCTTGACCAGACTAGCGGCCTCGTTTGCCATCTTGACTCTCAGCTTTCCGGCCTCTGCGTTTACCATCACTCAGGCAGACTCAGGCAAGACCATCGAAGTGACACCCCTTATGGTCTCTGCGAACGAAGTGACTTTCGCACTCAAAGGGCGTGAGCACACGATTCCGCTGACCACTCTCACCGAAGAATCCCGCGAAGCACTCCAGGACTGGCAGAATGAGAAAAACAATCGTCTCGACGACGGCGATCAACTCATCAACGAGGTCATTGGACACCCGTTATTTGGAGGCGAAGGCACGCTCTGGGAGCAACCCGCAGGTGTCGTAGCCAAGCGTCTCGAGTGGGCGGTCGAGTCAGCCAACCCGAACTCGCTGTCCTTTCGCTCCTACCCACGTAGTAGCTACGGATTTCTCAACGCTCATCCCTATTGCTGCACACTGTATGGAGATTCCGAGGGACTGACGAGTCACTTCTCGCTGGTCTTCGCGAACAAAGGGGACTTTGGTTCTACCGTTGGTTCGGGTGAAGACCACTTCAAGCCACAGGGTGACCTGCCGCTACCTAAATACCTCAACGAGGCTATCGAGCTGGATGCAACGGTCATTTCCGAACGTCTCACCAAGGCGCTCGGCAATCCACAATCTCAGTATTATGGCGAAAAGGAAGACAAGCGAAGGGTCCAGCGTTGGAACCACGGCCCTCATTCCTTCATCCTTTCCGAAGAAGAGGATGAGTATACCCACCTCCTAATCGTTCCCCACAAGACAGCCGACGCCCAAGGCAAGGTTGACTTGATTAAAGACAGTGACATGAAGGCGCGACTGCTAGCAAATGTGCGCAAGAAGCCCAATGGAGACACCATCATTCTTAACATCCCAATGGTGGACCAAGGCCCGAAAGGCTACTGTGCACCTGCAACCTTCGAGCGTGCGATGCGCTACGTCAGCATCCCGGCCGACATGTATCTCTTGGCGACCTTAGCGACCTTGCCCGGCGGCGGAACCAATACCCAGCTTCTGGCCGAAGAGTCCAAGCGCATTGTTCGATCCAAGGCTCGCAAAATTCGCAATCTTGATCTGAGCGATGACCTAAGTTTCCGGACTGTCGCTGGCTTTGTCGATAAAGGGATTCCCCTGCTCTGGCAGATGGCGTCACTCGAACAATATAACGAGATTGCCAATGAAAGAACTGCCCAGAGAGAGAAAGTGGAGGATTTTGCAAAATGGACCAACGAGATTGCCGAAGAAGCTGAGGAAGTAGCACCGCTCCTGCACAAAAACGCCAACCATCACATCTGTATGATTGTCGGTTACAATGAGGCCACGCAAGAGTTGGCGGTGAGCGATTCTTGGGGCCCCGATTACGAGCTGCGCTGGATTCACATCGATATTGCCAAAAAGGTGACGAGCTACGGAGGCTTCGCCATCGATATCTAGAATCACCAGCTGAGCGGCAGCGGATTGACGACAGAGCTCATGTTCGCTCTTAGAAAGAACGACTGCGACCGTGTGGCAGGGCGACCAAGCTAGGGACCAAGTTTCTCTCTTTAGCCCATTCTTGGACCAAGATGGATAGGATAGATTGGATTTTTTGATGGAAAAACATGAGCCGCGAGCTTTTGAAGGGAATGGCACTTCAAAACTCGGCTCAGAACGATGAGTTTGAATTCT
>CAZGXV010000005.1:0-1078 GCA_964529725.1 uncultured Roseibacillus sp.
TGAGTGCATCGGCAGCCTGCGCAGCCAGCAAATAGGAGAAGTTATTTTCCAGCGTAACAAATGAATAACCGGTGTCGATATAGTCTGCATCAACGCCAACCATGGCAAGCACCGTTGCACTCGCATCACTGATCAATTGTCCATAGTAGCAATCCTTCATTGCGCCGCGTTCATCTGTCCAGTCGACAGGGACCACCCGCGCAATGGTCATCAGCGGCTGGTCGATAGCGGCTGGCAAAGCCGGCTTTTTGGCCTCATCATCAGACTTGAGAATCGCACCGGCGCCCTGATTACGCTGCTTCAGCGCGCGCATAATGGCAACCAAGTTATCATCGCGAATGCGCTCCAGCTCCTCTGCATATTGCGCATCGGTGTATTCCCGAATCTCGAACTTTTTCTTATCGGCGTAGTTGCCGGGATTGACCCTGACCTTCTCCACCCACTTGGCCGCCTCCATCGCCGCATCGGGCTTGAAGTGAATGTCTGCCACCAAAGGCACCTCCACTCCCGCGGCCCGAACCTGATCGGAGATGGGCTTTAAAAACTCGGCATACTTCCGCGTTTGCGCGGTGATGCGCACGATTTCACACCCCGCTTTTGCTAAATCGAGCACCTGCTTCACACTCGCCTCTACATCCCGGGTATCGCTGGTGATCATGGACTGAATCCGAATCGGATTGCGACCACCGATGCCCACGTGACCCACCATCACCTCGCGCGATTCCCGGCGCTGGTAGGAGAATAAATCGGGGCAATATTGCAAAAGCTCGCTCATCTGGGGCGGACTCTAAAACCTTTCCCCACCACAAACAAGTTCAGGCCACGCGGATTCCTTCCCTTCCCGGCGTCACTTCCCCTCGCCAAAGACCACTTTCGCTGCTTAGTTGCCGGCAGCATGAAATTCCTCGCTCCTCTTCTCCTGGCAACTCTTTCCCTGCAAGCCGCCGAGCCCACCGACTTCATCCGGGTGCAAGAAGACGAGACCCACGCCCGCCTGCAAACCTCCATCACCAGCTATCAAAAAGACGATCTCAAAGTCACCCTCATCGGAGCCATTCACATTGCCGACGAAGGCTAC
>CAZGXV010000005.1:1088-26152 GCA_964529725.1 uncultured Roseibacillus sp.
TCGCTCATGTGGGGCGGACTTTAAAACCAAACCATCTCACAAACAAGTTCCAGCCTCGCCACTTGTCGAAACACTTCCCTCGCCAAAGCGCACAATCGTTGCTTAGTTACGAGCATGCTGAAGATTCTCGCACCCGTTTTCTTGGCTACCCTGGCCTTGACCGCCGCCGAGCCCACCGACTTCATCCGCATCGACGAGGACAAAACCCATGCCCGTTTGCAGACCTCCATCACCACCTACACCAAGGACGAGGAATCGGTGACCCTGATTGGCGCCATTCACATCGCCGACGAAGGCTACTTCCAAGCCCTCAACGAAGAGTTCACCAAATACCCGGTCCTGCTCTTCGAACTCATTGGCGGAGAAAGCGCGGCCAAGGAACTCGATGGCAAACCACGCGAAGAGGAAGAGCCCGACGGGCGCCCTGCTGAAGGCCTGCGTGGCCTCTATGGGTCCTTTGCCTCCACAATGCAACTAGCCGAGCAAATCGACCTCATTGATTACACCAAGGACAACTTTGTCCATGCCGACCTCACGATGGCAGAATACCTCAAAATCACCGAGGGCAAGGAAGAAGACCTCCTCGCCTTTGCCCTCCAGACCAGTGCTAAGACTAGCGAAATCACCGGCAAACCCTTTGGCGGCCTCGACATGGGATTGGTGATGCGCGCCATCCTCTCCGGAGACGGCACTGGGCTCAAGCTGCAGTATATGACCATGATGGACCAAGGAGACGAATCTGCCGCTGCTATCACTGGCAAGAACCTCGTTATCAATGATCGCAACGACAAGTGCTTCCGGGTTCTTGCCGACGAACGCAAAAAAGGCGCCCAAACTTTCGGGATTTTCTACGGAGCCGCTCACTTTCCAGATATGGAACGCCGTCTTCTCGCCGATGGCTTCATCCGCACCGAGCATCGTTGGCTGACAGCTTGGGACGTGGAAAAACCGATCGATAAGTAACGCTATCTTAAGGGGGGGCCACGACTAGCAATCTCATGTCACCCGACTTGTCGCAAGGGCAGTCAGGAAGCTCCGCGACGCGCCCAAGTAGTTTTCCCTCAGTTTGCTCGTGATGGCAGCGAAATACGGTGCCTCTTGTATGACTTGGCTGTAACTGGCAACATTTGGCAAGTTGACCAACCCGCATCAGTCAAAGCTCTGCCGCATCGTTCAACCCTCGCTCAACCCTCAGTTTGGCATGGGCATAGGTAAAGGACCAAAGCGGTCAAGCGAGGGAAAAATTCGGTAAAATGAGACCAAGATGGATGGGATGAATCAGATTTAAGAATTCAAACTCATCGTTCTGAGCCGAGTTTTGAAGTGCCATTTCCTTCAAAAGTTCGTGGCTCATGTTTTCCATCAAAAAATCCAATCTATCCTATCCATCTTGGTCCAAGAATTGGCTAACGAGAGAAACTTGGTCCCTAGCTTGGTCGCTCTGGGCAAAGGACCGCCTCCTTCTCCTTGAAAAAATCGGATAAGGGTTTGACCCTTTGTGCTTACAACCCGAAACTCCCCTTGATGATGAAATCATTCCTGACCGCAGGCCTTATGATGGCCTCCCTTTCGCCCCTTGGTCTCGCCGAGGAATTAAAACTCGAAACCGACAACCAGAAGGCGTCCTACCTCATTGGTCGTAACATCGGGGAAAGCATGAAGGCTGATGGCCTCGAGCTTGACCTCGACCTGCTCCACGCTGGCCTCAAGGAAGCATCCGCTGGCACCGAGTCGCAAATCGCTGATGCCGATGCGCAAGCGATCATGATGAAGTTCCAGCAGGAGATGCAGGCCAAGGCCCAGGCGAAGCAAGCGGAAGCTGCCGCTGCCAATGTCGCCGCCGGCAAAGCTTTTCTCGAAGAAAACGGCAAGCGCGAAGGCGTCACCACTACGGAGTCTGGCCTTCAGTATGAGGTCCTCACTGCAGCGGAAGGAGCCAAGCCATCCGCTACTGACACCGTCAAGGTGCACTACCACGGCACTCTCATCGACGGCACTGTTTTTGATAGTTCGGTTGATCGCGGCGAGCCTATCGAGTTCCCTCTGAGCGGCGTTATCAAGGGTTGGACCGAAGGAGTGCAGCTCATGTCCGTGGGCTCCAAGTTCAAGTTCACCATCCCGTCCGACCTCGCTTATGGCGAGCGTGGCTCACCTCCTACCATTGGACCTGGTGCTACTTTGGTCTTTGAAGTCGAACTCATCGACATCACCACCAAAACGGAGCCAGCCGCCGAGCCTGCTGCTGAGCCTGCTGCTGAGCCTGCTGCTGAGTAATTTCTCCCAAATCTCATAACCTGAAAGCCAATCTCGATGCCGAGGTTGGCTTTTTTTATGGCCTCCACCGAGACAGCCTGTATCTCACCACAGCTCAGAACAGTCGCCTGCTCTTCTCTCCTAAAAACTATCCCTGCGACTCAAAATCCTTCCCCCCACGCAAGCTTCTCGCTAAATAAAGAGATATGGAATCGCACGAAGTATTGAAGGAAGCCTTTGAGAAAACCTCTCCCAAAGCCGTTGCTGCCGAGTTAGGAGTTTCCCTTTCCTTAGTCTATAAGTGGGCGCAAGAGCAGTCCGCGACCGGCTCCGGTTCCCGCAATCCCCTCGACCGTATTCTTGAAATTGTGCGCCTTACCGAAGACCAGCGCATCGTGGAATGGCTGTGTGCGCAATCCGGGGGCTACTTCGTGCGCAATCCCGATTCGGCCTGCGAGAAGGGCTTCGAGTATCTCCCCGCCACCAACGAGATCGTCTCGCAATTCTCCCTCCTCCTCACTCGCATCTCGCAAGCCGCCCTCGACAACTCTATCGACGGTGATGAATCAGCCGACATTCGTCAGCACTGGGACAAGCTCAAATGCTACGCCGAAGGCTTCGTTCGCTGCTGTGAAGAAGGCGACTTCGAAAAAGTCAAAGACGCCAACGAAGGTAAAAAGCCCGCAGTCGAACCCCGTAAGACTCTCTACTAAAACCCTCGTGCACGCTCCCCGCGGTGAAACGAATTTGCTAGCTTCCCTAGTATTCGGAAAAAGAGTGAGCGGCCTTTCCTATGGATAGAGGCCTCGGGTTTTTTTGACATCGGCCACCTCTTTGATGCCAAGAGCCAGCGCCGCCACCCGATGCCCGCACTTGCGAGCCTCAGCAAAGGCAACCAAGCGGTCAAAGGTTGCCGCCATGAGCGTTTCCAATTTGGAAATCACCTCTCTTTCGGTCCACGAAAATCGCTGCAAGTTCTGCACCCACTCGAAGTAGCTCACGGTCACGCCACCCGCATTGCACATGACGTCGGGGATGAGAAAAATATCGCCGCGCTGCTCAATCACCGCATCCGCATCCGGCGTCGTGGGACCATTCGCTCCCTCAGCCAAAACTTTGCACTGCAGCTTCTCCGCCATCTCTTTGTCGATGGCTCGCTCCATCGCGCAAGGCGCCAAAATATCGACCTTTTGGATCATCATTTCATCAGGGTCGATGGGCTCTGAATTCTCGAAATCAACAACCCCTCCGGTCTCGGCGACGTATTGCCGTAGCCGGCAAATATCCAATCCATTGTCGTTCCAAATGGCGCCGGAAACGTCGGAGACGCCCTTCACCTTTACGCCATCAAACATGAGCGTCTCGGCGGCATAACTACCCACATTACCAAATCCTTGCACCACTGCCGAAGCTCCCTCGCAATCAATACCTAATCGGCTCAAAGCTCGCGTTGCGGTAAAGGCCACGCCATGACCAGTCGCTTGGGTCCGGCCTGCGGAACCTTGCAGCTCCAAAGGCTTACCAGTGACAATTCCCGGCGTGAAGCGACCCGCCTGCGTGCTGGCGGTATCGACAATCCAAGCCATGGTCTGAGCATTGGTGCCCATATCTGGAGCAGGGATATCGATATCTTCGCCAATGAATGGGAGGAGTTCTTGAGCAAAACGTCTCGTCAAGCGCTCTTGCTCCCCCACCGACATCTCGCGCGGGTTACAGGCGATGCCTCCCTTAGCACCTCCATAGGGCAACCGCATCAGCGCGCACTTCCAGTTCATCCACATCGCTAGGGCCGCTACCTCGCCGAGTTCGACATGGGGCGAGTAACGAATCCCACCCTTGACGGGACCACGCGACAAATGGTGCTGCACCCGGTGCCCAAAGAAGACCTCGGTGCGACCATCATCCATCCGCACTGGCAGCGAGAACGACAACATCCGCTTCGGCCACTTGCAACGCTCCCGCACGCTTTCCTCAAGACCCAAAAACTGAGCGGTGCGGTCGAACTGACTAGCGGCCATCCCAAAGGTCTCGTTGGCTAACAAAATTTCCTTCATGCCTTCAACTTACCCGCAGCCTCCTCTCACTAAAGCCGAAATCTCTCAAAACTCTGTCCCATTCCCCAGCACTCCCACTGAATCTTTTTTCGAAAAAACAAATCCTGTCAAAGGCGAGTGTTCTTGTTCAAAATTCTGTCGAATGAAAGCACTGACACTCCTTCTCCTCTCTGCCCTCGTTACTCTAGCTGGAACTGAAATCAAATACCAAGCGGGCGAAGTCACCGCGCATGGCTACCTTGCTTTGCCTGAAGATGCTTCGGCCGAAAGTCCTGTCCCGGGCGTGATCGTCGTTCACGAGTGGTGGGGCCACAACGACTATGCTCGCAAGCGTGCTGATATGATCGCGGAGCTCGGTTACGCCGCGCTCGCCATCGACATGTACGGTGAGGGGAAGACAACGACCCACCCGAAGGATGCCGGTTCTTTCGCCTCGGAGGCCACTGCCCAACTACCCATCATGAAAGAGCGCTTCCTCGCTGGCATGAAGACTCTGCAAGAACGCCCCGAAGTCGATGAGAGCAAGATTGTCTCGATTGGCTACTGCATGGGTGGAAAAATCTCCCTCCAAATGGCAGTCCTTGGCCTCGAGAACCTCGTCGGTGCCGCCTCCTTCCATGGTGCCCTCGGGATTGACTTTCCGAAAGAAAACGACCCACTCGAAGCACGCCTCCTTGTTTGCAACGGAGCTCAAGATAACTTCATCCCTTCGGAAGTGATCGCCTCCTTCATGGAAAACGCGACCGAACGCCAGGCAGACCTCACCTTCCTCAATCTTCCGGGAGCCGTGCACGGTTTTACTAATCCGGGTGCAACCGCTTTGGGTCAAGAGCATGGTCTCAACATCGCCTATCACAAGAAGGCCGACGAGACCTCTTGGTCTGCTCTCAAATGGTTTCTTGAGAGTCTTTTTTCCCAGTAATCAAACACGGTCATGGTGACGACCTTTAGCTCCTATTTCTCTCCAGTTATTTGGTTTGGTCTCGACGCCCTCTGGCTCTGTGTCGGCATCCTGCTTTTGGTATTGGTGAAGGGAAAAGCCGCGGTGTGCTTTTTCGTCGCGTGCTTGTGTTCACTCGTCCTGTCGCTCTTCAACATTGCTGACAGTTACACCTACAGTCTCGGCACGGATTCGTTTCTGTCCTACGAGGAGGACTGGCACTTTGTCGTCTTTGATTTTGGCTGGGCTTTTCTTTACCTCGTTATGATTTCGAGCATGGGAGCCCTTGCTATTAGGGCTGGTGCCTTGGCGAAGAGAAATCGCGAGCTGGAGAGCATTCTCTCCCAAGGCTAATCCTCAGGAGCCTCCCTCTCGTCGCAAGATTGACCCCTTCCTTAAAAACTGCCATCCTGCCACCATGCTTAAGCTCATCGCCGCCTCACTTGCTGCCATTCTTTTCTTATCTTCCTGTGGTCTTCTCAATCGAACGATGCAGGTCCCCGGCCGCACTCTCAAGTCGGTGGGTCGCACCTTTGGGTTCTAAGGAAGCAACCATTCCCTGACCACTGAAGGCGTCGTGGGCAGGAGCCCCACCCCAAACGTCTCGCGGCAAGGAGCCTCCGATACCCGCTCACTGCGGAGACGCCGAGAGAACTCTGGCCAAAGTAGGGACCTCCTGCTCTCCACTGGGCTATTCAAAAAGAACGAGCCATCTCGCCTGCTTCGAGCCAAACCGGGGCTTCGTGATTCGGCCAAAAGCCCGAAAGCCCAAAAGGCCGAAAGAGGGTGAATTGAAGCCAACCTCAATTCGGTTTTCACCCCATTCCTATCCAATAAGAACTTGGCCCAATTCATTATCCTCCCTTAGATTGCTGCCAGCTCGTGCATCGCATCGCAACCATCGCCTTTGGCACCTTCACCCAACTTGTCAGGATGAAGGTCTTTTACTTTCTTGCCATCTTTGTGGTGCTTGCCATTGCGCTCAATTTCTTCCGCCTCCCACACACCATGGGGCCGGAAGCAGTGGCCGCCGAAGAGCTGCGCCTCTGGAAATCCGGCACCATCGGGCTCATGAAGCTCTTTGCCATCATTTTCTCTCTCGCCGCGACCGCTCTGCTCATCCCACGCGATTTGGAGGACCGGATTCTTTACACCATTCTTTGTAAGCCAGTACCTCGGCTCGACTACTTGATTGGCAAATTACTCGGGGTCCTCCTGCTCACCTTCGTCGCCCTTCTCGCGATGGACCTTCTGATGACTGCAGTCCTCCATCACCGCACTGGTATCGTGGAGGCCGAACGGGTGGCCTACTTAGAAAGCATCAACTACTCCCAAGCCGATATCGCCCTTGAGGTCGCCGAAGTGCGTCGTCATGGACCAACCCTGTCCTTGCAATTTGGCATCCTGGGAATCTTTCTCGAAGCTGCCGTCATCGCCGCAGTGGCATTGCTGATATCCACCTTCAGCTCCTCCACCTTATTCACCATCATCAGCACGATGTTGGTTTACTTCATCGGATTCTTTATGGGTCAGGCTCGCGAATACTGGCTTGCCACCACCAGCATCGGCGAAACTTTTGTCGGTAAGGCCGCAGTGCAGCTCCTCTCTATGATCTTCCCGGACCTCTCCATCTTCGGCCTTGCTGATGCTGCCATCGCCGGCACCTTTATCCCTGTTCTCACAGCCCTGAAAGTCTGCGGTCTCGCCCTCGCTTACCTAGTGACCTATACCTTGGTCTCGTGGTTTGTCTTCGCCGACAAGGAGTTTTGAGAAATCTAGTAAATGGCGATTTGCGTCGTTCGTGTCGCGAGAGACCAAGGCTAGCACTGCATTCTCTTGCGCTGACTTTCCCTTTCGAGCAATCTCTTCTTAGAGGAGCCGTTCGCCGGCAAGACAGGGCTAGGCGTCAGCCAAACCCGCTTCGGGGCTACCCCGAGGACTTGAAAAAACCGGACCAACTCGAACGCTGGGCTTCATCACGGCTCGCCGTGAGTCCGCCCGGCGCAAGACCAGACTAGTTGCTAGGTGAACGGCCCCTCCTTTTTCTTTCCAAGCAAATTAAGTTCAGTCACCTTTCGAGACATGCCCTCGCAACGTCAGTGGCTTCAGATGCTCACAACGCATCTGATTGAAAGAGAGCGGACGCTCATCAGCTGGCAGCAACTCATAGGAGAGGTCATCCCGCCGAATCGACGTCATTCTTTTCAGAGCATTGTTAAAGAGAGTTGGCAAAATGCAGAATCTCTTTCCATCCTCGAACAAGAGAGCCTTGTAAGTATTTTTCGCACGAACGGACAGTTCGTCAGGTGGTGGTCAAAAGGAGCCTGCCCTCTTCCTCCCGCACTCTCAGCTGCAGAGCCTCAACCAGTGGTAGACACGTCCTCGTGGTCTCTCCCTCAGCTCTCCACCCGTTATTCTCTCTGTAATTTTCTCCGACTGCATCCCGATGACTTGGACTGGCTGACAAGTCCCCGCTACCATCATTATCACGAGCAGTGGCTCCCGAAACGTCACTCGGGACGGCGGCTTCTTGAGAGCCCCAAGCCCCTTCTTAAACAGACCCAGCGTCACCTTTTAGAACGACTCTTGAACCTCGTTCCTCCCCATGAAGCTGCCATTGGGTTCCGGCCAGGATACAGTGTCTTGGACTTTGCCGCTCCTCATTGCAACCAAGAGCTGGTTCTCAAAATGGATCTGGCTGACTTTTTCCCCTCCTTGGGTCGGCCACGTATCAAGCGAACTTTTATGTCCCTTGGTTATCGCGAGAGCATCGCCAACAGCCTGGCTAGCCTGACGACCGCCCGGTGCCAAAAGAAAGACCTTTCAAGTTCTGAGTCTCTTCTCTATCACCGCAAACATCTTCCCCAAGGAGCACCCACTTCTCCCGCACTCGCCAACCTCGCCGTCTTCCGGCTTGATTGCCGTCTCACAGGACTCGCCCGCGCGGTTGGCGCGCGTTACACCCGTTACGCCGACGACCTTCTGTTCTCGGGAAGTACGGAGCTAGCTCGCGTGGTCGCACGCTTCGAAGTTAAAGTTATGGCCATTGCTCTGGAAGAAGGCCTCACCATAAATCCCAGAAAAACCCGAACAATGCCAAGAAGCCAAAGACAAGCAGCGGCCGGACTCACCCTTAACGAAAAGATAAACATTAAGCGCTCTGACTACGACACTCTTAAGGCTATTCTTCACAACTGTATCCAGCACGGTCCCTCTTCTCAGAACCACCAAGACCATCCCCGCTTCGCAGACCACCTCAAAGGTCGCATCGAGTGGCTCGCTCTCATCCATCCAGGTCGAGGTGAAAAATTGCGATCGCTCTACTTCAACATCAACTGGGAATAGTCTCCCTTATTCTCTCACGACTCCGAACATGGTCGCGAAACCATGACCCTTCACGTTGGCATCAGGCTCGACCTTCATCTGTGAAATGTCGCCATCGAGAAACAAGGCGTTCTCACAACCCAAAGCTCGAAAGCAGTCGGCAAAGGTCCAGAGATTGACATTGGTTTCGCCGTCCGTAATCACAAACACAACCTCTCCTTCCTTGGTCACCCCCACCCCGTTGCGTAGCAATTCACTCTTCGACTGGCGATTGAATGCAGGGTGAGTTTTCCCGTCCAAGAGCAAGGCAGGCCCTGATTGAACCGCATACCAGACCCGACTCTTCTCTTCTTCGGTCCACTTAGCGTATTGAGAGCTTGCCACCACATCAGCACGCCAGCCCCCCTTCTTATCCAAAATGAAAAAGACCCCGTTAGGCTTGAG
Source organism: uncultured Roseibacillus sp. (assembly GCA_964529725.1). Lineage (GTDB taxonomy): Bacteria > Verrucomicrobiota > Verrucomicrobiia > Verrucomicrobiales > Akkermansiaceae > Roseibacillus. The sequence goes on from CAZGXV010000005.1 coordinate 10,104, forward strand.
GAAAAAGTTGCCCTTCCCCGGCATCAGATTCAGCGGATGAAGAGCCTTCCCCTTTTCCACATAGAGACCAGAAGGAATCTGACGGGGCTCGAAAATTCCTCCATTGGTCAGCATGGGCACCTTTTTCCCCTCTCCGGCCAGTTCGCGGTAGGCCGCTTGAAAGGTATACAAAGGCTTTCGGTCTTCATCCTGCCAAACCAGCCTCACTTCCTGTGGCTGTGCCCGAAAAATTCGGAAGGCTTTGCCGAGATGCTGGAAACTTTCTTCCTCGGCCGGAGCGAACAATGCGGTGACAACAAGTAGCGTCGCTATTCTCTTTTTCATGAAATGAGGCTAGCCCCGTCAGGGTCCTTCACGAGAGAAAAGAAATCAAAAAAAAGACCTGAACCTCCAAGATGAAAGTTCAGGTCATAGAAAAGAGTTGGGGTGAGACTACTCCAAGTCCAAGGCCCGCAGGTCGTAAATCTTTTGAAGCTTCTTGGTGCCTTTCAGCTTCTTGAACTTGCTGAGGATCACGTCTCGATCAACAGTTCGCAATTCTCGGGAAAGAACGGCCAAAGCAAAGGCGTCGTCTTGGCCATACTTCTTCACCGACCAACCGATGCCACCCTTGAACTCACAGTTCGGCCACTTGGACTTCCAACTCCAATACTCACGGCCTTCTCTCTCGGCATTAAAGTTGGCACATGAAAGAGTGATCCCAACTGCTCCTGAAGTATTGCGCGAGGACATCCGCCCCTCTGCATTCATGACCTTGGGCGGAAGAATCTTCAGCTGCTCGTCGCGCCACTCGGCGGCAGCGGCTTTCGCTTTGCCCCAGCCACCGTACTTCTTCTTCGAGAAGTTCTTCTGGTACATTTTACCCTGCCTCATGATGCGGACCATGTAGCAATTCTCAGCGTTATTTCTTGTTAAATACATCGGCTTGTGAGTTCATGATTTACTGTAATACAGGGGTTTGCGCAAGCAAGAAATTGAATTTGGAACAAAGATTTGTTTTTTCTAGCTTATACCTAAAACAATCTGGAAACTAAACTAGCAAACGCATATAAAAGAGCCGTTTTTCCCTTGCTATTAAAATTAGCCCAGGCTAATTGTCCTCTATGTTTCTAAAAACGTTCACTTTCATCGCTGCGTTCTGGGCCGCCGTTTCCTGTTCCTCTTGTAGGAAAAATGAGGAAATAGCCCGCACTGAGCCCTCCCGCTACCCCATCCCTATCACTGCAACTACGGGCATGATCGCGGATGTCATTCGCGAAATTGGAGGAGAAAAAGTGGCAGTCACTACTCTCATCGGAGAAGGAAGTGATCCTCACCTCTACAAGCCTACCCGAAGCGACCTCGTCTCGCTCAGCGAAGCTGATCTGGTGTTTTATAACGGCTTAAAGTTGGAAGGGAAGATAGAGGATGTCTTGAAAAAGATGGCCCAGAAGAAAAAAGTCGTCGCGGTCACGGAGGAACTAGCCAAAGAAGCCGACTCGCTCCTTCCGGAAGAAAATCATCATGATCCGCACGTCTGGATGGATGCCACGCTCTGGACCCAAGCGGTAGCAGTCATCGCAGACACCCTGCAAGGCTTCGATCCCTCTCATGCCTCAGTCTATGCTCAAAATGCGGAGACCTACACCCGCGAGCTGAAAGAACTGCACGCCTATGCCCAAGCTTCTCTTGCCACTATCCCGGAACGACAACGCATTCTGGTCACCGCACACGATGCATTCGGCTACTTGGGCAAAGCTTACGGAATCGAAGTCAAAGGCATTCAGGGAATTTCCACCGAATCTGAGGCGGGAGTCCGTGATATTGAGGAGCTCGTCAACTTTCTGGTCGCTAAGCAAATTCCGGCTGTCTTTGTGGAAACCTCGGTTTCGGACCAAAATGTGAAAGCTCTGTTAGAGGGAGCTCAGGCTAAGGGGCACTCAGTTCAAATCGGCGGCGAACTCTTCTCCGATGCGATGGGACCAGCAGGCACCTACCCTGGTACTTATATTGGTATGATCGACCACAACGTCACCACCATCACTCGGGCTCTCGGAGGTCAAGCACCCGCAGAGGGCTTGAAGGGTAAACTCTCTCCTACGCCATGAATCAGCTTCTCAAGAAAATGTCTCCCGCTGGAGATGCCGATGGTGATCAGCTCTCCGACCACCCGGCAGGACTTCCCCTCTCAGTGCACGATTTAACGGTGGCCTATCACCGAAAGCCCGTCTTGTGGGACGTTGACCTCGATATCCCCGATGGTAAGCTCGTGGGCATCGTCGGCCCCAATGGCGCAGGAAAATCGACTCTGCTCAAAGCATGCCTGGAACTCATTCCCCGCACCTCCGGCGAAGTTGCCATCTACGGCGAACCCTACAAAGACCAGCGCCACCTCGTGGGCTATGTTCCTCAGCGCGAAAGCGTGGACTGGGACTTTCCTGTGAGCGCCTTAGAGGTCGTGGCGATGGGCACCTATCGTAAACTGGGGTGGCTCAAGAGAGTGGGCAAGCGCGAACGCGAAATTGCTCGTCGAGCACTCGAACAAGTCGGTATCTCCGACCTCGCTGATCGTCAAATTTCCCAACTTTCTGGCGGTCAACAACAGCGGGTCTTTCTCGCTCGCGCCCTTGCGCAAGATGCCCGCCTCTACTTCATGGACGAGCCATTTGCCGCCGTCGATGCCGCTACGGAGCAAGCCATCGTCAAGCTTCTGCAAAAGCTCAACGAGCAAGGTAAGACCTGCCTCGTTGTTCATCACGATCTTGCAACGGTGGCCCGCTACTTCGACTGGGTCATCCTCCTCAACATGCGTGTCGTCGCATCCGGGCCAACCAAAGAGGTCTTCACCCCGGAGAATCTTGAAAAAACTTACGGCGGTCAGCTCAACCTGCTCAATCAAGCGGTAAAGGCACTGCAGGAAGTTGGCCGCTAGATAATCTTTCCCGTCATGGACCTCGAATATCTTTGGGAAATTCTCACCCTGCGAAACTACAACACGCGGCTCGTGGTTCTCTCTACTTCTATTTTAGGTGTAGCTGCTGGGTTAGTTGGTTCGTTCCTTCTTCTTCGCAAGCGCAGCCTGATGGGTGATGCTCTTTCTCATGCCACCCTGCCCGGTATTGCGCTGGCCTTCGGGCTCATGACCGCCTGGGGTTTCGATGGCAAGTCCCTGCCTGCCCTTCTCGCCGGAGCCACCATCTCGGGGGTTTTAGGAGTGCTGCTCATGCTCGCTATTCGCCGCACCACCCGGCTGCGCGATGACGTGGCGATGGGCCTTGTGCTCTCTGTCTTTTTCGGAGCTGGCATCGCCCTCCTCACCGTAGTCCAGAAACTACCCGGAGCCAGTGCTGCCGGGTTGGAATCCTTTATTTATGGACAACCAGCCTCCATCATTTGGAGCGACTTCTTACTCATTACCACCGTTTGCCTCGGCATCACCCTGGCGACTCTTCTCCTTTTCAAAGAGTTCACTCTCCTCTGTTTTGACGATGCCTTCGCAGCTGCTCAAGGCTGGCAGGCCCTTCGTTTAGACATTGCCTTGTTAGCTCTTGTCACTGCGGTCACCGTGATTGGCCTCCAATCGGTGGGACTCATTCTCATCATTGCCTTTCTAATCACCCCTCCCACCACCGCTCGCTTCTGGACCAACAAGCTGTCGCGGATGGCTCTCCTTTCGGGAGTCTTCGGTGCGCTCAGCGGTTGGTTCGGTGCCACCGTGAGCGCGCTTTATAAAGACCTCCCTGCCGGCGCCCTCATTGTTCTCTCAGCCGCCTGCCTCTTCTTGCTCAGCATGCTCTTAGCCCCTGCTCGCGGGGTACTTCCCCGTGCCCTGCGTCACCGCCGCCTTCGGCAAAAAGTTGCTCGGCAGCACGTGCTGCGCGCAGCTTACGAGATTCTCGAAAGCCAATGCACCCACGAGCATGATGAGACTGGGGCCCACTATGTCGACAACCGCCCTTTCTCCTTCGAAGCCCTTCTTGCCAAGCGCACTTGGAGTCCCCGCGATCTCGGTCGCACGATTCGGGCCGAGCAGCGCCTTGAGCATCTGGAGCGCCGATCGGATGGCACCATCGTTCTCAGCGAAGCCGGCTTTGGGGAAGCTGCCCGTGTCACCCGCAACCACCGACTCTGGGAGGCCTACCTCGTGACCCATGCTGACATCGCTCCCAGCCATGTTGACCGCGATGCTGACATGGTCGAGCACGTCTTGGAAGCCGATCTTGTGCGCGAGCTCGAGCGCGTTCTCCGGGACCGCGACGCGTGGATCCCTATGCCTCGCAGTCCTCACGAAATCCCAACTTTGCCCTCATGAACTGGACCACCTTCGACACTTGGATCGTCATCACCGGGGCTCTCTGCGCCATGGGTTGCGCGCTGCCCGGTTGCTTTCTTGTGCTGCGCAAGATGTCCATGATGGGCGACGCTATCAGTCATGCGGTGCTACCTGGACTCGCTGCCGCCTTTCTGGTAACTGGCTCGCGAGCTAGCCTGACCATGTTTCTGGGAGCCGCCATTGTGGGCGTGCTGACTGCGGTCTTCACGCAATGGATCAGTCGCTTCGGAAATGTGGATCGGGGAGCAGCGATGGGCATTGTCTTCACCACTCTCTTTGCCCTCGGCCTGATCCTTATCAAGTCCGCCGGGCACAAAGTCGACCTCGATCCCGACTGTGTGCTTTACGGAGCCATTGAGCTCACGCCCTTGGATACTTTGAGTTTGTTCGGCTACGAAATCCCACGGGCAGCAGTCGTCTCGGGCTCGACCTTCTTGTTGAACCTTCTCATCATTATCATTCTCTTTAAGGAATTTCGCTTGAGCGCCTTCGACTCTGGACTGGCTGACACCCTCGGATTCTCTTCTCACTTCCTCCATTATCTTCTCATGATCATGGTTGCGGTAACGACTGTGGCCTCCTTCGAAGCAGTGGGGAGCGTGATCGTGATCGCGATGCTTATCGTACCTGCCGCCACCGCTCTCCTTCTCACCCACCGGCTCTCCCTCGTCCTGATACTCTCCTGCCTTTTCGCTGTCGCAGCTGCCTTTTTGGGACATCTTGGAGCCATCACTATCCCAACTTGGTTTGGATTTTCCGACACCAATACTTCCGGCATGATGGCCACTGCCACCGGGTTCCTCTTTCTTCTCGTCTGGGTCTTCGCGCCCAAAACCGGCCTCATGGCCAAGCTTCGGAACCACAGCCAAGAACTCGAGCTGCCGGAATCTCTGTAGCTTTCCGAAGCCAAACTTTTGTAAGAAAAATAGGCTCGTCACCGTTCTTGAGGCCTCTCAGGCTTTTTCACCTCATGAATCCTCTCTCCTTTATCTCTTCGCTGATTCTCTCGTTACCGCTTTCGACGCTACTGGCCGAAACGGAGGACGGCTTTATCCCCCTCTTCGATGGCAAATCGCTCCAAGGCTGGACCTCCGCGCACAGCAAAGGCGAGGGAGACTGGGGCCCGTTTTCAGTCAATGAACAGGAGAAGGCGATTCACGTCTATGCTGGTCAGGAGCCCAACTCCAAACAAGGCAGCGACTGCTTGAACAGTGACTTGGAGTTCAGCCATTTTGTCCTCAAGTTGGAATACAAATGGCTCGAAAACCGCTTTGCCCCGCGCACCGATTGGGATCGTGATGCAGGGCTACTCTTTCATGTCCATGGCGACTTGACCAAGGTCTGGCCACTTTCGCTTGAAATGCAGATTGGAGAGTCACCCGGTGATAAGAAAGCAGGTAAAGGCAACCAGGGCCGCTTCCACACCGGAGACCTGTTCGTGCTCGGTAGAGAACTACAGACTGATACACCTAAAAAAGGAAACGCTTATCATCCGGATGCGGAACGAAAGACAGGCAAGCACGTGCGCACCGAGTTGGGAGTGGAGAAACCCAAAGGAGAATGGAACGAGATGGAAATTCACGTCCATGGCAGCGAAAAGGCGACCTTTATTCTCAATGGTGAGGTGGTGCTGGAGACCTTCAACTTTACCCAAAAGAATGAAAAGGGAGAAACCGTCCCTCTCGAGAAAGGGCACATTGGTCTCCAAGCGGAATGGGCCGAGCTGCTCTACCGCAACATCCGCATCAAAGAACTCCCGGACAAAAAATAGCGAACCCACGTTAGGGCTCTGGAGAAACGATGATTCCACCCCCATCTGGAACCATGAAATCAAAGCCTGCTCTGGAGCCAAACCCTTGATTCATCGCCTGCATCCGATCATGCTCTCGCAGACATGCTTCAGTCCCTCCTTCTTGCCTCTCGCCCCAAAACACTGCCTGCCGCCCTTGTCCCGGTCTGGGTCGGCTGTGTCTTTGCTTGGGAAAAAACCGGAATGTTCAGTTGGACTCTCGCAATTGCCACTTTGGGCAGCGCGATCTGCATTCAAGTCGCTACCAACTTCTTCAACGATGCCATCGACGATGCCAAGGGTGCTGATACTGAAGCCCGCCTGGGCCCTACCCGGGTGACCGCCAGCGGGCTCCTGTCGCGCAAAACTGTCTACCTGATGGCGACTCTGTTTCTCATTGCCGCCGCTGTCTTCGCGTGGCCTCTCATTGCGACCCGAGGATGGATCATCCTAGCAATCGGCATCCCCAGCTTAGCGCTCGCCTATGGCTACACGGGCGGCCCCTTTCCGCTGGCCTACTTAGGCTTAGGTGAAGTTTTTGTGATTCTTTTCTTCGGGGTCATCGCTGTTGCAGGGACCGTCTTTGTACAAACCAACCAATTCATCCCAGCGGCTGCCTATCTCGGTCTCACCGTTGGTTGCCTTTCTGCGGTTTTGATTACAATTAATAATCTGCGCGATGTTGAGGAAGACACCCAATCTAACAAGCGGACACTTGCAGTTCGTTTGGGATTCGAAAAAGCCTCCAACCTCCTGCGCATCGAATACTTGGTGGCCATCATTTCCTTTTACATTGCCTTGGGCCGCCCGGGGGTCACTGATGTTTTTTTTGTGCTTTTGATTTTGGTCTTTCCAGCCATTCGCGTGGTCAGTTCGGTGAAGGCGAACGGTCCCTCGTCTTCCCTCAACGGCCAGCTTGCACTCGCGGGTGCCCATCTTCTCATCTTCGCCGTTGGGTGGCAGTTGTTGGCATTTTTTAGCCGAGGCTAACTCTGAAGGCTTGTGCTCTTGATCGAAAAAGCCGCTCCCTCGCGGAAGCGGCTTTTGCTCAAAAAAATGATATCTTCGGAGAGCTACATCTTCAGCTGAGGACGGTCTGCCTCCGGCCAATCGATGTGAAAGAACTCGCCACGAGGCTTGTCAGTGCGTTCGTAGGTGTGAGCACCGAAGTAATCACGCTGCGCTTGCAACAAGTTCGCCGGCAGACGCGCGCTGCGGTAGCTATCGTAGTAAGCCAGAGCTGAAGAAAAGGCCGGAATGGGCACGCCATGGAGGGCGGCGGTAGCAACGACCTTACGCCAATTGGCTTCGCAGCGCTCAATCTCGCTCTTAAAGAACGGATCAAGAAGTAAGTTGGCCAAGTTTTCGTCACGCTGGTAGGCTTCGAAAATTTTCTGAAGGAAGGCGGCACGGATGATACAACCACCGCGCCAAATCATGGAGATTTCGCCGAAGTTGAGCTTCCAATCATATTCATTCTGAGCCTCGCGCATGAGCTGGAAGCCTTGCGCGTAGGAACAAATCTTGGAGCAGTAGAGAGCATCGTGAATGGCTTGTACGAATTCGTCCTTGTCCCCGTCGAAGCCAAGAACGTTGGCCGTGAGCACTTCCGAAGCTGCCACGCGCTCGTCCTTCACGGCGGAAATACAGCGAGCGAAGACAGCCTCCGCAATCAAGGGAGCGGAGATACCCATGTCGAGAGCGTTCACCGCGGTCCACTTGCCAGTGCCTTTTTGACCAGCAGTATCAAGCACGATATCGACGAAGGGCTTTCCGGTTTCGGGATCGTCCTGTTGGAGAATATCGGTGGTGATTTCAATGAGGAAGGAATCGAGAACACCTTTGTCCCACTCGCCAAAGACGGAGCTCATTTCCTTAGGCTCCATTCCGAGAAGATTGCCCATGAGCTGATAAGCCTCACAAATCATCTGCATGTCGCCATACTCAATGCCGTTGTGAACCATCTTCACGTAATGACCGGCACCGTTCTCGCCGATGTAGGTGGTGCAGGTGACCCCGCCTGTGACAGGCTTGCCAGGTTCTGCGCCTTCGATGGGCTTGCCAGTATCGGCATCCACCTTGGCCGCGATCGCTTCCCAGATCGGCTTCAATTCATTCCAAGCCGACTCTTTGCCGCCTGGCATGAGAGAGGGACCGAAGCGAGCTCCCTCTTCGCCACCGGAAACACCCGAGCCCACGAAACGGAATCCTTTTTCGTTGAGGTCCTTTTCGCGGCGAATGGTGTCGGTCCAGAGAGCATTACCGCCATCAATAATGATGTCGTCCTTATCGAGCAGCTCGGTCAATCCATCAATGACGGCATCGGTCGCGCGACCAGCCTGCACCAAAATAATAACCTTACGAGGGCGCTCAAGAGACTCAACGAACTCCTCCAGAGTCTGCGAACCCACGAGACCGCCGGGAGTGTCCGGATTCTCCGCGAGGAAAGCATCCGTCTTGGAAGTGGTGCGGTTGTAAACTGAAATTTGAAACCCGTGGTCCGCAATGTTGAGAGCAAGGTTTTGCCCCATCACGGCCAAGCCGACCAATCCGATGTCCGATTTTTTATCTGCCATATCGCGTATTTGCTACCAGCGGGCTATACGCCCCTCAGTCGGGAGCGGCAAGCGTGGAATCTCCTTCGAAAGTCGCCGATATGAGCCACATGATTCGACAGAGTCAATTCAGTTCATGCCTCAAGCAAGTTGCGGACGGCTCCGGGAGTGCGTCCCTATCGATTTTACCCAAGAAGGGATATTTAAGTCGTTTTTAGGCCTTCGCGCGCTCGGCGGTCAAAATCCGCCAAAATGCCGGGGGCTTCTTTTTCCAGTTCCTCTTCTACCTGTTCTCGCGAGAGGGTCTCGTTCTGGGCCTGCTTTTTCTGCTTCATCAGCTTCCAAAGACGTCGGGTGCCTTCGCGGGCAAATCGTTGATCGGACTTTCGCACAACTTGGCTGAATAATTTTCCCCATGCTGCCGCTTGCTCAGTGGTCATGGCTCCGTGCTCCGCATTCACCTCCGGTAAGTTGACAAAACGGGCGAGGAAGTAAGTTTCGACGACATTCAGCACCGCTCGCCGGATGGTGAGCCAGAAGAGGAAAGTCTTGAGAACCTTGCGCAGCGGTTTGAACACAAGAGACTTCGCCAAGCCACCGAGCCTTCCTAACAAACTCTTCTTACCGCCGTCGGCCAACAACTGGGGCACGCCTTTTTCAAATTCTACTCCCCTGTTGGTGAGAATTTTTTCGACGAGAAGACGGCGCTCTCGCACGATGAGCCAGTCATCGACAAAGGGGAGTGGGATAAACTCGAAGACACCGGTTTGGAAACTCTGCCGATGCACAGTCGCGGCAGAAATGTTCGGCTTTGATAGAGATTGTGATTTCTCGTTCATGAGATTTTCCCGCCCAGACAGTGGCACCACATCCCTAACAGAACAAGGGCACGAAGGTCAGCGCTGACTTTTCGTCCCACCTGATCCCAACCGACCGAAATCATGAACCAAGGCTTCGAGCGGTTCGATTTTGCGCCTTTTCCAGCAATTGCTTTTGCAGAGAATCAGGAAGCCCAAACTCCAACAACTCCTCAGCAAAAAGGAGCCAGTCCTTCTTGAGCCCCGAGCCTAGGTAGGCATTGAGCCGAGTCGCTACCGAAGAATCAGCCAACGCTTTCGCAGTCGGGTAAATGCTTTCCAAAAAGAGGCGCGATTCGCTGTTTCGCGAAAGAGCATACTTCTGATGATAGCCTTCCGCGTAGGTGAAGTGATTGACCGGAAGGACTTTCGTGGCGACTTGCTCGTGGGTGATTCCCAAACGGTGGGCCTCGCGATCGAGTGACTCCAATGCGACCTGCTTCTGCTCCTCGTTGCGATAGAATACAGCCTTCATATATTGCGTGCTTCGGTTCAGTGAATCACAGCGATGCCCCGCCCAAAACTCGGCCAACAAGTCCTGATAACTGATAAGGGAAGGGTCGAAGTCGATGGAAACGGCCTCGGTGTGGTCACCCATGGAGCGATAAGTAGGCTTCTCTTTCTCGCCGCCGCAGTAGCCAGCTCTTGTGCGCAACACTCCTTTCAAGCTTCCGAACTCGGAATCAGGACCCCAAAATCATCCCATCCCGAAAGTCGCGGTTTCGTAGGCAACCTCCGAACTGAGACGGTCGAAGGGCAATTCGATGGCGGCCACGATGCCGTCTTCGCCTACTAAGCGCTCACTGCCCAAGGCAGATAATTTCGTCATGGGTTTTTAGTAGCCCTGTTTCCCAAAAAGCGCAAATTCCTTATGAAAACCACGAAAGGCGAACTCTTCGTCGACCCCCCTCGCAGTCCCTTCGCGGCCTCTCGTGCCAGTATCCGCGAAAGCGCCCACCCTTGCTTCTTGCGCCTAGAGACCTCTGAAAAGTCTTCTTCATTTATGGTATCTGCTTGCTAAATCTATCCAGAAATCTTCCCTTCATCTACTCCACAAAGAACGTTTCATGAAAACAGCCCTGTTCACTCTTTTCCCCACTTTTTTGCTCGCTCTTTTCGCGATGGCAACTCCGCTAGCACCCACTCAACTTTCGGTGAACGAAGGTCGAAAAACGCCCCTTGGTTTCCATGATGCGGTCCCCTCCTTTTCTTGGAAAATTCAGGACGACCGCGCGGGGGCCCGACAGACGGCCTACCAAATTGTGACGACCAACGCCCGGAATCAGGATGTTTGGGATTCGGGTAAAGTCCTCTCCTCGCAATCAGTCTACGTCCCCTATCAGGGTGGCGCGCTGCAATCCCGCGATCAGCTTCTCTGGCGAGTGCGTTATTGGGATCAGGAAGAAAAGGAATCTCCTTGGAGCGAATGGACGAGCCTTGAGCTAGGACTACTCACCAACGAGAATTGGAAAGGAAAATGGATTCATCAAGGGGAACTGCCCACTCTCGAGAAGGTCTACCACATTGTGAACGCTTCCTACGGCGATCCTAAAGAAGGTGGTTTGCGGGTCAACGTCACTCAGAAGCTCATCGCCTTCCTCGCCACCACCAACGCACCTCTCTCAATCCAAGTGGGCAATCCCGCAGTCTTTCCTCCCGGCGACCTCGTGCCCGATGTCGAAAAGACTTTTGTGATTACTTATCGCAAAACCGGCCTAGAAAAAATAATCACCGTGAAAGACGGCGGAGTCGTCCACTTTCGTTCCGAGAGCACCCACCCGGTGCCGACCTTCCGGAAAAAATTCACCCTCGAGACAAGTCCTGAGAAGGCACGCCTCTACCTGACTTCACGCGGAATCTTCGAGGCCAGCCTGAACGGCCAAAGAGTAGGGAACGACTTCATGACTCCTGGCTGGACGAACTATCACGAAAAAATTGAGACCCTCACTTACGACGTCGGACCTCTTTTGCAAGAGGGAGAGAATGAGCTTCGGGTGAAGGTTGCCAAGGGTTGGTATGCGGGGACAATTCTAGACAGCTATTGGGGAGAAACTCCTGAGTTGCTGGCCCAGCTCGAGTGTGATGGCGAGGTCAAAGTCGTGACTGACGAAAACTGGCAGGTCTCCACCGCCAGCCCCATCGTGATGGCTGATATTTATAACGGCGAAGACTACGACGCCCGTCGTCAGATCACCTCTGAGAGCTTCCGCTCGGTGACCACCAAGGCTGTGGAAGCGAAACCATTGCTCAGACCAAAGGCTTTTCAAACCGTGAAAATCACCCAGGGAGTCACTCCCGTTAGCCTAGACAAGCGCGAGGATGGCAGTGTGATTTATAATTTAAACCAAAACATCGTCGGCACCTTCGCGGTTCAAATTCCGGTGAAAAAGAATCAGCTCGTGACCATCACCGTCGCAGAGATGTTGAATGCCGATGGCTCACTTTATCGCGAGAACTATCGCAAGGCACGTTCGCTGGCGACTTATTTGCCTGCGGAGGATGGCGTCATCGAGTATCGCCCTTCGCTCACCTTTTTTGGCTTCCAGTATGCGCAAATCGAAGGCTTCGACGCGGAGCATGAGCCCCAGATAGACTGGATACGCGGGCTTGTTCTTCATACCGACTTCCAACAGACAGGAAGCTTCACCTCATCTCACGAAAAGCTGAACAAACTGCAGTCCAATATCGAGTGGGGGCAACGTGGTAACTTCTTGGATATCCCTACTGATTGCCCTCAGCGCGACGAGCGGCTCGGTTGGACCGGTGATGCCCAGGCCTTCTCTCCGGTGGCTCTCTATAACTTCGATACCCACGCCTTCTTCACCAGTTGGATGGAGTCTATGCGCATCGACCAACATCCTGACGGAATGGTCCCCAACATCATTCCTCCTGGCAAATACAAGGATTGGGGAAATGCTCCTGGCTGGGGAGATGCCATCTATCTCATCCCCTGGCAGGTTTATCTCCGCACGGGCGATCGCAAGATTCTCTCCGACAATTACGAAGCCATTAAACTGCGACTCTCCAAATACGAGAACGACTTGAAAGACAACCTCATCCAGCGTGAGGAGGGATTCGGTGACTGGCTCCAACCCATTCTTTATTATGGAAACGAGAAACTGGCGGGCCCTGACAACCCCGCTACTGGCCAACCCGAGACCCGCTACGGAGAGACTCCACGCGACTTCCTCGGTTCCTGCTTTTTTGCGCGCGGATGCCAAATCGCAGCCGACTGCGCCCGCATCCTGAACAAGCCCGAGGACGAAAAACGCTACCGCGAGCTGGCGCAAGGCATCGCTACCGCTGTTGCCAGCACCTACTTTGACAAAGATGGAAAAAGCACTCTACCTGTGGAGACGCAGACTGCCTACGTCATGCCTCTCGCCTATGACTTGCTGCCTGAGGAACTGGCCGCGAAAGCTACTGAAAATCTCGTAGCTCGCATCGAGGCGGACGACAACAAGCTCAACACTGGCTTCATTGGCACCGCCCTCCTCTGCCAAACACTCGATAAGGCGGGGGCAATCTACACCGCCAGCAGAGTCCTCTTCACGAGCGAATACCCCAGCTGGTTCTACTCCATTGACCAAGGAGCGACCACTATCTGGGAACGATGGAATAGCTACACCAAGGCCGATGGGTTTGGCGACGCGGCCATGAATTCTTTCAACCACTACGCCTATGGCGCGGTCGGTGAATTTCTTTACGAGCGGCTCGCTGGTCTCGCACCAGACCCTGCCAATCCCGGCTACAAGCACATCTTGATTCAACCCGCCTTCAAGGGCCATCCCCTCACCCAAGCGTCGGCCACCCTCGAGACCCGTTACGGCACCGCGAGTAACTCATGGCAAACGACGGACGCGGGCATCGAGATGACCACCGTTATTCCGCCCAACACTACCGCCACCATCACTTTGCCGGGGAAAACCTTAGAGGTGGAGGCAGGCACCCATAAATTTCTGGTGAAATAGCGTTCGCGAAGGTGCCGCTTTAGCCTTGCCAGCCGGGCAAAAGAAGAGGATTTCCATAGCATGAAATCCCGCTGCCAAGCCTTGGTCGCCTCCCCTCTTTTCAACCGCTTCATCATTGCGGTCATTGTCTTTGCTGGCGTGCTTGTAGGAGTAGAGACCCATGAGCCGACGATGGCAAAGCATCATGAATTGCTGCACGCCCTAGATAAGATCGTTCTTCTCATCTTCATCCTCGAGATCGTCATCAAGATGATCGCACTGGTGCCTCGGCCACTGGATTTTTTCAAAGACAACTGGAATGTCTTCGATTTCGTCATCGTCGCGGTCTGCCTCATCCCTGCCAGCGGAGGCTTCGGCCCTGTTCTCCGCCTCTTTCGTTTGCTTCGAGTTCTGCGCCTTCTTTCGGCTGTGCCCAAGCTACAACTCCTCGTCAACGCTCTCCTCAAGAGCCTGCCCTCGATGCTCTACGTCACCGTGCTCCTCCTTCTTCTCTTCTACGTCTACGCGGTCGCAGGGGTGATGTTCTTTGCCAAAAACGATCCCGTGCATTTTGGCAATCTCTTCGACGCCCTCCTCTCTCTTTTTCGAATCGTTACCCTCGAGGATTGGACCGACGTGATGTATCTCCAGATATACGGTTCCGACGTCTACGAGGGCTATAATATGAGCCAAGCGAGTCTCGCGACCCACTATCCCGCGTTCGAGCCCAAAGCTCAGCCCATTCTTGCCACTGCCTATTTCGTTTCGTTCGTGCTCTTCGGAACCATGGTCATGCTCAACCTCGTCATTGGCGTGATCGTCAACGGCATGGATGATGCGCGCGTAGATGCCGAAATCGAGGCTATCAAAAAAGCGGAGGCCGCCCTCGACGGAAGCAGTACGCTCGACCTCCCCAATCAAGTGGCCACGCTCTCGACCCAAATCCGCGAACTCAATGATGCCGTGGCTCGACTTTCCAAAACAGTGGCCCATCAAAATTCTTCCTTGGAAAAATAGCCCCGCGACAACCGTCGGCTTTTGAAAAATCGACCGAATCTTCCTCCAAGTGTCGCGAGCAACGATTGCGAAGGCCAACGCCAAGCAAGAGAGGCAAGAGGAGCGCTCGGTCCAGTGCCGCGAGCTGGGAGATTTCACTCCTCCAAAAACTCGCACCAAACCATTTACACCGACGGCAGCCGCTTTAGAGTCCCTCGCCAACGAAATGTCCTTTGTCCCCGTCTTCAACGAACTTCCCGAAAAACGCTCTCCATTGCTGCGGCGTTTCGAGAATCTCATCGCGCCTGCCAGCGACTCCCAATTGGAGTCTCGCGCGCGCCAATCTGCCCTCATTACGCGCCGGAATTTCGGGAAGACCATTCGCCTTTTTGCCCCGCTCTATCTCTCCAACGAATGCGTGAACAATTGTTCCTACTGCGGCTTTTCGCGCGACAATCCCATCCTGCGCACCACCCTCACCGCAGAGCAGGTTTTGCGGGAAGCACGCCATCTCCACGAGCAAGGTTTCCGCAACCTTCTGCTCGTCGCTGGCGAGCATCCCAAGTTTGTCTCCGACGGGTATTTGCAGGATATCGTGCGCCAACTGGCTCCGCTTTTTCCGACCATCGGCATTGAGGTCGGTCCCATGGAGGACCATCAATACGCGGAGTTGGTGAAGGCAGGCGCGGAAGGCTTGATTGTTTATCAGGAGACCTACCACCGCGACACTTACAAAACTCTGCACACAGCCGGGCCTAAAAAGAATTTTGACTGGCGTCTCGAATGCCCGGAGCGCGCTTACCGGGGAGGCTTTCGCCGCATCGGCATCGGGGCCCTCTTTGGTCTCGCCGACTGGCGCACGGAAGCCCTCGCCCTCGCCGCCCACCTCGAGTATCTGCACAAGCATTGCTGGAAGGCCCAGTTCACCGTCGCCTTTCCTCGCATGCGTCCTTACGCGGGCAACTACCAATACACCCCGGACCCTAACCGCTACCTCACCGACCGCCAGCTCGTGCAAGTGATTGCGGCCACCCGGCTTTGTTTTCCTACGACCGGGATAGTAGTTTCTACTCGAGAACCTGCTACCCTGCGTGACAATGTGATGACCCTCGGGCCCACCCACATGTCAGCTGGCAGCGCGACCGATCCAGGTGGATACACGGGCGCTGGTTGCGACGATCTGCACCGCACCCAGAAGGGGCGCCGCATCGAGATCGAGGAAGAGGAAAAGCCGCAAGCGACCCGCGCCACCGAACAGTTCACCATCGACGATCAGCGGAGTCCTTCCGACTTTGCCCAGAAAATCGCAAGCACGGGCTTGGAACCAGTTTGGAAAGATTGGGACGAAGCGATACTCGCCAATCGCTGATGGCTGCGACTGCACTTCCTATTTTTTCATTTCATGAAAATCACTCTCAACGGAACCCCGACGGAAATCACCGCCGCGACCATTAGCCAACTTTTGAAGGAACTTGGCCTCGCGGACAAGCCCGTGGTCATCGAGCACAACGAAAGTGCCCTCCTGAAGGCTGAGCACGAGACCACCAGCCTCTCCGAGGGAGACCAACTGGAAATCATCACTTTGGCAGC
>CAZGXV010000005.1:26252-78493 GCA_964529725.1 uncultured Roseibacillus sp.
GCTGAAGTTGAACTTGCCCGTCGCATCTGGTCGCCTGCTATTGGCGAGCAGGTGACTTCCGTGGAAACTCATCCCAAGACCCGAGTCTATCGCGACACCCCGGCCCCGGCTATTCAGGCTGCCCTGACCGGAGCACAGTTCATGGCGAGCCGTTCTCATGGCAAGCGCCTCCTTTTCACTTTTCAAAAAGACAAGGAAACCCTCCCTCTCGAAGTGCACTTGGGGATGTCGGGCCGCCTTGCGTTCGGGCCGCACGATCATGAGGCCCACAAGCATGATCACCTGCTCATTCGCTTCTCCGACCTGACCCTCATCTTCAATGATTATCGCCAGTTTGGTCGTGCGCATCTGCACGAGAGTGCCGAACCTTGGAGTAGCCTCCCGCCCGAAGTTCTCGACCGCCGATTCTCGCCCGCCTATGTGCGCAAGTTGCTGGAGAAGCGACCGCGCACGAGCCTGAAGGCCCTCATTCTCGACCAGACTTGCTTTCCTGGCATCGGTAACTGGATGGCCGACGAAATTTGCTGGCGCATGAAAATGCATCCCGCTACCGCAACGGCTCTGCTTGACGGAGACTCCCTTCGCAAGGAAACCCAATTCGTAACTCGAGGCGCCCTTCGTCATGTGGCCGATAAAAATGAAGGCGTCCTCGCCGACCCGAGCCAAGGGTTCACTGCGGGAGGTTACGTCTCGCAAGTGCCGCCCAAGAGCTGGCTCTTTCAGCATCGTTGGCAGAAGGGCGGCCACTGTCCTCGCTGTCGCACGGAGTTAGCACGAGCGACCATCGCCACCCGAACCACGGCTTGGTGCCCCGTTTGCCAGCCTGAGGACTGAACTTGTCCCCCCGCTGGCAAGTTACAAAGACGGCTCGACAGGGCTGGGCTCAAAGGCCATCGTTTGCCAACAAATGTCAGAGACTCTCGACAAGCGATTTATGGATTTCGTGCTCTTCCAGGCACAGAACGCGGGCCTTTTTCTAGGCAAAATCCCCAACCCTGCCACCGGGCAAACTTCTATCAATATTCGGGCCGCTCAAAGCGTGCTTGATTCCTTGGAAATGCTGCAAGCCAAGACCAAGGGCAATCTGGTGAAAGAAGAGCAAGACTTTCTCGACAAAGCAGTCGGCAACATCGTGACTCTTCTCGAAGCTGCGGAAAAAGGTGAACTCGGCAACGACGAAGAAGAATGAACACATTTAATCTCCAAAACATCACCCTCGGTGGTGACGACCTCTTTTTTATCCTAGGTCCCTGCGCCATCGAGTCCGAGGACTTCACTTGGCAAATGGCACGGGACATCAAGGCTATTGCTGATCGGTTAGGAATCCCCTTCTTCTTTAAAGCCTCTTACGACAAGGCCAACCGCACTGCAGCGGACTCCTATCGTGGTCCTGGGCCCAAAGAAGGTTGCGCACTGCTCGGTGCTATCGGCAAAGAGCTCGGAGTGCCCGTCACGACCGATATCCACACGCCCGAAGATGCCGAGATCGCTGCCGAACACATCGACTTTCTGCAGATTCCCGCCTTCCTTTGTCGCCAGACCGACTTGTTGGAAGCTGCTGCCAAAACGGGTCGCGGGGTCAACATCAAGAAAGGCCAATTTCTCGCGCCGTGGGACTGCAAAAATATTGTCCAAAAAATGCGCCACTTTGGTTGTGAAAAGTTCACCCTCACCGAGCGTGGAACGACCTTTGGTTACAACAACCTCGTCACCGACATGCGCTCTCTTTACTGGATGAGACAGGAGGGAGTGCCCGTCATCTTCGATGCCACCCACTCGGTGCAGCGACCCGGTGGCGATGGTAAGACCACCGGTGGCGATGGCGAGCTCGCTCCCGTTCTTGCGCGGGCGGCGGTCGCAACGGGAGTCGATGGCGTCTTTATGGAGACTCACGCCGATCCACCTCGTGCCTTTTCCGATGGTCCTAACCAAGTGCCGCTCGACGAATTGGAAAAAGTGCTGACCTCGCTCTTGGCCATCCAAAATGCTCTCAAAGCTTGAAGACGACCGCGTCAGTTTTATTGGGAACCGTTGCCAGCTTCTCGCTGCTCACGGTGCGTGCCGAGAAGGGGCCGACTCTGGAAGTCCTTCCTCTCAATAGCACTCTCAGCGACGTCACCATCCCTCGCTACGATGAGAATCTACGGCGCGTCGGCTACCTCAAGGCCGAGCTCATGGAAATTCTTGCCGATGGCGAACCAGTCGATGACCGCCAACCCATCATGGTTGATTGCACGGGCATTCAATTACGGATGGAGACCAAGGAGGCAGGCGGCGACATCAAGGTCGACATGGAGCGTGCGCGCTATCGCATGACCCCTGGCGTCCTGACTGTCAAAGAAGCAATCACGGCCCGAAGCCCAAAGTTCAACCTCTCCGGCACGGGTGGGGTCTTCCACCTCGATAGCCAACGCGGCTTCATCTATGGCCCGCTCAGCTGCGATATCTTTCAGTTCCAAACCGTATCTCATACCGAAATGCTCCCTTCTCTGCCCATTCTGCCCGTTCTCCTTGCTACTACTTCACTAGTAACTCTCAATCCCGGGTTCCAACCTCCGACCAGCGAACGTTTGCTTGAGGTGACGCAAGCAGCCAAGCCTTCCAGCAGTCAAATTCAATCCCAGCAACTCAAGGTCGCGGAAGCCTCCAATGAGCATGAGGAAGAGGCAGGGCAAGCCCGGAACAAACTCGCGGAATTTGCCAACGACGTCGACTCCAAGTCTCTCAACCTACTTATCCAAAATCCTCCAGCGCCCAATCCGGCGGCCCAAGCGAGACCTCCTTTAGAAAATCCTGAGCTGGAAATCGAATGCGACGGAGGCTGCTTCTTCGACGGGAACGAAAACCTTCTCGTCCTGCTCCGGAACATCGTGGTCAACGAAAAGCGCTTCACGCTGAAAGCTCAGGAAGAAATCAAAGTCTTTTTCAACACCGCCCCCGCCCCCAAGAAAGAGGGAGAGGAAGGAGCTAAAAAGGAAGAAGAAGAAGAAGCGAAGGATGAGGCTGACAAAGGCCCTTCCCTCAATCTCACCGATGTCAAAAGCCTCGTTGCGACAGGTGGGGTGAACTTTACCGGAGTGGATAAAAATGGAAACCCCGTCGAGGCCTCGGCAGAAACCGCTTTTTACGACGACGAAAAACAGGAACTGATTCTCAAGGGCGGACAACCGACTTTCTGGATGAAACAACAGGAACGGGAATTTCATTTTCAAGCGGAGGACACCAATGCCTTTGTTCGCATCGAGTTGGCTAACGAAGTGATGAGCGCGCACACCTCTCCCACTGGTTGGAAGTTTGGTGGCAAAGGACTTCGTAAAAAGCAGAACTAACAATGGCAGCGAAACAGAACAACGTGCCTGCAGAGCGCATCCTTGATGTCAGTGGTCTGCGTAAATGTTACGGGAAAAGACCGGTCGTCGAGAATGTCGCTCTCCATGTCGCACCAGGCGAGATCGTCGGCTTACTTGGCCCTAACGGAGCGGGCAAGACCACGACCTTCTACATGGTGGCGGGGCTGGTGCCACCGGACGCAGGTCAAGTTCATCTCAACGGAAAGGAAGTGACCCGGCATGCCATCCATCGCCGTGCGCGCCTTGGATTGGGTTATCTCCCGCAGGAGGAATCCATCTTTCGTAAGCTCACCGTGGAGCAAAACTTGCTCGCCGTTTTGGAGGCGCAGAAAGGTGTCAGCAAAAAGGAGCGCAAGGAAAAAGCGGAATGCCTCATGGAGCGTTTCGGGATTACCAATATTAGGAAATCGCTGGCAATCACCTTGTCGGGAGGAGAGAAGCGCCGCCTCACCATCGCACGCGCCCTTTGCACCGACCCCACAATTTTGCTACTAGACGAACCCTTCTCGGGAGTCGATCCCCGAGCAGTGGCCGATATCCAAAAAATCATCTCGCAACTGCGGGCTGAGGATGGCCTAGCCCTTCTTATTACCGATCACAATGTGCGTGAGACCCTTCACATCACCGACCGGACCTACCTTCTGGTGGAAGGCCGAGTCATTCTCGAAGGCTCCGCCGAAACCATTGCCAACGATCCAGAGGCTCGGAAGTATTACCTCGGTGACAACTTTACTCTCTAGACCGAGAGCATAGCGAGAAGCGCCTGGATACCTTTGGCTTGTTCGGCCCCACCCGCTTGGGTGAACACACGGGCGATGTTCTTGGGATTGATTCCGAGCGCCTGATCCACCTGGGTAACCGAGGGAGCAGTGGCTTGGCGGGCCCAATGATACTGCAAGAGATACGCGAATGGAGCTGCGGTCGCGCGACTCTCCTGCAAGCGCTGATTGAGGGGACCGAGGATGCGTTGATTCGACTGTAAGCGAGCTAAGTCGGCAGGAATGAGACCCACCACTCCATCCGCATTTTCCAGCAAAGGCCTATAGAGTCCGTGAAAATCCCAATCGCCTGCGACTGCGAAAACGGCGAACGCAAGCGACTCTCCTTCCTTCAGAGGCAAGGATGTCGAGAAGCGGTGCACCACTGTCCCAGCTAGGCTCCCGTGTTCGATTTCGGTGGCACCAAATTCCTTGGCGATGGCTTTGACCAATTCCTCCATCTCGGAGCCGGAGCCCCCTAGCAAGACGAGTTTAAGCGGTCTTGCCATCTCTAGTTCAGGATAAGGTTACAACTTGCCGAGTTCCCGCGCCACAATCATGAGCGTCTCCCAGACACCCGCTGAGTAACGGCCTTCTCGCAGCACGGCGAGAGTGGTGTTTTCGGCAGAGACAAAATCGACTACTCCTCCGGAACAAGTCATCTGCCAAGAACCATTTCCTCCGAATCCGAAGCGGGACATGACATCACCGATTGTTTGCACGGCAGCGGTCTCCCCCGGCCCCACGACGGTCACTTCACGAATTCCGGGCAGGCCTTTGGCCCGGGTGAGAATCTCATCTCGACCCATCTCTCCTTCAGAATTGAAGATAGCCCGCAGCTCGAGCTGTCGTGTCGAATGACCCGAAGGACTGGCAGCGGCTGGAGCGGAGCTAGCACTCTGCATGGAGGGAGCTGACTGAGCAGGTTGCGCAGGCTGAGCAGGCTGAGCAGGTTGCGAAAATTGACTTGCTGCAGCGGGGGCTGCAACTGGTGCAGCGGCGGGCTGAGCAGGGGGTGCAGGATGCTCCAGTCGGATGGGTGCTTCTGCGACGGGCTCGGGAGTGTGCTCGATGGGAGCAGGCTTGGCCACCTCCGGAGCAGGGGCAGCAAGAGGATTCTCAGCAGCTCCAAAGTCGCTTTCGGGACGTTGTGGAGCAGGTTGGGCGGGGGCCTCGAAGGCACCCTCCGCAGTAAAGGGCGAAGCAGGTGCGGAAGGCTCGGGAGCAGGAGCGGCTTCTGCTTTGGGAGCGGCAGCAGCCGAAAGGAAAGGATTGTCTTCGCTGGCAGGAAGCGGGGCTTGGCTTCTCTTCTCTGGCAACTTGGCCTGCGGGCGCTCGGGAGCGGCTTCTTCAGCGGCAAAGCCAAAGGGAGATTCGGGCTCGACCGGGGTCACCGCTGCAAAAGGACTGGCAGCCGCCGCCTTGGGCTGACCGGCCCCAAGGCTAGCGAAGGGATTGGCCGGAGCTTCCCCATTAGAACCATTGGGGCTGGAGAAAATACTGTTTCCTTGGGACATCTTGATTAGTGGATTAGCTTGTTTATTAGCATGAGAGTTGTCACTCACCAAGACTTAACATTCCGGAATGTGTCTCCACGGATTTTTTTCGCGCAGCCGCCCTACGAGGACACTTTTTTTGAGGACGACCAAGCCCTTTTGAGAGTTTGAAAAAGGAGCTCAAGGTGACGGGAACTATCCCCCCTCCACTTGCAGTTTCTTGAGTCGTCTTTTGAGCGAAAGCTTGGTTGCAGGAGGCACCCGGTCGGTGAAGAGGACGCCGTTGAGATGGTCGGTCTCATGCTGAATGGCGCGCGAAAGAAGGCCGTCAGCCTCTAATTTGATGACCCGACCATCCAGTAATTCCAGCTGAGCGATGACATCGAGGGGGCGCTTCACCTCGGACTGAATTCCCTGAATACTCAGGCAACCCTCGCGACCCATCTCCTTCTCGGGACCAAATTCGAGCTCAGGATTGATAAAGACGAGCGGCATCAGATCCTTCAAACTGGCCACCTTGTCGTCCACTTTGACATAGGTGACCGACTCCTCATCCTCTGGCACCTCCACGACCGCAAGCCGGAGGTCAATCCCCACTTGCGGAGCGGCGAGACCGACCCCATTGGCGTCGTGCATGGTCTCGATCATGTCTTCGCTCAATTTGCGAACCTCTTCCGTCACCTCGGTCACCTTGCGACATTTTTTGCGAAGCACCGGGTCGCCGTATTGCTTGATCTCCAGAACCATAATTACTCTTTCTCGGTTGCCAATTTGATACGGGCGGGCACTTCCTTGAGCTCGATACCCACCTCGCTGAGGGCCTCCCATACCGTGAAAAGTTGTCCAAGGGAAGAGCCTTCGTCCGCCTCCAGCTCCAGCTTACGACCGGGGTTAACGGTCTGGAAAGCCTTGAGGTAATCCGCTAGTTCGCCGACTGGCACTTCGACCCCTTCCAGCAAAATCTCGCCCTCTCGGGTGATCGCCAGCACCGAGCGCTCGACGCTCAGCTCAGCAGAGGCCACCTCCTTCACCGTCGGCAAATCGATAGCAACCACCGGACGGGTCTTCTTGCGCGTCGAGGTCACGATCACGAAAATGAGCAGAATGGCCAGAATATCAATCAACGGCACGATGGGCACGTTGTAGCTCTTGCGCTTGGGGCGATAGAGTTCCATCTAACTTTGCCCTCCCGTTTTTTTGAAAAAGACATGCTGATGGCAGGCTGAGACCACCTTGCTCAGGACCACCTCTAAGCGCGCCGCCATGGTCTCGATTTGACGCGAAAAGTAACTGTGGGCAATGACCGAGGGCACAGCGACCGCCAAGCCTGCGATGGTTGTGCTGAGGGCCATGGCGATGCCTTTGGAAAGTTGCGAGTAATCGGCGTCGGCTCCGAAATCCCGGAAGACGATGGTCAGTCCGCTGGCCGTTCCCAGCAGGCCCAGCAAGGGAGCAATGGTCACCACCACCTCGAGGACCGGGAGCCCACCATTCAACTTTACAATCTCCTCACGAGCACTGGATTGCACCGCTTCTTGGACCTCGATCTGACTACGACCCGCATTGCGGATAGCCACGGTGCACAAGCGGGAAAGGACACTGTTGCCCGCTCGAAAGTCTTTTTCTAACTCCCCAAGATTGTCGTTCTCCAAATACTCATCGAAGCGTTCGACCTCGCCCGTCAGTCGCTCGGGAATGATGCGGTCCCGGCGTAAGGTCATCAGCTTCATGACGGTTACGGCCAACGCCACTACCGAGCACACCACGATGGCTGCCATGAACGGGCCCCCATTCATGAGAAAGTCGCGGACCTGGTTGGTCGCATCGAGAACGGAAGCTGCCCAGATAATTGTCATAGTCGCCCCCGCTCAATGGCACAACTTTCACCCCACGCCAAGCCGACATTGACCAATCTCTCTCAAACTCGCATGCTGCCCGGGATGGATCACGCTTCCGAATCCGAAATTGCCAATGCCAGCAAACACGTCCGTTCCCTGATTGCAGGGCTCAATAACGTAATTTTTGGCCAAGAAGAACTCGTCGAGCTGGTAGTCACCGGCCTTCTCGCGCGGGGCCATATCCTTCTGGAAGGTCTGCCCGGTCTCGGAAAAACCGAGCTCGTGAAAACTCTTTCCAAGCTTCTTTCGCTCGATACCAAGCGCGTCCAGTTCACCCCCGACCTTCTTCCCGGAGACATCACTGGTAACCCGGTTCTGCAGGAGGTCGATGGTCGCCGCGAGTTCGTTTTTCAAGAGGGCCCTATTTTCACCAATCTTTGTCTCGCAGACGAAATCAACCGAGCCTCTCCCAAAACCCAATCCGCCCTCCTCGAGGCGATGCAGGAACGGCGAGTGACGGTGCTAGGCAAGACCCACCAGCTTCCCCAACCCTTCTTTGTGCTCGCGACCCAGAACCCCATCGAACTGGAGGGCACATACCCCTTGCCCGAGGCCCAGCTGGACCGCTTTTTGTTCAAGCTTGAGGTCACCAAGAACGACGTCGATACCCTGCAGCGCATCATCACCGCACGCGACTTGGGCCAAGAGCCAGAGGTGCACTCCATCCTTGATGCTGCGGCCTTGGAGGAGACCCTTGCTCTCGTGCGCCGCATCTTTCTCCCCGACGTGGTCGCCAACTACATCGCTCGTCTAGTCGATGCCAGCCACCCTGGGCAATCGAGCGCAGCAGCTTCCATTAAATACGGGGCCTCCCCGCGGGCTGCCTTGTCGCTGGCCTCTGCAGCACGGGCCCGCGCTCTCCTGAACGAGCGCACCCATGCCTCCTTCGAAGACGTGCGTTTCGTCGCTCCCTCCGTGCTGCGCCATCGTATCTTGTTAGAATACAACGCCCGCGTGGAAGGCCTCACTAACAATGACCTCGTCCAAAAGATTCTGGACGAAGTTCCCACCCAATCCGAGGCCGTCCCCAAAACCTTGCAGAGCAACTGACCCCAAAGCATGAATCACGCTTTCGCTTTTCTTCTCCTCTTGGTCCTGTGTCCCGCCTCCTTTCTCGGCGCCCAGGAGGTGATGCTCAATCAAATCTACAATCCCAAAACTGGCTCCAGCATCACGGCTACCGCGATGAGCAGCCAACTCCCCTCCTCGGGCTACATTGCGATTCGAGTGAATGTCCGCAATGGCGAGAAGATCCCCGCCCGCTGGACCTTTGATTTTATTTCGCAGGATCACTCCTACGGGGACTACAACGAGCTCACCTCCTCGTTTTCGCTCTCCTGTGCTGCAGGCCGACAGAAGAACGTGGAGTTTCTCGTCCCGGTGGTGACCGCGATGCAAAGCGACACCCCGCTGGTGCTCGATATGCGAGTGACCGCGACCCCGCCACTCTCTGACAGCCGGGTTGAGATGCAGAGCGAACAAGAGCACGCCTTCCCTGACATTCTCATGAGTGAGGCCCTCTACACCCCGAACTCCAGCACGCTCGATGCGGCTCTCTCCGGGACATCACGCTACGGAAGCAGCACCTTCGCTGGCAGCTTTCTGCCACGCGACCTGAGCGAGGACTGGCGCGCGTATGTTGGCTATGACATCCTCATGCTGACCAGCACTGATTGGGAAACAGTTTCCCCTGGTGCCAAGACGGCCATCCTGAAGTGGAACCGTCTCGGCGGTCGCCTCATTCTCTATGCCACCACTGCGTCCGCTTCCCTTTCTTCGTTGGGTATCCAATCCGAAAACCAAGTCGCGCGCTCCTCGCTGCGCACTTGGGGTGAGATTGAGATGCTCGACCTCCCAGCCAAGAACCTCCTCGACGCCAGCGACACCATCCGGTTGGTCAAAGGAGGTGAGCTCGAACCTCGTGCCAGCATCTTCGGCAACGCTCTCTCCGCCAGTTGGCCGCTGCAGTATGCCTTCGGTGAACGCTCCTTCAATCCTGTCTTTTTTATCCTCATCCTCGTCGCTTTCGGCATTATCGTAGGTCCGGTAAACTTGTTCGTTTTCGCTAAGTCCGGGCAGCGTCACCGACTCTTTATCACCACCCCCATCATCTCCCTCACCGCCTCTGCCCTACTTTTATTAATCATTGTTTTTCAAGACGGCTTCGGGGGTAAGGGACACCGCTTGGCC
This sequence comes from uncultured Roseibacillus sp., assembly GCA_964529725.1. Classification (GTDB taxonomy): domain Bacteria; phylum Verrucomicrobiota; class Verrucomicrobiia; order Verrucomicrobiales; family Akkermansiaceae; genus Roseibacillus. Next base: position 35,945 of record CAZGXV010000005.1, read on the forward strand.
CTCATCGAGATTCAGCCCGCAGAGAACACGGCCTACATCCAGCAGCAGCAGATCGCCCGCACTGGCGTACTGCTGAAGACTTCCTTCGAGACCAAGGACCATGCCATTGTGGCCCCGGTAGCACTCGACGAATCCCGTTGGGCCCGCATCACCCAACGCAATGGGGGTGGCGAATCCCGTTACCGCATCAGTTCAGGCGAGAAGAATACCCAAGGCCTCTCCGGCGATTGGTATAAGTCACGCTCCGAGTATGGCCACCTCATCACCTCCGTGCAAGCCACCCGCGGACGTCTCGAACTGCTTTCTCCAAACGGCCCACCGACGATTACCTCCACCTTCGACTTTCCGCTCAAGAAAATCTACTACCGTGATAGTAACGGAGGCATCTGGCAGAGCACTAACACGCTTGCCAGCGGCCGAAAGACACAGCTCTCTCCTTGCCCTCAGGCTGAGTTCGACAAGTGGCTCGACAAACAACGCAAGCTTCTCGACACCGATGGCAAGAAGCGCCTCAACTTGCTTTCTAATCGTGAAGGTCACTTTATCGCGCTATCCAATGACGGTCCTTTCATCGACACCCTCTCTTCGTTGAGTTGGAAAGAATCCACCGCTCTTCTCACAGGACCAATGGTCATTCGATAACAACCCAATTTAACCAAACGCGATGCCTTGCGGGCCTACTTGCTCTTGAAAAAGCGGACCACCCGCTCTCCCATCCAAGACTTGCCGCGACCACTGGCAAAGCCGACATGGCCACCCTGCTCCGGGACCTCGAGGTGAAAGAACTCGCTCTCTGCCGCCTCCGCTTGCGGGTAGCATCTTGGCCCAAGAAACGGGTCATTAGCAGCATTGACCAATAGCGCAGGAACGCGAATATTTCCCAGAAAAGGGCGCGAACTACTACGTTTCCAGTAGTCTTCGGCATCCCGAAATCCATGCAACGGCGCGGTATAGCGTCCATCAAATTCTCGAAAAGTCCGAATACCCTGCAAACCAGAAGGGTCCAATCGCTCGGGAAACAGGAGAGCCTTCTGACGCACCTTTGCCGCGAGACTTTTCACGAATCGACGCATGTAGACTTCACGATTGAAAGCCGTATCCAAGGTCTGCGCCGAACAAGCGAGGTCGCAAGGGACGGAGAAGGCAATGGCCCGGCCCAACCGGGTGGAGATGTTGTCCTGCTCTTCGCCGAGGTACTTCAGAATGAGATTCCCACCTAGACTAAAGCCCACAAGGTCCACGTACTCAGCTTCGTGGCTCGCAAGCGCATGAGAGACGACCGCCGCGAGGTCATCAGTAGCCCCGCTGTGATAGAAACGAGGCAAGCGGTTCATCTCACCGCTGCACCCTCGATAGCTCCAAGCGAGCACATCCCAGCCCTCTCGAACCAGAACTCCAGCGGTTTCCTGAACGTAGCTTGCGCCTGCATTGGCCTCAAGACCGTGACAGATGATGGCTAGACGGGAAGCATCGCCATCGCTCGGTCGGCCCCATTCTAAATCTAGAAAATCCCCGTCTTCCAACTCCAAGCGTTCCTTTGCCATCGTCACTCGCGAAGCCTTCCTGAGCAATGAGGGCACGATTGTCTGCAGATGCCCTCCTAGCAAATACCAAGGAGAGTGATAATCAGATTTCAATAAGGGTGGCATCACAGATAATGGAGAGAAACTAGCAAGCGTGCTCGGCCTCCTCAATCCACTCTCGTCTCCCAATCTAAGGCGCTCATTTTAGCCAAAGCCAGTTGCAAAGCCTGCGTTCCTTTCCCTCCATGCCCTTGCTCTTGCAGAGAACGGTAAAGCTCCTCAGCCAGAGCGAGACCCGGGAGCTTGAGTCCCCTGCTGCGAGCCTCCGCAAGGGCAATGCCCATATCCTTAATAAAATGTTCTACGTAGAAACCAGGCTCGAAATCATTACGAACAATGCGAGGCGCTAAATTCGAAAGAGCCCAGCTTCCAGCAGCACCAGACGAAACCGACTGTAGGGTCTTCTCAATATTCAACCCGGCACCGTGGGCATAGAGAAGAGCCTCACAAACACCGACCATGCCTGCAGCCACGAGAGTCTGATTGACCATCTTAGTATGCTGCCCTGTGCCGGGGCCACCCTGATAGACAACGGTTTTTCCCATCGCTTGCCAGCAGGGTTCCAAACAATCAAAAGCCTCCTTCTCTCCTCCCACCATAATGGAAAGGGCCGCATTGCGGGCACCAACATCACCACCCGAAACAGGCGCATCCAAACTTGCGATTCCTAAAGCCTTTGCTTGCGCAGCCATCTCTACTGCTAGCGACGGTTCACTGGTCGTCATATCGACAAGGATACTGCCCGAGGCCAACTCACTGAGCACTCCCCGCTCTCCGAAAGCAATCTCGCGAACATCGGAGGGAAAACCTACCATCAAGAAAAGCACGTCAGAGGCCCGCGCTACCGCCGCCGGAGTAGCGGCCCAAGATGCACCGCTCTCTAACAAACCGGAAGATTTTTCCTTCGTGCGGGAGAACACGGTCAGCTCGAATCCTGCCTCCAACAGATGACCAGCCATGCTTGCGCCCATCACCCCGGTGCCAATCCAGCCCACTCGAGTTTTTCCCGGCGTGGCTATTCTCAGTTCACTCACACCGGATTCTTACCCGCAACCACCAAAGGTCAACGCTCCATCCTAGCCTCGTATCATCACTGCAAACCTCTCCTCACTCGAAGCACCGAAAAAAGTTCCTGACCTCAGGACTTCGATGAATAAGCATGAACGAGACGATGACCCCGAGGACAAAAATGTTCTCGTGCCAATAACTCCGCCCTGATTGCCTGTTCCGAAGACACAATGAACCGGAGACACTTTATCACCTCTAGCACCCTTGCCTCTTCGTCCACTCTACTCGCGCGTAACAATCGTTCTCCTTCTACCAAAAAAGGTTGGTGCGGGAGCAACGCAAAGCATCACAAACTCTTTGGCACTCATTGGTATTATAACTGGAGTCCCAACGGTCCCGCCAACGACCCTTCCTTCATCCCGATGCTCAAAGGCAAACGCCAAATGGCCGCTGGAGGATTGAATAAGCTCAAATCCTTTCCCAACCCCACCCATATTCTGGGATACAACGAACCAGAACGCGAACGACAAGGCAACCTCAGCCTGCAAGAGGCTCTAGACTTTTGGCCCCAACTTCAGGCAGTTGCGGAAGCGAAAGGGGCGCGCTTGGGTTCGCCCGCTCCTTCCTCGGACCAAGGCGGAATGAATTGGCTGGATGAATTCATGATCCAAGCCAAACGCCGAAAATTGAAAGTCGATTTTATCGCTATTCACTACTATCGCTCTCGTAATTCAGATGACTTGGAAGATTTCATCAAGGATTTGGCGAGAGACTATCGCCTACCGATTTGGCTCACCGAGTTCAACGGATGGTCAGGTCCCCGTGACGAACATGAGGAATTCCTCGAAGAAAGCCTCAAATTTTTGGAGAAAGAGAGAAAAGTAGAACGCTACGCTTATTTCGATCCCGGCCCTGGCAAACCTCACTCGCTCTTCAATCAGGACGGCTCTCTCAGCTCGCTGGGAGAGCTTTATCGCAAGGCTGGAGCAGACTAGCTGGCGAGAGCTTCCATCAGCTCAATGACGATCTCATTGACCTCTTCTTCCAGCTTTTCGCGCTCCCGTTCATCGACCCGCTGGTCGCTCTTGGCTTTTGCCTCCAAAGCTTGCAGCGATTTGAGCTTCCGCTCGATGGTTGCCCGTTTGCCGTTGCTCAGCTTGCCAGTTGCCATGCCAAACCAAAGATATTCTCGGGCCTTGGCCTGTTGACGATTGACTTGCAACGTTGCGGTGGCGGCATTGATGACCCCGTCCGCTCTCTCCTTTGCTTGCCTTGCCAAGGCCGACAATTTCTCGTCAAATGCTGCAATCTCCAACTGACTACCATCTCTCACTAATCGGATATACTCGACGCCCAACTCAGCGAAGCCTTCATCGGAAAGACGCTCTAACTCGAAGGCTTGACTCATGGCCTGATAGAAACTTTTTGCCATTTCATGGAGACGACCATCATCGCGGGCAACCAAGGAACCCGCATGCAGGGTCGCCTCTTTCCAAGCATCAAACTCGCCTCGAACAGAATCGAATTCTCGGGACGCTATTGCTCGGTCTCCCTTGAGTCCACGTTTGCCGCTCCCCTTGCGCTGAGCTTCCAGAGTCAGAGTTGATAAAAGGACAAAAACTGCGAGCTGAAGAATGGCTTTCATACGAGAGAGAAACCACCCTCTGCGAGGAAAGTTGCAAAATCGGAAAATCGCCTTCCTCAAACGGAGGAAAGACTTTGCACTCAACGAAGAGGTTCAAATAGGATAGAAAGGCCCATGAGCTTTACTGCCATCCTAGTAGAAGAAGACGGCACGATTGGCCTTCGCGAACTGAGCGACGAGCAACTGCCTGCAGGCGAGGTCACTGTCGCCATTGCCCATACCACTCTCAACTACAAAGATGGCTTGTGCCTTCAACCGCAGAACGGGCTCGTAAGCCACTTCCCGCATGTGCCGGGCATCGACTTCGCTGGCACGGTCGAGGAATCCACCGACCCGCGCTACCAGACTGGTGACCACGTTATTCTCACTGGTTGGGGAGTAGGAGAACGGCATTGGGGCGGCTTTGCCCAGAAGGCGCGTGTCAAAGCTGACTGGCTCGTGCCCCTTCCCACCGGGCTCTCGACCCGTCACGCTATGGCCATTGGCACGGCGGGACTAGCAGCCATGCTCGCGATTATGGCTCTGGAGGAACATTCGCTAGAGAATGAACAAGGCGAAGTACTTGTCACGGGCGCCACGGGAGGAGTTGGCTCCATCGCTACCCTTCTTCTCTCTTCACGTGGCTTTCAAGTCGCTGCGGTGACTGGGAAGGCCGACTCCCATCGTTACCTCACTGAGCTCGGGGCTCATCGCATCCTCTCTCGAACAGAATTTGCAAGCGGAACCCGAAAGCCTCTCGAATCCGCAACATGGGCAGGATGCGTGGACTCGGTTGGAGGCCGCTCTCTCGCGCAAGTCATTTCCCAATTAAAGTATGGAGCTTCCGTGGCAGCGGTGGGCTTAGCTGGTGGCGCGGACCTTCCCGCCTCGGTGCTGCCTTTTCTCCTTCGAGGAGTCAATCTGTTAGGAATCGACAGCGTGATGCAACCTTATGAAAAACGGATACTGGCCTGGCAGCGACTTGCACAAGAACTAGACAAAGCTCGCTTGGACAGTCTCATCACCGAGGCCTCGCTCCCTGACATACCGAAACTTGGAAAAGAAATACTAGCAGGTAATGTCAAAGGACGAATTGTGATCGAATGCTAGAATTGGCAATCTTTGCCTTTCCAAACAACGCTCAAAACCAAAGCACAATTACTCCGAGGCGAGCTCAGATAGAACCTGCTTTGCCAACTTCTCGCTGTAGCTATTGAGCTTCCAGTGAGTTGGGCACCAACCGTTGAGAAAACGGTGAAAGTCCGTCCAAGCGTAGGAATAAAGGGCCCTCCATTCGGTCACGAGTGCGCCTCGATTCAGAGGAGAGTTTCGGCGAACAAGAGCAGCCACCAAATGACCGAAATATGTTTCGAGAAGCTCGGACTCGCGTCTCGCAATAATGGTTTCATCAAGGCAACTGCCTAGAAAGTAAGCGACATCTTTCATCCCGCAGCCACCACCGACATACTGAAAGTCAAGGGCCGCCACGGCATCGCCCGCTTGGGAAAAGCAAAAATTAGCAAGCTTGGCATCACCATGAACCAGAGTTTGGAAGCGGGCCCGACTAAGGATGTCGTCGATGGCTGGAGCAGCTGCCTTGAGAGCCGCATCGTCAAGAGCGGCAAGTTCGTCGGGACGGGTTGCCAGGTGCCAATAGCAGCCAGTCTCCCAAAGTCCTTGAGCTGGTGGAGTGCCTTCGGCAAGGAACGTTGCATGGAATTCTGCTAGCCATTTGAGGCAGACATCGACTTGCGCAAGAGAAAGCTGCCCCAAGCGGAGAGGAAAGCCCGAGGCATCGAGGTCTTCCAAAAGAAGAAGGGTTTGCTCGTTCTCTTGCAAGTGCCCCAAGAGACGAGGCGTTCGACAGGACCCGTCACAAATCTGATTCTGGTTCTGATAGAAATGGCTTTCGATCTGATAGGAGCGAATTTTGCGTTGATGGGAGAGACTGGTGTTCCAGCCCCGGGGATGGTGGGCCTTCTTGGGAAGAGCGATGTGTTTGGCGATAATTGTCTGGGAGGAGCTATCCTGAAGACGCAGACGGAGGATTTGCCCATAACCACTCCAGAGCTCCTGTATCGTTTCCACGACCTCGAAGCCCGACGCTCCGGTAGCTTCGAGGATGAAAGTTGAGAAGGGAGGTTGGGGCACGATGAGCTTAGGAATTTGATTGGTGAAACTGCTCGTTAGAAGCGCTTGGAGAGTCACTTGAAGCGATGCGTTCAGTTTTAGCAACGGCCATGATGAGCGGAACGAGAACCACCAGAGTCTCCCAACGCGCAATGGTCAGCATGCTCAACATCTGTCCGCCATCGAAGAGACAAGCGGTGAGACCGAAAAGAACGAGCGGCATCTCGGAACAACCACGAATCCTCCAGAGAGCAATGGCCAGAAGAGCGAACAGAGCTAAAGTCCCCAGCCAACCGTAAGCGACCAACTGACCAAGATAGGCGCTGTGAGGATGATGAACGAGCCAACCAAGCTCGGAAGCAGGCAGGCTGGGCACGTGCCCTTTGCCGATCCAGAAATCGAGCGGACCTAGCTCAGACAGATAACGTTGGTAAATCTCAAGACGACCAGCCGAGCCTCGAGTCACGAGGTCGCTACTCCTTTCGCCCGCCCCCAGCGCCAGCAGCCAATAGACTAAGAACCCAAGAAGAGGAGGCAACGAGATTGGCAGAAACCGCTTGGCCCTCTCAACGACAGAACCCTCTTCTTGAAAAAGCAAAGCACCTCGCCCCACCAAGGCGAGCAAAACAGCGAGAAGGGCTCCTCGCGATTCGCTGGCGGCAAGCAGAGCCCCTAGCAACGCCAGCACGAGCCACTGCAGCCATCTATATTTACCCTTCGTCAGGAACCAAGGCCCCCAGCCAACGACAAGGGCAAATCCTACTAGAATTCCAGTAGTTACTGCATTGAAACCAGGTAGAGAGCGCCACCCAAGCCGGAAGCGCTCTTCTGAAACCCCATACTCGCCATAAAAGCGAAACGCACTGACCACAGCTGCAACCAAGCCTATTGCCACCACGCCTCGCCAGAGCCAAGTGAGAGCCCCTTCCTCACGGGAGAGTAAAAACAGGGATGAGACCAGAATCACGAGCAAAGCCAAGTCCTTGCCACTGCCCGCTCCCCCCCACCAGTCGCCAGTGCGAAATCCAGTCACCCAAAACTGCCATTCAAGGAGGGAGAAGAAGCCAAACCACCACAGCTTTCTTCCCTCACCGGAAGCAAGGCCACCCAACCACTCCTTCCAAATCTGCCACACATGATCGGCGTTGAGAGCGAAGGCTGGTAAAACAATCCATTGCAGCCAAAGACCATGCTCCCACCGCCCACTAGCCCACCAGTAACCTGTCACCCAGCCAACGATGGCAAAGTGCAGCAACCAGGGACGCCAATGGGGATGAAAGTTCAAAATAGCAAGTAGGCGTTTTCCAGTCTTGGGTGGGAGTCCACCACCCCAGGCAACACTCTCTGCCCTCTGCTCGTATCGGTGAGCTTAGCGAAAAGACACATCACACCCAAGTGGCCTCTTTCCAAAATCTTCCACTGGAAGGGGCACTCGAAAGCATCGCGTCCTTTTTTCAAAAAAAACGGGGCAAAGCCATTGGTCCACACCTCAAGGCTCTTCCCAGCTAAAAGAGACTGCCTCAGAGCCACGTCCTCTCTCTCCTCAGAGGGGGCACTGGAGCAGGCCAACAAGAAAAACCCAAGCGCTTTGATCGTCACGGACCTCACCGCCGAAGAGTGCCAGCTGCCAGTGAAAGGAAAATAAAAATCCGCTCTCACCCTCAACGTAGGGCAGAGCGATCAAGAGAGGAAAAAATTCGATGAAATGAGACCAGGATGGATTGGATGAATCAGATTTAGGAATTCGAATTGATCGTTCTGAGCTAATTTTAAAAATGCCCTTCCCTTCAAAAGTTTGCAGCTCTTGCTTTTCCATCAAAAAATCCAATCTACCCTATCCATCTTTTTGGTCCAAGAATTGGCGAAAGAGAGAAACTTGTTCCCAAGCTTGGTCGCCCTGAAACGTAGGCGGCATTTTGCCCTTGCCCTTGCCGTTAACAAGGCAACAGAAGGCCGCTAAGAATGCTTGAGAAATAGGAACTTGCTGGTCGGCCGCGATGAAAAAATGAAGTGAAAAGTAGAAACCGAGCCAGAAGGAGCAATCGGCAAGAAAAGCACATGGGATTCTTAGAATTTCTTTAAAAATTAGTTGTTTAGCTACCCGAATTTTTATAAAATAATGACCTCGCGATAAAAATTCCCCATACTCTATCGCGAGCGCCGCCCGGTTCACCCGTTCACACATGACCCTGTTTCGTTCTTTTTTGCCCAGCTTGTTCTTGGTTGGTTTCGCAACTGCGGAGCTTGCCGTCTTGACCGTGCCCACCGACGTTTCGGGAGACGCGGATGGCGTTGGCGAAGCGCCTTGGCTTTCTGACGGCACGGTTGCGGTCACGCTTCTCTTTGACACTCGAGAAGTGATTCCTGCTGGCTCAACCATCAACTCAGTAGTAGTGCGGAGTAGCGGCACTGCAATCTCACCCAGCTATCGCAGCGAAATCGATTTCGCAATAACCGATCCCTCTGGCAATGTCGCTGATTGGGATTTTGGCACCGGGCTCAGCTTCCCAAACAACGAGGGCAGTTGGGATACTGGCAACCTGACTGCAAGCGGCCTCTCAGGCAATGCTTCCGGAGTTTTTTCGATCCAAGTGAGCGAGGACTACAACGACGCCGGCACCGACAACAGCATCGAGACTGTTACTCTCACGATTGATTTCACGCGCCCGGCCTCTCTCCTTTCCGCTTCCGTTGGTGCTTATCTCAATGGCGTCTTTCCAGTGACCGACCCCACCAATGGCGGTGCTCAACCACCCGCTACCCTATCGGCCACGGGGGCCTTTGCCAATCTGAGCACTCTCGACCCCACCTCGGGCCTGATTCCCTACGAGGTCAACTCACCGCTTTGGTCCGATGGGGCCCGCAAGAAGCGTTGGATTGCGATTCCCTCCGATGGCACTCGCGACGATGAAAGTGAGCAAGTCACTTTCGATGCTGAGCTTCCGTGGACTTTTCCGGCAGGAACGGTCGCTATCAAGCACTTCGAACTCCCGAACAACGCCAACGACCCTAGTGCCGTCCGTCGCTTAGAAACTCGCTTTCTCGTCGCGATGGAGAACGGCGGCTTTTACGGAGTTTCTTATCGCTGGCGTGCCAATGGCGAAGAGGCCGACCTCTTGCCGGACGGAGCCAGCGACACCATCAGCATCACGCAATCCGACGGTTCTATCAGCAGCCAGAAGTGGGATTATCCCAGCCGACAAGATTGCCGCTCCTGCCACAACCTCGGCTCGGGAGTTTTCCTAGGTGTCAATACTTGGCAACTCAATGGCAACATCGCCTATCCTGGAGCCAATACGTTACAGAACCAACTCAGTGCCTGGAGCGAGGAAAGCCTTTTCACCACCAGCCTCGAAGAGGCCACCAACTACCCTGCCGGGGTTGCTCTTGATGAAGCCACGGCCTCGCTAGAACAACGGATGCGTTCCTACCTCGCTTCCAATTGTTCTAACTGCCACAATCCCGCCAGCGGTCTCAACACCAGTTTCGATCTTCGCTTTTCCACCGCCCTGGACGACACCAATCTTATTTACGGCGACCTCCTTTACGACTTAGGAATCGCGGGGGCCCATGTCATTACCCCGCGCTCTCCTGAGACCAGCATCCTCCACGAACGGATGGACACCGTGGGTGTACACCGGATGCCTCCCATTGGGCGTAACCTGATTCACACTGAGGCTGTCACAACTCTCAACCAGTGGATCATGACTTTGACGCCCGATACTGGCGGGACCTCCAACCCCCCAACTGCAAACGATGACGACGGCTTGGTCCAGGCTGGAAACTCCGTCGCCATCAATGCCTTTGCCAATGACAATGATGTTGATGGCGATAGCTTTACGCTCCTACAAGCCAGTGACCCGGCCAACGGCTCCACTTCATGGAATGGCAATGGCACGGTGACCTACTATCCTAATAGTGGCTTCACGGGCAACGATGAATTTAGCTACCAAATCACGGACACCACGGGAGCGGCCTCTCAGATCGCCATCGTGCGCATCGTCGTCACTTCGGCAACCTCTTCCAATTCCATTTCCTTCTCCGACCGTTCTGATTTGTTAGCAGACTCTACTTCCTACAGCGGAGTGGCGATGGGTGTGGTTGATATGAATCAAGATGGTCGCGACGACATCGTTCGCCTGCAAAATGGGCGTAATCTCTTCGTCGATTATCAAAGTGAGAATGGCTCGTTCAGCGCTCTTTCGCTCGGTGCCCCTAGCAGTAAGATCCAATGGGGGCTCGCTATCGGCGACACAGACAACAATGGTTACCCCGAGATTATCACTGGTGGTTTCTACGACGGCCTCCATTACCAACGCGCGAATAACAACGGCACTTCCTTTACCAAAAGCACCTTGAGTAGCCCGACTCTCTTTCTCCAAGCGGTGAGTTTCGCCGACATCGATAACGATGGCTGGCTCGACCTCTTCCCCTGCCACGACGAGGGGGTCAATCCTCCTTTCCGTAACTCAGGTAATGGTGGGCTGGTGCACGACTCCTCCCTAATCGACACCTCCACCTCTCCCTCTAGCGACAATTCTGGCAACTATGGCGTTGTCTGGACCGACTACGATGGCGACGGTGATGTTGATTTGTATATCTCCAAGTGCCGGGGCGGAGTGAGCAATCGTAGCGACCCCCGCCGCGTCAATCAGCTCTTCCGCAATGAGGGTGATGGTAGCTTCACCGAAGTCGCGGCTGCCGCTGGGCTCGCCGATGGAGCCCAAAGCTGGACTGCGGACTTTGCAGATATCGACAACGACGGCGACCTCGATTGCTTCATTGGTAATCATAGCGAAGCCAGTCGTTTGATGCGCAATAATGGCGACGGCACTTTTTCCGAAGTGACTTCTAACAGCGGTATCTCCGTAAGCTGGAATATCATTCAATCCATCTTCCGTGACTTCAACAACGATGGTTGGATTGACCTCCTTCTCACGGGTGCCCAACAGGGCCTCTGGATGAATGACCGCGATGGCACCTTCACCCAAATCAGTAATCCCTTTGTCTCCAGCACCATGGAATCCGCAGCCGTGGGATTTTTTAATGTTTAGGGGTTCACCGAGATCTACTCGGGCTATGCTCGACTCGACAACAACCCCCAAGCTGACAATCCCGACCGGCTCTTCCTCTCCAACAACAATGGCAACGGATTTCTCTCGCTCAACTTACAGGGTCGGACGAGCAACAAACTCGCCTCAGGAGCAGTTCTTGAGCTACATGGCCCATGGGGAATCCAAATGCGCGAAGTTCGCTCCGGCGAAGGCTATGGCATCACTCACTCCTTCTCGCAAAGATTCGGGATGGGCAACGTCGCCACTGCTGACCGTCTGGTTGTGCGCTGGCCGTCGGGCACTGTGGACACTGCTTACAATCTCGCCGCCAACCAGTTTCTCACCTTGACCGAAGGCGACACCGCGGCTCCGTCCTTAGGCAATCCCGGCAATCGTTTCTCGGCAACCGACAGCGAGGTGACTCTGCAGCTCGATGCCAGCGACCCTAACCTCAACGTACTTGCCTTTTCTGCCACTGGACTGCCGACTGGGCTGAGCATCAATCCCTCGTCCGGGCGTATCAGCGGTCAAACAGCCAATGTAGGCGGAGTCTTTGACGTCACGGTATCTGTGACCGACGGATGGTCTGCTGTCTCTCGCTCCTTTATCTGGACCATTGAGGGGGGAAGCAACACGGGCCCCAATTTGGCGGTTATCGACGATCAGACCAGCACTGTGGACGAGTCGGTCTCGCTGGTCGTCACTGCCAGTGACCCTGATGGAGACAGTCTCAGCTTCAGCGCTTCCGGACTCCCTTCCGGCCTCAGTATTTCCTCGCAGACGGGACTCATTTCCGGCACGGCTGCCGAGGCTGGAGTCTACCCAGTCGTCGTCACAGTCAGTGATGGTCCTCTCAGCGCCTCACGCACCTTGACTTGGATAGTTGAAAGCTCACCCAACCATTCCGACCTCGCCTATGGAGGGACCCCTCCGGCCTTACCTACCCGCATCCAAGCCGAACACTACGATACTGGAGGAGCGGGAACTTCTTACTACGATATCGATAGTAATAATAACGGTGGATTCTTCCGGACCGACGATGTCGATTTGGAGCCTTCTCTGGATGTAGACGAGACGGCAAGCATTGGCTGGGCCGAAAACGGTGAGTGGGCCCATTATACGGTGGAACTCAATCCGGGCACCTGGGACATTGTCGCCCGCGCTGCTAGCGAGCTTGCAGCCCCAGGTTCTCTGCGTCTTCTTTTGGATAACGAAGAGTTGGGAATCATCAATATTACCGGGACAGGCGGTTGGTATGACTGGGGAAACTTTGTGCTCCCTAACATCACCATCACCGGTAATGGTCCCGCTGTCCTGCGACTGGAAATTCAGGGAGCCTCCTACAATCTAAACTGGATTGAATTCGTAGAACCGGGTTCGGTTCAAGGCGGAAATGGTGGTGGTGGCAGCGCCCTCCAAGCACCCTTTGGCGGCACGGCAGCAAGTTTACCTGGTCGCATTGAGGCTGAACTTTTCGACGACGGGCCTGCCGGGGATGCCTTCTTCGACCTCGATTCGGAAAACATTGGCGGAGTCTTCCGGGCCACTGAAGTCGACTTGGAACCATCGTTTGATACCGACGACTCCTTCTCGATTGGTTGGATTGAGAATAGCGAGTGGACCGAATACAGCGTCGAGGTCACCCCAGGCAACTACGACATCACGGCCCGTATCGCGAGTGCCGAAGTCGCGCCCGGCCTCGTGCGTGTTCTTCTCGATGGTCGCGAACTGGGTCTCATCACTGTCACCGGGACGGGTGACTGGTATAACTGGCAGGATGCGGCCATCCCAAATGTGTCTGTCACCGAAAGCGGCTCTGCTATTCTGCGCCTTGAGTATATCGGGGGCCCTTATAACCTGAACTGGATCCAATTTTCCGAGAACACCACTGGTGGTGGTGGAGGCTCCTCAAGCCAGCAGTCTTTCCTGGCGGTAGCCCCCTCCCTCCCCGGACGCATCCAAGCTGAAAACTTCGACATTGGAGGACAAGGAGTTGCTTATCAAGATAACGAACCAGAAAACCTAACTGGGTCCTACCGCAGTGAAGGCGTGGATATCGAACTCTCCGGAGATATCGACGGTTCCTTTAGCCTTGGTTGGTTTGATGCCAACGAGTGGGTGGAGTATACGGTCGCACCCGATCCTGGCATCTATTCTATCACCGTGAGGACTGCGGCAGGTGAGCCCAATCCGGGCGACCTGCGTGTTTTGCTCGACAATGCTGAACTCGCCACCTTTGACATCCCTGATACGGGCGGGCCTGCGGATTGGGCATCGACGACTCTTTCGGGAATCACGATTTCCGGCGGGAACGAACAGGTCCTGCGCGTCGAAACGCTGGGCAACGGCATCAACTTCAATTGGATTGAGTTCACCCGTACCAGCGACCTCCCTGGCAGCTTCTCATCTGGCGAGGCTGGTAGCGATGATTCTTTGCTCGCTTTGGCATTTGGCTCTTGGGAAGGAAACCCTGCCGAGACGGAAGCACCTCGTCTTAATATTACCAACTCGGGAGGCAACCCTGCTTACTCGATTTCTTTCCTCATTCGTCTCGGTGGGTGGCGAACCGAAACCGGATACTTTACTAAGGATCTCATTTACCAGCCCTTCACGTCTAGCGATTTGGAAAACTGGGACCCGACACTGAAACTCATTGAAAACCCAGAAGGTCTTCCCGTTCCGCCTCCAGGCTTCAAATATTTCACCTATAGTTTGGTGGATGAGACTCAGGCGCGCGCCTTCTTCAAAGTCGATATCTCGGAGCACTAGAGAGCCCTGCGCCTCGTCCTGAGTGACTTCGAAAAAAGAGCAAAGAGTCAAGCATAGGGGTGAAAGACAAAAAAGTTCCCACTAAGAGAACCTTCGTTTGCGCCTGAAAGAATTACCGTTTATTTCGCGCTAGGGTTTATGAGAAAATTTTTGATACAGAAACTTGTTCTACTCTCTTGCCTCGACCAGCTCACCGCCCACACTGCTGAGCCCTCCCTCCCCTTCCAACCTCTTCACGCCCACGATGCTCTCGCGGGGCACGTCCACTTTGGTTATGAAAGTCGTTACTTTATTGAGGGGCGGGACAGTCTTGACGGCGACAGCATCATCACCACTACGGTAGAGCTTGCCTACCAGCACCTCGCGCTCGGTTTTTGGTATGGAATTTCCCCCGAGCAAAACTACGACGAGATGCAAATCTCGGCCGCTTACACCGACCACTTGGGAGACCTCGAATACTACTTCAGCTGGACTCACCTTCAGTTCAACTCCCTGTTCCCCGGAAGCGAAAGCGACAACGAGATCGGCTTCGGTTTGGCCTATGACGAGCTGCCCTACCACCTCAGTGTCTCTTTCGACGCCTACTATTCCCTTGATGCGGAGGGCTCTTTCCTCGAGCTGGGCTTGGACCGGAGCTTTGAGCTCAGCGACAGCCTGACCTTGGGCGTGGGCGGGGCCTTCGGCATGAACCAAGGCTATGTCCCTGAGGGGCACGACGGGGCCAACCATCTCGCACTCACTCACTCTTTGGAGTATGCGCTCAACGAAACGGTCGTGCTCTCCGTGCACGCGACTTATTCCTGGGCGTTGGACCGAGACCCCAATGACCCTGACGATGAAACCCTCATCGACTTCTTTCACGCTGGTTTGGGAGTCCAGTTTTCGTTCTAAAAAACGAAGGAGGGAGTCGCGAAGAGAGAGTTTATGCCGAGCAATAACTCTTTCCACGTTCCCTCTGCGATTCTAAAAGAATCCATGCGCAGGCTCGCCATTTTTTGCTCTCTTCCTTTCGCAATTCTAGCTCAGGAGGATCGCTTTGAGCTTGAGGAGACGGTCGTCATCGCGGAGCGACTTCCTGCCAGTTATGTGCCACCGACCTTTGGTCGAACCGAAGTCGTGGCCCGCAGTCCGCTTTCTCTGGATCAACTCCTTTTGGAAGACCCTTCCTTTTCACTTTTCCGACGCCAAGACGCCACCTTTGCCAATCCCACTGCGGCCGGGGTCTCTCTCCGGAGAACGGGCGCAACGGCAACGGCGCGAACTCTCGTCCTGCGCGATGGCATCCCGCAAAACGATCCCTTCGGCGGCTGGATATCGTGGATGCGCTACCGCCCTTCCCAAATCGAAGCCATCCGCCTCTCTCCCTCTCCGCAAGCGGTCGTCTGGGGTAACCAGTCAGCGGCGGGTACAATCCAAATCACCAGTCGCGACCCGTGGGCGCAATTTCATGAGGTGGCGGGTACTCTCGGGTCGCGCGAAACTTGGTCACTGGAAACCGCTCATCAGCTTTCCAACCAGGAACAGACTTGGGCCCTCGGGGTCAGCGCTTTCACCTTTCAGAGTGATGGTCACCAACCTTTGAGCCGAAACCAACGAGGTGCCATTGATCGTAGCCTCTCCCTAGAGGCCAGCGGAATCGACTTGCGAACCACTTGGCAGCCGACAGCGGATTTTCGCCTCGAAGCCACTCTTTCGGCCTTTGAAGAAGAGCGGGGCAATGGAACGGTCCTCACTGAGAACGCAACCGAAGCACGGGACTTTTCCCTTCGCGCTACTTGGGAGCAACCCGACCTCACCCATCAAGCCACCGCTTACTACCAACGACGTGACTTCTCATCAGTTTTCAGCTCCCAAGCCGCCGACCGCGAAAGCGAAAGCCTCGCACTCGATCAGTTCGACGTTCCGGGCACGGGTGTCGGAGGCTCCTTCAGCTCCCGCTTCACCGGTTGGGAAAACGGCACCCTCACTCTTGGCTTGGACGCCCGCTACCTCGAGGGAGAAACCAATGAGCGGGTGGCCTTCGACAATCGCATTCGCACTACTGGCGGGACTCAGACCTTCTTAGGCGCGTTCCTGCAAACCTCCTTAACGTTGCCACGGGACTTTGAGCTCGAGGCTTCGGCCCGCGTTGATTACTATCAATCTAGTAATGGAATTTTACGTGAAGTCCGAAGCGACGGCTCATTCCGTACGAATGAGCGCTTTGACGAAAGCGAACGCTGGGAACCCTCCTTCGGGCTCTCGCTTGCCAAGCAGGTGACCCCTACCCTTCACTTGTCCGCCGGGGCCTCCTCTTCGTTCCGAGCTCCCACCCTTAACGAGCTTTATCGAGGCTTCCGCGTTCGTAGCGACATCACCAACGCCAACCCCGAACTCGAGCCCGAGCGCTTCTATTCGGCAGAATTGACCGCGACCTATTCTCCCAGTGAAAGCCTAGAATGGACGAGCACCCTTTTTGCCCATCACATCTCGGATGCGATCGCCAATGTCCCGCTTGCCATCACGCCATCGGGAACTACGGCCCAGCGACTCAATGTGGACGCCGCCCGCGTTTTGGGGTTCGAGTCCCGGCTCCGGCTCCAACCCTGCGAGGGACTTCTCGCCAGCCTCTCCTACCAATTGGCCGACTCCCGGTTTATCGACTCTGACCGACAGCCTCTCCTCGAAGACGAACCCTTCCCCCACTCGCCACTGCACAAAATCACCGCGTCGCTTCGCTGGCAAGCGACCTCGCAATTTGCACTGGGAGCGGGGACTCTTTTTTCCTCGTTTGCCTATGATGATGCTCTCGCCACCCGACGACTCGCTCCCTACTGGAACACACGTATTTCCGCTGAGTATCAAGCTACTGAGCACCTCACTTTCAATGGTCGGATTGAAAACATCTTCGACCAAGATATTGAAACTGGCCTCTCATCCAACGGCTTGCGTTCCCTCGCTACTCCGCGTACTTACCTTCTCACCGCGCGCTATCGCTGGTAAGGCTCAGGGCAACTTTTGCTCGAAGAGCCACTGCCACACCTGGGGGTCTCTGGCCAAGAACCAATGAATACCATTGTGCTTAGCATCGGGTAAAATGGTGGCTCGAAACTCGATCCCATCCTCCCTGAAACGTTGCTGCAAGCCTTCCACTTCGGAGGTGTCTTCCTCCCCCGAGTAGTAGCTCCACATTGCAGCCTTGGTTTGACCAACCCAGGAATCCTTAGGGCCTCCATCCGCAAAAAGAGCGGCCGCATAAAGGGTTGGCCGACGCTCGATAAGCTTACCAATACCTTGCCCCCCCATGGAATACCCCGATAAATAGATACGACTGCGATCAATGGGAAGTTGGGTCACCAAGTCATCAATCAAGGCTTCCAACTTGCTTAGTATCTCATCCTTCCCCCACGCCATTGGATCGGGAGGGCAGGTCGGAACGAGAACCACACACGGGTGGTCCTGATACCAGTCGGGTGCGGTAATTGTCTTGGCCGCAATCTCCACCTGACCGGGTGCCACCGAGTCCGCACGCGAGCTCGCACCATGGAGGTGAACAAAAAGTGGCACCACTGGCCCAGCTTTCTTGCGCTTGACCTCCTTACCAATAAACAGCTGATGAAGGAGGCCATGCTTATCATCACCAAGGACCCACTCCCCCTTCACTGCGGCAGCGTAGGGACCATCCTGAAAACCATCGGCGCGAGCTTCATCCTGTTTTGCTAGGACGGAGGCTGCCTCCTGCTTCTCAAGAAGCTCGTTCACTAACTTGCGATCATCTTCAGCCAACAAACGGACGGGCACTGCAACCGGACGACCATTTTTTTCCACCTCAATCTTCTCAGCCGAAACCGACAGTAGCTTTCCCTCCAATGACCTCCCGTCTGCCGAAGTCCAGACTCGGGTCTCGCCCACTTCTGCCGAAACCGACAACAACACGCCGAGAAACCACCCCAAGCACAACAAGAACTTCATTCCTCATCACTATCTAAAAAGAGAGTCGCTGAGGAGAAAAATGGCCTCCATGTTTTCGTGCCCTCATTCCACGGTAAGTCGCCTTGTCAGAACCTCAAGGTTACCCCGCCCAAATCTCAGAAAGCTGAACCGCTTCGACAACCCCACCTCTCTTGCAAACTAGCGCAACGACTGCAATAAAATTACAATCTACTGGCAACACGTGAATGACTCAAAATTAACCTAAGATTGAGCCGTTCAGTCAGGGCTAACCACTCATTGTTCAATTGGACTCGAATAGTCTCCTCTCCCAAAATCTCTTCACCTGCCGCTCGAAAGGCATCAAAAGAGCTGTGGATTGACTCCATTGATTTTTAGAAATCTACCCCTTTGAGAGCCCTCAACTCAACACTTCTATTTCTGAATAGCAGCAGCATCGGAATCATATTTTGCTGCCATTCTCACTAAGTGCTTAGCCAACTCATACGAGCTGTGCTTGGCTCTTGAGGTTTTTCCGAAAGGGAAATCGGCCTCATACTGAATACCGACTACTTCATGAAATTTCAGATATCGATGCCTAGCTTTCTCCAAGATTTCCCCCTTCTGATGCACAGAAACGCGCTTAGCTGGTTTATGCCTATCTCCCCAGCCATCAAATACACGAGGAGAAGAGTCAAAAACATAGGCATCAATCCCTTGGTCAACTGAGCAAGACAAAGCCAATCCGCCACCAAGTGAATGCCCTGTTAGAGCGATGACTTTGCAGTTTGGGTTATCTGCAATAAAGTTACGCAAATTCTTTCGCGCTGACTTGTAAGGCACAGAGAAAGGAATTGCCAAATTTGCCTTTACCCAATCCCCTGGCTCATCAGTCCCACGAAAGGCAAAAACGACTTGCTCGGTACCATCCTTCTTCCAAATATCAAAAACCATGCCCGAGCCAAACCCAAAGAATTTGCCAGCAGTATAGGAGTGCGAATCTTGGTCGCTCTTGATTTGTCCATTCCGATCAATTTTCTTCCAGCCAATTTTCCCAAGTTGAAACTGTCTTTCTTGCTCCCTATAGGCGCTCGAAGACATCGCAGCATAGAGGAATGTCTCTTTTGCAACTGCAGGAGTGAGCGCTTTGTAAGCAGGTGGTTGAAACTTACTCGAAGAGCAACTACACAACACCAAAACAAATACTGGCAATACCAACAGAATCTTCAGTGCTTTCATTCTTTTAATCACTATCTCAGAACACTGTTATTTCACTACTAATTTGGCAAGCTAGGATTCATCAAATTAAACTTCGCAGTCAGAAACTATCGATTCCCGAGTTTTCGCAGGATGGCTAAGATTTTTTGAATGAGCTTCCGTCTCCCCGGTTCAGGGGATGGCGTCACCATTTTAATTTGCTAATCTGACCAGTGAATGTCTCTGGCAGGTTGGCAGACTTTCACCTTATCCCGGTGAACAACGCACCGTCATGGAGCGCCCTTCCCCTTGTGGAAGGGTGTCCCATGGCGACTTGCGCTGTCTTCGAAAATCAGCTTCCATGGGGACGAACAACAACCACTCTCGAAAATGAACAAAACGCTCCTTGCACTAGCAGGCCTTGCTTTGGCCTGCGGACCCGCCGTGGCTGCGCCCGATACTGTTGATACCACATGGGCTGGCTCCAACTACTTTGACACTGAGGAATTTGGTGGCCCGGCATCTCTATTGGTGCAACCAAATGGCAAGTTACTAGTGGGGTCAAACTGGATGTCTGCTCAGAATGGAGCACTCTTTCTTCCTCTTACCCGCTTCAATATCGACGGCACTGTTGATGAGACTTTTCATGCTGATGCCACACCCAATGGTGAGGGTTCAGGTATCTTTTATGACCAGCCGGGACAGCCCGAAGTCCATGGCTTAGCTCTTCAGTCCGACGGCAAAATCCTCGCGGTCGGCTGCATGCAAGGGATGCGAGATGGGATCACTACTGCCGCCTCGACCAATGCTCTCATCTCCAACGGAATCGTTCGTATCACTCCCGGGGGCGATCCTGATACCACTTTTCAATCCGCTGGTATCGATACCGAATTTATCGATGAGGTGATCACCTTACCCAACGATCAGATTATCGTCGCGGGCGGCTTCAATGCGGTGAAGGACCAGGGTGGCCCGTTCGTGACTCGCTATGGGATCGCCCAATTGAATGCCGATGGCTCGTTGGATACGTCCTTTCAGGTCAATCCGGCTTCGCTCGCGAATATTGTTCCGAACTCCCTTTTCATTCGGCAAGTAGCACCCACTCCCAGCGGCAAGCTCTACATTGTCGGGAGTGGACAACCAGTGGGCGGAACGATTTTCGACGACACCCCGATTTTTGCCCGTCTCAATAGTGACGGCTCTCTGGATACTTCCTTTGCGCCTTCCTATCCCTCCTCGGTGACCTCGTTCTCCGGAGTGGTAGTGGAACCCGACGGCAAAATCACTGCCTTGGGCTCGCAAGGAAATACGAGCAGCAGCACCAACTTCATGGCTCGCTTCACCGAAACAGGAGCCAACGATGGCAGCTTCGCGATGGATGCTTCGCTCACCCGTTATGCGGCGCGTCCCCTGCGCCGCGATCCCGTGGGGCGCTATCTCCTTTTCAAACGCGACTTAGTGGAAGGAAATTCTCAACTGGTGCGCATTAACAACGATGGCTCGTTGGATCCGACCTTCAATGCTTCCGGCTCTTGGAACATGCCTCCCTTTGGCAACGGACCCACTAATGCCTTTTTCAATCAGGCCATCACTTCCCCTACGGGAAAAATTTATGCGGGCGGTGGCTTTGATTTCATCAATGGCGAGCCTTCGGTCAAAGTGGTCGCCTTTGAAGGTGATGAAGTCCCCAATGCCCCGGGCACTCTTCAATTGGGTTCCTTCGCTTTCTCCGCTAGCGAGTGTGACGGCTCGATGCTGATTCCGATTGTGCGAATCAATGGCGCCACGGGAGCAGCCTCAGTGGACTACTCTTTCTCGACTGCTTTGGGGAATGCCACTGCAGGTGCTGACTTTGATGCCACGGGTGGGACGGTGAGTTTTGCCGCTGGGGAAGCAGGCACCAAGTATATCTCTATCCCTCTAGTAGATGACTCCTTGGTCGAAAACTTCGAGACCTTCACTATTGATTTAGCGAACGCTACCGGGGCAGCGCTGGGCACTCCCACGCAGGGTTTCGCGACCATCATTGATTCGGATTCGCCACCGATTGTGGTCTCGCAGCCACTCCCCCTCTTTGTGGCTCCTCTTGAGTTTTTTCAAATTTCAGTCGGTGCCATCTCCGGCAAAAATCCTACGACTTATCAGTGGTTCAAAGATGGCGTGGCCCTCTCCGGAGCCACCTCTCCCCTCTACTTCCAGACCGACGCCAGTGCCGCTCAAGACAATGGCGAATATTGCGTAGTGGTCACCAACCCCAACGGGAGCGTCATCTCCGATAAGGTGGACGTGGTGGTCAAAGACCCGGCGGAACTGAGCTTTGCGGTGTCCTCAGTCGAAGCGGTAGAGAACGAGGGTCTGGTAACCCTCACCCTCACTCGAGGTGGTTCTTCGGTAAACGCAGTCTCGGTTGGCATCACCCTCACCAACAACTCTGCCTCGGCAACAGACTATTCGATATCGCCCACAACCATCTCATGGGCAGACGGCGACAGCGCAGACAAAACGGTCACCGTCACCTTGAACGATGACGCTGACATTGAGCCGCAGGAAACCTTCATCGCGACCTTAGCTAACTACTCCCCCGACGCGCGACCGGGTGCCATTTCCTCCCTGGT
Source organism: uncultured Roseibacillus sp. (assembly GCA_964529725.1). Classification (GTDB taxonomy): domain Bacteria; phylum Verrucomicrobiota; class Verrucomicrobiia; order Verrucomicrobiales; family Akkermansiaceae; genus Roseibacillus. The sequence goes on from CAZGXV010000005.1 coordinate 57,834, forward strand.
TTTCACTATTCTTGACGACGACTCGCCACTAAGCATCACCACCCAACCTCTTTCCCAGTCCCTGCAAGAAGATGAGAGCCTCACCCTCACGGTCGTGGCAACAAGCCAATCGCCTCTCTCCTATCAATGGCTGTTAGATGACCTTCCTCTCGCCGGAGCCACTGGCGAGACCCTCACGGTGGACCCGGTGGAATTGACGGGCGCGGGCAGCTATACCGTGGAAGTCACCAATGCTGCGGGCACGGTGACCAGCGACCCCGCGGTGGTTGAGGTCAAGCCTGCCCCTTACCTCCCGGCAGCTCTGCAACCTGTTAGCGACCTTGATTTAGCAGTCTATTCCATCGCCCTCATCGACAACCAGTCTGCTTGGGTCTCTGGCAACTCTTCCGCGTTGGGACAAGTCATCCAGAAGGTCTCCCTCGATCCTTCCGTGGCACCAGTAACCATCACCTTGAATGGTCAAGCCGACCAGGTGATAACTTTGCCCAACGGTGGCGTCGCGGCGCGTGGATTCTTCACCACCGTCAATGGCCAAAACCAAAGTTATGTTTTGAAGGCCAACGCGGACGGAAGCCTAGCATCGGGTCAGCTCGTAAGCGGCATCACAACTCGTCCAAGCTTTATCGCCGTCGATGAGCAAGGACGCTTGTTGGTTGGCGAAGGGGGCGGAGACCTGAGACGTTTCGACAACGCTGGCATTTTGGACCCCACTTTCCCACAGGTATCGTTCGGCAACAATCCCTTCATCCAGTCCATTGCGCTAGAGGGTACATCCATCTATGTGGGTGGACGCTTCACCTCATCTGGTGCTAATACCGCTGGCAATTATTTGACTAAGCTCAACGAAGACGGCAGCCGCGACGAGACGTTCACCTATGGGTCCAATCGGCTTGTTCTGGATATCATTCCTCTGGATGGGGGGCGCGTGGCAGCTTTAACGCAACCGTCCTTTGGAACGGTGAGCCAAAGGGTCTCCCTCGTCGCTGCCGATGGAACCATCGAGTCCCAGCTCAACTCTTTAGGTTCAATCGCTTGGTTCGACTTTAGTATCGACGACAACGAATTCGTCTATGCACCTCGCGCAAACACCCCTTGGCTGACCCGCCAGAACGATGATGGCGCCTTCAACACCAACTTCGGCGGCTTCGATTCCATCGTCACTTCCGTAGAAGTAGATGCAGGTGGTCGTGCTTGGGTAGGTGGCCAGTTCTCAACCCTCGGTGGAGACCCAGTGTCGAAACTTGTTATCCTCAATGGCGAGCCAGGCGAGCTGGCCATACTTGACGACCCCCTACTGGCCGCCGGAGCACCGGGGGCAAGTGCGACCTTCACGGTCAACGCGGTTTCCTCGGGCACACTCTCCTACCAATGGCGCAAGAATGGCGTGGACCTCAATGGTGAAAACGGGAGCAGCCTCACTGTTGACCCAATCAGTGCCACAGACGCGGCCTTCTATGATGTCGTAGTTACTAATACCGACACCTTCTTTTCCCTCACCTCCGAGACTGCCGAACTGGTCGTCTTGGGAGCACCGGAAATTCGCCAATCCCCTTCATCTACTACCCTTATCGTAGGAGAAAACTTGACTTTGGAAGTCAGCTTTTTCGCGCAAGAACCTTTGACCTTACAGTGGCAAAAAGATGGAGTCGATCTAGCAGGCGAAACGGCCGCCACTCTCGACCTGACGGCTGGGGCTCTTTCTGATTCCGGCAATTACGCTCTCGTGGTCAGCAACGGCTTGGGGAGCGCGACCTCCCTGCCTGCCAATATCCAATTCATCCCCGACCCAGCGGCCTTGGTCGATGGCTTCATCGCGATGCCGTCCTTCTTTGGAAAACCCGACTACCTCACGCCTGGCAGTAACGGCGGTGCCCTCATTGGAGGAAATTTTTCCGCAGGCGGTCATCCGTCCGGAAGCTTGAACCCATACTTGGCTAAAGTCGATGAAACGGGCGCACCTGTGGCGACCTTCCTCCCTACCACGTCCAATTCCGATAGCCGTTCCAGTGATGCGGCCTTCGATAGCAGCGGCTTGGCAATCGTAGTGGGCGACCCTCGTAACTTCGGGTTCCTGGTCAATGGGAATTATCGAAATATCATCAAGCTCAATGCCGATGGCACTTCGAACGAGCCCTTCACTACCAACGTCAGCTCGCAGAGCAACTTTGATTTCGTTGAAGTCAACGCCAGCGATCAAGTCTATCTCGCTGGCCTCAACAAACTGGTTCGGCTCCATGCCGATGGCACTGTTGACGCCACCTTCAGCGACAACTTCACGGGCACACCGCTCGACCTCGAGCTGGATTCATCCGGAAGGGCAATCATTCTCACCGCCAATAGCATCCTCCGCTTCGAAAGCGATGGCTCTATTGATACGAGCTTTTCCCTCGATAGTTCCATTCCCAACTCTCCCGTCTTCAGGGCGTTTAGCTTGGGAACCGATGATAATATTCACCTCGCCACTTCCAGTAGTGGGCAGCGTTTCATCCATCGAATCACGCCCAACGGAACCCTGCTTGATACCCTTACCAGTCCTGGCTTCGCTGGTAGTTACGAGGTCTTGGATCTCGCGCTGCAACCCAACGGCAAGTACCTCATTGGCGATAGCCAGGGCCTCACCCGGGTGCTGGCCGATGGCTCGCCCGACCCGCTGTGGGACATCGGCAGCGGCTTCAACTCCTCCGTGGAAACCATCGAAATAACCGAGAATGGTAACATCTGGGTCACGGGCGCGTTTTCCCAATTCCAAGGTAACCCTCACTATGGCTTCGCCCTTCTCAACGGTGATCCTGTTGATGTCATCATCACCAGTCAGCCGATGAGCTTCACTGCCGACATTGGCACCAGCGCCACTCTCACTATCGCCGCCAACGGTCTCAATGGTGATCCGGTTACCTTCCAATGGCAAAAGGACGGCATCGATATTGCGGGTGAAACCGACTCCACTCTCAGCTTCCCTAGTTTGAGCGAAAACGATGAAGCGAGTTATCAAGTCATCATCACCAACACTACGACGGGCCGCGAACGTCCCAGCACGGCTGCAGTGGTTACCGTCCTGAGCACACCCGAACTGATCGCCTTCACCGGCGACTCGCAAAACCTCGAAATCGACGATGAGTTGACGCTTTCCGTAGAAGCCATTGGGGCGGGAGTTCTCAGTTATCAATGGCAAAAGGACGGTGTTGATATCGCAGGAGCCAACTCTCCCTCCTTCACTCTTGCGATGAGCGAGGAAGCAGATAGCGGAACCTATCGCGTCGTGGTGACCAATAGTCTGGGCACGGTGACTAGTGATGCGGTTGCAGTCTCAGTCGTCTTTTCACCCGCCGCGATTAGTCCATTGAATAGCGACCTTGTCTTCAACAGCAATGTCCACGCACTGCTCCCCCTCCCCGATGGCCGGACACTTGTTGGCGGTTCGTTTACTTCGGTGACCTACAACGGCAGCTTCACGAGTATCGATGAGCTCGCCCTCATCAATGCCGATGGTTCACTAGACGCTTCCTTCGATCTGAATCCCAATGGCTTGGTCCTTTCCCTCTCTCTCGACCAAGAAGGCGGAGTTCTCATTGGGGGACGCTTTTCTTCCATCGCCGGAACAACTCGGTCGCGAGTGGCCCGCCTCAATCCCGACCTCACCCTTGATTCAACTCTCGCGCCTAATGCTAGCATCAATGGGGATGTTTACTCGGTAGAAGCCACCATCGACGGCAAGTATATCGTGGGCGGACTCTTCAGCCAATGGGACGGCAATCCGGGCTATTTGGTGCGGCTCAATAGCGACGGCTCGCGCGACGACAGCTTTGTCACCCCGGCCCTCAATAGCGTTCGCAAAGTGATAGCCCTTCCAGACGGCAAGGTGCTTGCCGGAGGCGGGTTTACTCTCACCGGAGCCAACCGGGTGGGACGCTTCAATGAAGACGGCAGTCTCGACACGAGCTACGGCGCGTCTAGTAATCGCTTCATCTTCGACATCGCCCTGCAACCTGATGGTAAAGTTGTCGCCGTCGGAGACTTTGGTCGAATCCTTCGCTTCAATGCCGACGGCTCCACTGACAATACTTTTTCGGCGAACGCCGCCAATGACGTCGAGACAGTTGCTATCGATGCCGCTGGAAAAATTTTAGTAGGTGGCAACTTCGCCCAAGTTAACGACGAGGACGCCACTGGACTAGCCCGCCTCAATTCCGATGGCAGCCTTGATACCAGTTTTGATGTCAGGGAGGGTTCGGTGGGTGCGATTTTTGAAATCGCGCTCAAACCTCTCGGAGGCATCTGGATCGGCGGCGGCCATAGTAGCTACCGTGGAGAAACCGCTGGTCGATTGACTCTTCTGAATGGAGACCCGCTCGACTTGGCGATTGTTCAACAGCCGCGCTCTACCTTCTCAGAACCAGGTTCAACCGCGACCTTCTCCGTCAATGCAGTCGCTACCGAAGCGCTGACCTATCAGTGGCAGCGTAACGGAGTCATCCTCGTTGATGGCGGGGACCTCTCGGGAACTATGACGAACACGCTCTCTATCGCCAATGCCGAGGACAATGACGAAGACAACTATCAAGTGATTGTGACCCACTCGGTCACCAACGAAAGCATCACTTCGGATTCGGCTGATCTCATTGTTTTGGGCGCCCCCGAGATTCTCAGCCAACCTGAGCCGGTGACAACTGAGGTCGCCCTCGATGCTACCTTCAACGTCGAGACCCGGGGAGCTTCGCCGCTTTCCTTCCAATGGTTCCGCGATGGTTCACCGTTGGTTGATAGCACTGGAATTGCAGGGGCGGCAACGAATGAACTCATTTTGAGCAATCTCACGCTCACCGACTCCGGCTCACTGTTCGTGCGTATCAGTAACGGTCTCGGGAGCGTCGATTCTAACTCTGTTGACCTCTTGGTCGAACGCCCACCAGCCTCTATTGACCGCTCGCTGACTTTGCCAAGCTTCAACAGCACGGTGCGTGCGATTTGGCCCGAGGATGATGGCAGCTTTATTGCTGGAGGTAACTTCACTTCACTGACCTATCCCACCGGGTCCAGTTCTCGGCGCTATCTCGCCAAGATTAATCCTGATGGTTCTCCGGTTTTGACCTTCCCCGAAGTCAACCTCGGAAATCCTGTCTACAGCATCGATAAAGACGCCCAGGGTCGCTATCTCATCGCAGGTGGCTTCACTCGCTTGCGCGCCAATGGGGTCTTCTCTCCCGTCAATCGGGTCGCTCGTATCAACGCTGATGGCACCGTTGACACCACCTTTGACCCCGGAATCGGACCGAACAATACAGTTTACCAAATACGTTCTTTGCCCGATGGAAAGGTCCTCATTGCGGGCACCTTCTCCTCCGTCGATAACGAAGCTGGAACTGGCAGGGTTGCCCGCTTGAATGCCGACGGTTCAGTCGATACCACCTTCGTCTCGCAAGCGACCAACATCGTTGACGACATCGCCATAGTGGGGAGTGACTACTGGCTCGCGGGAGGAGGCTATCCGGCAAGCTCTCGCAATGCCCGCATCGATGACACCGGTGCTCTTTCCTCCGGGTTCTTCTATGACGGCAGTATGAATTCGAGCGAAATCATTCCTACTCAGGACGGAGGTGTTTTGATTGCTGGCACAAGCTACCCCTTCATCGAAAAGCTAGCAGCCGATGGAACACGTAGTGCCAACTGGCCCAACCTTGTAAATGGTGGCGGACCAAATACCCGCGTCTACGACCTCGCCCGTCTCGACAACAGTCGGACGATCATAAGCGGTATCTTCTCCAGTTACAACGGAACCCCAATTAACGACATTGTGGTGGTGGATGAGGATGGAGTCCCTATCCCTGGCTTTGAGCCCGGCGATGGTTTTGGCTTTAGCTATCCCGAAGATGTGAAAGTCGATTCCGAAGGCCGCATCTGGTGCGGAGGAGCCTTTTCCACCTACAATGGGGAAGACGCGGGACGCATCGTGGTGCTCAATGGCTTCGGCACCACCCCGAGCGACCCATTCGCGACATACGTTGCCGACCTTCCCGTAGATGAACAAGGCGAGGGAGACGACCCCGATAGCGATGGACAAGGTAATCTTCTCGAGTTTGCTTATGGAACGCTCGCCAACGATAGCAGCAGCCGGACGCGCTTTGCCGAGAGCTCGAACATCGTCGATGGCACTGCTATCAACAACCTCATTCCAGGAAGTAATCTGCCGCCCGGCAATATTTATTACACCGTCACCTTCCGCTTCCCTGACGACCCTCGCGGTGTCACCATCACCCCGGAAGCGACGCTGAATCTTTCCGATTTCGAGGATGGATCTGCGCAAATTTTGCCACTTGGTGCGCCTATTGACGATGGCGACTACTACCTGCAGCGCTACTACCTGACCCCTGACCGCAGCAGTGCCACTCGCGCCTTTACCCGTCTGAAGGCCACCCGCAACTAGAAAGAGGAAGCCAAAAAATTCCCTTGCGCCCCTCGCCGGGTGGTATCGAATAGGAACGCTATGTCAGCAGAAGATAATATTGCAAAATCAAAGGCCCAGCTCGAGGAGCTTGGAGTCTCGGTCAACGATGCTCTCTTGGAGAAAATCGTGAAAGGATTCGGCATTGCCAATCAGAGCCTCGACGCCTCGCTGGTTTCCGCAAGTGACAAGGGCGAATTGGCAACCCTCAAGAACGGCTTCGCAACCAAGAAGCTCGGACTTGAGGATGATGGAGAAAAAGATGCCGCGATCAAAACCGTGATGGATAAGATGGGCAAGTTTAAGCAAAAGCGCCGTGGTGCCGTTTGCTACTTGCTCACTACTGAGACCGGCAAAGAAAGCAACTTCGTCTAGTTCCTGACTTTTGGCCCCCACTCGGAGTCCCTGCGGGGGCTCCGTTTTTCTTTCTACGAACAACCCGAACAACAACACATGAGACTGATATTAACAATCGCCACTGCCAGCATCCTCCTGACTGGTTGCGGTCCCACTACACCCCGTACCACTCTTTCCGACCTTCCTTCCTTACCATCTGCGGTCATCGATTCTTCTTGGGCAAAGGCGAAGGAAAAAGCCATGAGCGGACTGACAGAAACTTCCTCTTTGCGAGGCCTGAAAACACCCGTTCTTCTCTCCCCTATTCTTGCAAAGACTTGGGGAGTCCCGACCAAGGAATCGTCACCCGAAGGTTTCTACCGTCTGAGTTATCAAGATCCGAACAAGCCTTTCGAACGACTGGTCATCTACGGTTCGCCTCGCCCCTTCCCCTCCTTAATCACGCCTCCCAAGATGAGCAAAGACACCATGGTCAATGGTGAATTAGGCTCGATCGAGGTTGCGCAAAAATGGCGGACAACGACCATTCTTGGAAAACCTGTCCGCTGGTATCAGGAGTCTGCGGGTGGAGGCGCGGACGGTGCTTATTACGAGACCGAGGGCTTTGCTCTCACCGACCCCGATGGCAAGACAGGTTATTACCACCTCGTGATCGAGTCCATCACCGACGCTGCTCCAGCAAGGTTCCGCAACGTCGGCTGGTAAGCGAACAGCTAGCTTGCTGCCCGACGTCTTTTGAAGAAAAGAGTTCCTCCTAACAAACCCAAAACCAAAGCCGAAGGCTCAGGAATCTGAGCCAAATAGGAAGCCGGACCATGCAAAATAGTTGTTGCCGAAGGTGAATCTAGGACCAGTAGTTCTGTCTCTGCGGTGGTTGCCACCCAGAGACTTTGATTGCTCCAAACTCCGCCGCTCTGAGCCTCATCCGAACGCTCATCAGCAGTGGTATTATCAACTCCGTCGATGCTCCACTGGATGTGATCTACGATGTTCGCGCCTTGTCCAAAGCTTCCCCCATCATAAAGGCTGATGGAGTAAGGACCGCGATCAAAAGGCCCAGCGAAGTTTCCCAAAGCGCCGATTCCTATCGTTCCAAGGTCTCCTGAAGCGCTTCCAAATTCGATAACCAGAGTTTGGGCGGGCATTAACGTGAGGTTGTTCAATCCGTTCCTGGAAGAGTAGCGACGAGTTTGATTTTCATCATGGGAACAAAAGCGCCACCCGCTCAGACTGACAGCTTCGTTTTCATTTAGATTGGTCAGCGTCATGGTCGAATTGACGAAATCCACCTCGGTGAACTGAATCCCGCGTTCCACAACTGTGGCAGCCGAATAGGCAAACTGACCACAGAGAACACCGACGATTGAAGAACTAAGAAACGTTTTCATGGCTATGGAAAAGATGAGTCAACCAAGACTCCGCCAAGAAGAAACGAACTTCAGCTTCAGGCAGATGCATCAAAAACCGACTTTCTTTACCAACCCTTCGTCGGTGCGCTTGCAAGGAAACTCTTCCTAACCAGCAAGGGCCTTCGCAATCATCTTCTCGCTGGTTTTACCCGCTCGGGGCACTCCAGGGGCAAAAAGCTGGATTCTCCATTCGGCCAGCATCCAGCCGACATACCACAGTCGAGCCGCGTCCGGGCGTTCCCGCCATTGCCTCAGCCAGGCCAACCACAGGTCATCCAACTGCCTGCGCTTCTCCTCATCCTTCACCAAAGGCAGGCTCTCCATTCTCTTGATACGTTCTTCGATGGCATCATGATAGCGACCGTATCGCAAGGCTCGCTCCACGCCCGCCTTCCAGAGAAAACCATCCCGCAATAACCACTCCCGCTCTTCGGTCAGATCGGACACTGTTTCTAGATAGAGCTTTTCATCCTTCTTGCCAGCTAGCCATTTACTAGAATCTTCGTAGGAATCGGCAGCTCGCTCGAGTTCTGTTGAAATCATCTTTGCCAAGTCCAATACCCATCCTCGTGCAATTTCGGAGGCCGCTGCAAACTCCTCTGCCGTGCGTGGCAGTTGTTTGGCATTCTTTAAAAGAGCTCCTTCCACAGCAACGCGAATGACTTGCAGGTCCAAGGGCTCGGTCTGATGGGGACCGAAGACCAATTTTGCCATCGGGCGCAAAAAACCACGCTTGAGATGCCCGCGCAGCATAGCCTCGTGGTCTAACCAAAATAATTTCACCACTCCAGCACGGTGGCTCTCCTCCGCCTCTTCCTGATCGAGAAAAGCGCGAGTGCCCACCGCATCTCCCTCGTCCACCAAAGCCGGGAAGACTCCGTCCACCTCGAGAGGCAAATCTCCAAAACTCCAAAACGTTCCTCCCGACATCTCCCACTCCTCATTAGCTAGTGCCTCCCTGCGTGAACGCAACAGACCTGCTAACTGCTCTTTAAGCTTTCGGACATCCGACGAAAACGCAATCTCCGCTCCTTTCTCATCCCGCACCCTCACCGCCGGACGCAAACACTTGGGCAAGCGAGACTCGTCGAACATGGTGGGCTCGATGACCACACCGCAAACACCTGTTAGAAACTCTCCGAGTGCCTCTAGCAGGTCGACCTGTGGTTCCCAGCCTGTCCATTCCTTCAAGAATTGAGCCGCGGTCTCCTTGAGAGGCTGAAAGCGAATCCGCCAATCTTTGGGCAAACTACGAATCAATAATTCAACCCGTTCCTCAAGGAGCCCGGGAACAACCCAGCTTGGCAAGTAGTCTGGCAGATGAGGCAGTTCCGCCAACTCCAGTTCGAAGACCATGCCGTCATCCTCTGCCTCCGGATCACAAATGTATTCCACCATCCACTCCCGACCTAAGTGCTCAACGACATCAGGGAAGAGCAACAAACGACCTTCAACCCCCTCTTCCCACACCACATCGCGCAGCCCAATCATGAGCCTTTCCTCATTCGCATCTTGCTTGCGCCAAGCATGAAAGGCCTTGGCCGTCGTAGCCTCCACCGGGATGCGTGCGAAGAAAAAGTCGAAGGCATATTCTTCCATCCAAAGACCGCCCACCCGCCTCAGCTTTCGCTCCGCACCCTCCGCCTGTCGGCGCACTTTGGCCAACCGATCGAGACAAGGGATTTGTCCGCGCAATCGCCCTTCCAGAATGGCATCGCGAACAAAGACCTCGTGGGCAGCTTTGGGCGAAACTTTGCCAAAGAAAACCGGACGTCCCAGCACCACAGTCAACCCTCCTAACAGGACCGTCTCCTGACCATAGACCGCACCCTGGTTCTCGTCCCAGTAAGGCGAATGATAGCGCTTCTTGCACAGATGAGGAGCGACCTCTTCCACCCATTCCGACTTCATCCAAGCCACTTTGCGAGCCCAGAGACGGGAGGTCTCCACAAGCTCAAAAGCCAATACCCACTCTGGTCGCTTCTTTTCTTTAAAGAGGCCCGAACCGGGAAAGATGGCAAACTTCAGGCCGCCCACTCCCTTGTAGACCTTGCCCTCCTTATCCCAAATGCCCACCGAGCGTGGCATGCCCGCTAGCAGCGCACAGTGAATCTCCTGATAATACTTTGCGGCCCGATTACGCGCCCCCTTTCCTTCACCGACTTCGACTTGAAAATTCTCAAGCCTCGTTTCGGGCCACTCACCTCGGCCACAAAACGACCTCGTTATTTCTCCCACCACTTGGTCCCACTCCACTAACCTACGAAAGTTGCAGTAGTTTTTTTGACAGAACTTTCGCAATTGGTTCTTTTGAAACCTTCCTTTGCCATCACGCAACTTACCAGCTGCGTTCCAAATCTTGAGCAAGGCAAGAAAGTCCGAGCGTCCATCGTGGAACTTGGCTTGAGCCTGCTTAGCCGCATCCTCCTTGCCATCGGGCCGCTCACGCACATCCATCACACTCAATCCACCCACGATAACAAGCAACTCCGCCAACACTCCCCGGCGCTCCGCCTCCACTAGCATTCGGCCCAAACGAGGATCGAGCGGAAGCTTCGCCAAACGCCAACCAGTTTCGGAAAGCCCATTGTGTCCATCGGATTGTAAGGCATCGACCTCCTCCAAGGTCTTCATACCTTCCTTCACGGCCTTTCCATTGGGCGGATCGACGAAAGGGAATTCGGTAATTTCGCCCAACCCCAGTGACTTCATCTTAAGAATCACGCCGCCGAGCGAACTCCTTCGAATTTCCGGATCCGTGAACTCGGAGGCATCCTCAAGGTCGAGCTCATCGTAGAGCTTCACGCACACACCCTCGCGCATCCGCCCACATCGCCCTCGTCGTTGCCGAGCACTTGCCTGCGAGATTTGCTCGATTTGTAAACGTTGGATTCCACGCTGGGGCGACCATCGGCTCACCCTCGCGAGCCCGCTATCGATGACATAGACAATGCCGGGAATGGTGAGCGAGGTTTCCGCCACATTAGTCGCCAACACGATGCGTCGCTTGCGGCTGGAAGCAAAGACTCGCTGCTGGTCGGACATGGACAAGCGAGCGAACACAGGCAACACCTCGGTATCGCGGAAAGTCCGGTCCTCGATAGCATTTGCAGCCTCTCGAATCTCACGCTCACCCGGCAGGAAGACGAGAACGTCTCCATTGCGATCGTAAGCATCCACCCACTCCACCCCACGCACGACTTGGTCTGCGAGATACTCGCTCTCGAGCGGCGGCAGAAAGAAATCCTCCACGGGAAAAGTTCGTCCCTCGACCAGTACCATGGGTGCCTTCGAAAAGAACTCCGAGAAACGGCCTGCATCCAAAGTGGCCGAAGAGATGACTACTCGCAGGTCTTTCCGCTTCTTGACGAGCTGGTTGAGTATCCCTAACAGAAAATCGATATTCAAGGAACGCTCATGAGCCTCATCGACAATGATGGTGTGATACTTCTTCAGCAGACGATCTCCTTGCAGCTCCGCCAAAAGGATGCCATCGGTCATAAACTTGAGCTGCGTCTCCTTGTTCGTACGTTTATCGAATCTGACCTCGTGCCCGACCTCGTGCCCTGGCAGCACCGATAACTCCTCCGCCACTCGCTTGGCCACACTAGTGGCAGCCAATCGCCGGGGCTGAGTGCAGCCAACCATCCCGGTTTTGCCTTCGGAGAGGGCCAACTCAAGAGCCATCTTTGGCAACTGGGTGGTCTTCCCTGACCCGGTTTCGCCCACCACTACCACCACCTGCGCCGACTTCATCGCGGTGATGATTTCCTCCTTCCGTGCCGAAACTGGAAGCTCTGGATAGGTAATTTTCATGAATACTTGGGAGCTTTGTCACCCGTCGATGCGAGCCATCCTTTGCACCATTTTTCACCAGCACTCCAGACCATTTCGGCTTCGTCGCTCAGCTCTCAATTCTGCTCCGGTGGCGGCCCCTCATCACCTTGCTCGGTGAGTAACTTGGTGGCGGCCTTCTTGGCCCGTGCTTCCCGAAAGAACCCCTTGATGAGCGAACCACACTCATCACCTAAGACACCTGAAGTCACTTCGCAACGATGATTGAGGGGAGGATTCGACTGCAACAGATTAATCCATCCTCCGGCCGCTCCGCCCTTCTCATCGCCACAACCGAAGACCACTCGGTCCGGGCGGCAGTGGACAATCGCACCCGCGCACATGGGACACGGCTCCTTCGTCACGTAGAGGGTGCACCCCTCTAAGCGCCAATCGCCATAGGCCTCCTGCGCCGAAGTGAGAGCGATCATCTCGGCATGAGCGGTCGCGTCCTTGAGGGTCTCCACCTGATTCCAGCCTTTCGCGATCACCTCCATCCCCCGGACGATAACGGCTCCAATGGGGACTTCGGTCGCGCGCATCGCCTTGCGCGCTTCCCGCAAGGCCATTTGCATGAAGTACTCATCAGTACTGAAATCGGCAAAAATATCTTCCATCGCAAAGAGAGGTAACAATCCCTTCTTGAAAGATCGATATTTTCTGGTTGGGTGGTAGAGATGTCAGAAGAAACAACTCCACCAGCTGGCGGTGCCCAAATCCCGGGTGCTGAGAAGAAATTAGTCGCAGGAATCCTTGGGATCCTCATTGGTTACCTCGGAATCCATAAGTTTTACCTTGGTTACCAAAAAGAAGGAATTATCCAGCTCATCATCGGAATCTGCACCTGCGGTATTTCTAGTATTATTTCTCTCATCGAAGGAATCATCTACCTCACCAAGTCTGACGAGGAGTTTGTCCAAACTTACATCACCAACAAGAAGGGCTGGTTCTAAGCTCCCCCTCCAGAATTTCCTTTCCCACTCCGCAAGAGACCTCGAACGAGGGCTTTTCGCGGAGTTCTTTTTTCTCCAGACTCGACGCATGAAAGCCAAGGACCCGGAAGCCCTGCAAGCGCGAGAACTGATTGCAGAAACCGAATCCTTGCTCGCAGCCCACGAGCGCTCTCTGCTCTCCTCTCACAAGCTTTGCGCCTCGGACTTGGCCATTCTTCAGCGCTTGCAGAAGAAGGGACCAAAGTCAGTCAATCAAATCGCGCCCAAAGTCGGGCTGACCAGTGGCTCCATGACCTCTGCGGTGCAGCGTTTGGCCAAACGCGACCTCATCATCACTCGGCCAGATGAGACGGACGGTCGCAAGGTCCGCGTCGAAATCAGTAAGACTGGCAAACAGACTCTTCGCCAAGTGACAGCCGAACGCAATGAACTGCTCGCTCCCCTTTTTGCCTCCTTAAATGATCGCGAAGGGAAGGTCTTTCTCGCCCTACTCAAAAAAGTTCGCAAGGCTTGCCGTTGAGCAAACGTAACTCCTCCCCACAATGAAAACTCCCGTTCTCACCCTCGTCACCTTGGCAACCTCTGCCACCCTGACCCTTGCGAACTATACCCCTGTTCCTCTCGAGCAAGGTGCCGCTGCTCCTGACTTCGAGCTCATCAACATCGACGACAAGCCTCTCACCCTCGCCGATGTGAGAGGCGAAAAGGCCACCGCTATCATCTTCACTACCAACCACTGCCCCGACGCCATCGCCTCCTTCGACCGCATGAAGGACTTGGTCGCCAAGTTCGAGTCCCAGGGAGTCGGTTTCGCGGCCATCAATAGTAATTCGCCAAAAGGCCTTCGGCTCGACGAACTGAGATTTACGGTCTACACCGATTCCTTTGAGGACATGAAACTCGTGGCCGCTGAGTCCGGGTTCAATCTCCCTTATCTTTACGACGGCGAGACCCAAGAGATTGCCAAGGCCTATGGTGCGGTAGCCACCCCGCACATCTTCATCTTCGATGCCGACCTCAAGCTCAAATACAACGGACGAATCGACGATGGTCGCCGCACCCTTGGCCCTGCCGAAAAGAACGAAGCCCGCGATGCCCTGACTGCGATGCTGGCTGGGGAGGAACCGCCCGTTATCAAGACCCGCCCGATCGGCTGCACTACTAAATGGCTGGAAAAAGCCGAAGCGGTTGCCGAATCCGATAAGAAGTGGAATGCCCAACCGGTAGAGGTCGAGACACTCGATGCCGCTAGCGTGGCGCACCTTGTTGCCAACGAAGCGGGCTCCAACTTCCGACTCCTCAACGTCTGGTCCACCACCTGTGGCCCCTGCGTGGCAGAATTCCCCGACCTAGCCGCCATCTATAAGCAATACTGTCTGCAGGACTTGGAACTGATCACCATTAGTCTCGACCCACCCAAGGACATCGACAAAGTGACCGACTTTCTCAAGAGACACCACGTCGGCACCCACCGCCGCACCCAACAACTCCTCAGGAAGGACGGCCGCAAGACCAACCATTACCTCTTTGATGGCGACACCGAAGACCTAGCCAAAGCCCTCGACGCCGAGTGGAACGGTGCCATGCCCCACACCCTGCTCATTGGTAACAAAGGCCAAGTTCTCTACCGTCACACAGGTCAGATTGATGCCCTTCCTCTCAAAAAAATCATCGTCGCCGAGGCTTGGAGATTGAACGAAGAATAGGCCTGAACAGGCGTAGCCCTCGAAAATATGTCTGCAAGGCGAAAGCAGGCTCGACGAACGGCTTCTCGCCCGCCAATCTCCCCGCCTTCCCCACAAAAAGCCGCCGTGGCGGAATTGGTAGACGCTGTGGATTTAAAATCCATTGACCTTTAGGTCGTGCGGGTTCGATTCCCGCCGGCGGTATTTTATCTGCTTCCTAGCGAAGCAACGCGATGGATTTCAATTCAGATAACTGGGCGGGAGCCCACCCAGCCATTTCGGAAAATCTCCTGGCTCACAGCGAAGGAATGGCGGCCGCTTATGGACAAAGCGAAATCGACAAACAGGTCGAGGCTCAGTTCAGCGAAATCTTTGAGCGCGAGGTTGCGGTCTTCTTCGTCGGCACTGGGACCGCCGCCAACTCGCTCGGAATGGCCGCCATCAACCGCCCGGGCGGAGTGTGCTTCTGCCACCGCGAAGCACACATGGTGAAGGATGAGTGCGGAGCTCCCGAGTATTTTACCGGAGGAGCGCGGCTCCAAACAATGAGCGGTGCGGCTGGAAAAATCAGTCCCATCGGTCTCGAGCGAGAGCTCAGCCACTTCCGTCCCGACTTCATCCATGCGGGCCAGCCCATGGCCGTCACCATCACTCAATCCACGGAAACAGGCTCGGTCTACCAGCTCCCCGAAATCGCGGCAATCGCTTCAATTTGTCAGAAAAACGACCTGCCTCTTCACATGGATGGAGCGCGCTTCGCCAACGCTCTTGTCTCGCTGGAGGTTTCTCCTGCCGAAATGACCTGGCGACAAGGTGTGGATATCGTCTCTTTCGGTGGCACGAAAAACGGATGCTGGTGCGCCGAAGCCCTCCTTTTCTTCAATCCCAAACAATCCGAACAGCTTCCCTACGTCCGAAAGCGGGCCGCCCAACTTTTCTCAAAAACCCGCTTCATTGCCGCTCAATTCGAGGCCTATTTCAAAGATGAGCTCTGGCTCAAACTCGCTCGCCATTCCAACGCCATGGCAGCCGAACTCGGCAAAATCGTCTTTCAAGACAAAGGCCTCCGTCTCGCTTGGCCAGTGGAAGCCAATGAAGTCTTTATCATCGCCCCCAGCAGCGAAGTCGCCCGCTGGCAGCAATCCGGCGTAGGTCTCTGCGATTGGCCCATTCCCGAAGACTTACAGGACACGATGAACGACAACGAACGATTGGTGCGCCTCGTCACCAACTTTCAAACCAGTCGGGAGGAAATCGCAAAGTTTGGAGAACTTTTGTCTCCGTGTTAGCACGCTCACCTGTCCTTGCTTTCTCAAGAAGTCCCTGCTTAGCTCCGCCTCCTTAAAAAACAAGCAACCTTATGGCCAACAAAGACCAGACCGACCCCGCCCGCATGGAAAAAATCGTCTCCCTCTGCAAGCGCAAGGGCTTCATCTTCCAATCCGGCGAACTCTATGGAGGCCTCAATGGCTGTTGGGACATGGGTCCACTCGGCGCAGAGCTTAAGCGCAACGTCAAAGAGGTTTGGTGGCGTCGCAATGTGCAAGAGCGTGATGACGTTCTTGGCATGGATGGATCGATTCTCACTCATCAGGAAGTTCTCAAGGCCTCCGGTCACGTGGGTGGATTCTCCGATCCCATGGTGGATTGCAAAGCCTGCAAGGGCCGCTATCGTGCCGACAACCTGGAAAATCTCGAATGCGGAAAGAAGCCATCCTGCAACCCCGGAGAAGGTAAAGATTGTGAACTGACCGAGCCCCGCTCCTTCGACCTCATGCTCTCGACGAAGTTAGGCGCCATGGCTGGTGACGACGATCCCAAGGCCGTGGCCTACCTGCGACCCGAGACCGCACAGTCCATTTTCGTGCAGTATAAAAACGTTTTGGATTCCTACAGCCCCAAACTCCCCTTTGGAATCGCCCAGATTGGTAAATCCTTCCGCAACGAGATCAATCCCCGTAACTATATCTTCCGCAGTCGTGAATTCGAGCAAATGGAAATCGAATTCTTTTGCCACCCCGATGATGGCCTTCGCCTCACCGACGAATGGTTAGAGAAGCGACTACAATGGTACGAGGAAGTGGGCATCCCTCGCGAAAAACTGCATGTTCTTGATATCCCAGATGGCGAACGCGCTCATTACTCCAAAAAAACCTACGATATCGAGTACGAATTCCCTTTCGGTATTCAGGAGCTCGAAGGAGTGGCTTATCGTGGTGACTACGACCTCGGAAAACACAGCGAGGCCTCTGGAAAGCAGCAAGAATATTTCGACCCCGAAACAAAAGAGCGCTTCATCCCACACGTCGTGGAACCCTCTGCAGGTTGTGACCGAACCGTTCTCGCGCTTATCTGCGAAGCTTACGACGAGGAGGATCTCACAAAAGAAGGAGGCAAGACTGACATTCGTACTGTCATGCGGTTTTCACCCAAGGTTGCTCCCATAAAGGCAGCCGTCTTCCCCTTGCTCAAGAAAAACGAAGAACAGGTCCGTATAGCCAAAGAGGTTCAGCGAGAACTCCAACAATGGATGCCGGTCAAGTATGACGAGGGTGGTGCCGTTGGCCGCCGTTATCGACGCCAAGACGAGATCGGAACTCCCTTCTGCATCACCGTGGACTTCGAGACCCTTGGTGAAGAAGGAGAAGAGCTGAAGGACACTGTTACTATCCGCGAACGCGACTCTATGGAACAACACCGGGTTCCTACCGATGAAGTTCTCGCTTGGTTGCTCAAGAGAATTCGCTAGTTCAATCAACTATTGATTCTGCTTCATACTGTCTGACGATTCAGTATTCGCAAATTTTTCGAGGCTGATTCGAGTGATTCTATGGCTCAAATCTCAAAAATAATCAATTTATATTGGAATTCGTGACATTTTGACACGTAATTAGGCCTCAAATTATAAAAATGTTAAATATTAGGCTTGGTTTCCGTTCGCTTTCTGTAAAATACGGGCATGCTATTTAAAAACGGTTCGAACCTCGGTGCAGCCGAAATGGTCTTTTTCGTCATCATGACCATCGTTCTTCTCGTCACTCCGTTCCTGATGGGCTGATCAGAGTTTATGCTGTTGAGAAGACTTTCCCTATCATTGTCCTCTTCATCAGCTAGTCTATCGCCATGATTCGTTTTCGCCTTTTTGGCATCCCGATTACCGTTCTCCCTTGGTTTTGGATCACGCTGGCCATTATCGGCGCCGGCTCCCTTTCGAACGCGGATGATCTGTTCCGACTGTTACTGTTCGTTCTCGCAGGGTTCTTTTCGGTTCTTGTTCACGAACTCGGCCACGGTCTCACCATCAAAAAGCTAGGAGCGCCCACCGAAATCGTTCTGCAAGCCTTCGGGGGATTTGCCACCTACCCCAAGGGTCGTTTCAATCGCAAAGAGAACTTTCTTGTCACTGCCGCAGGCCCAGCCATTCAGCTCATTCTCGGAGCCATCGCACTCGTCATTTATCGCAGCTTGAGCGAGGACATGGTCGCGACGATGGGCGGCCATTTTCTCCTCGTTCTCTGCTGGATCAGTTTCTTTTGGGCACTCTTCAATCTCCTGCCCATCGTTCCCATGGACGGTGGCCAACTGCTCAACGCGGTGCTCGGTCCCAAGCGGCAAAATATCACCTACATTGTGGGCATAATCACGGCGATCGGCATTGGCATCCTTGCGTTGAACTTCAAGTTACTGATAGCGACCCTCTTTATGGGTTACTTTGCCTACCAGAATTTCCAGCTACTGCGAACCAGCCGCCAGTCCTAAGGAAAGAAGAGCAGCTTGCTCCCGGCAAAGATGGCGAACCCGAGCACAATGCGCTCGAACCACAATTGGGAAACTCGCACCAACATCCACTTGCCGACGACAACGCCCAAGAGGATGATCGGCACGAGCTTAAGGTTAAAAAGCAGTGAGTCCACCGTGGTCATCCCCAGTCCTCCGGTGAAGGGCAGTTTGATCAGATTCACCAAGAGAAAGAAACGCACCCCAATACCCACTAGCTCCATCTTGGGAATTTTTCGTGAGATGAGAAAGAGCTGGAAGACCGGGCCCGCCGCGTTGGCGACCATGGTGGCGAACCCTGCTACCACCCCTGCTCCCGCGCCGTAGCTTTTGGATTCCGCAAAAACCGAGAAGGATTCCGGCTTCCACTTCCGCACCAGTTGCAATCCGGCCATCGTGAGGATGATGATGCCGATCAAGGGCTTGGCCAAGTTCTCCGGCATCCAATCCAAAAGGAAAAAGCCTGCCGTCATCCCGATGAGAGCGGGCCACAACAACTTCCAAACTGGAGGCCAACTGCCGTGTTTGCGATAGGCCGGAAAAACCATCAAGTCGGCCACAATCAGCATCGGTAGTAAAATACCGACCGACTCTTTGCCAAACAGCTCCGCCATGAGGTAGACCTGAATCACGCCCACTCCTCCAAAGCCCGCCTTCGAGACACCGACCGAGAGCGCGGCCAAAATTGCCATCGCCCACGCTGTCGTCGTCAAATCGAACACGGTGCTCTTCTAGGAAAGTCCCACCCGACTGTCGCTTACAAAAACAAGTCAATCAGTCTAAGAAGGAAAGGAAGGATGAGCAAACCGCCCCAGAAGATGGCCAAGGCCCAAGCGGAAGGCCCCGCATCACCCCCCGTCAAATGGTCGCAGACGAAAATGAGCAAATGGCTCACAACCACTGCCGTTCCCGCAACGAACATCAGGACTGTATCCAGCCCGGGAATTCCGTTGGAAAAATCCAATCCTAGCATCATCAGCCCCCAACGGGTCCAACCGAACAAAACGACCGTCACCATTGTCCAAAAGGAACCCCAACCAAGGCGGCGACCCAAGCGACGGCCCTTCTCGTTGGAATTTTTCAAAGCCCCTCCCAAACCCAACCGGGCGGTCCGCTTCTCCTCATCGGTCTCAGCGGTAATGGAAGGAATGGTCCATATTCGTCTCACAAGCATGTAAGACTTTTACCCTGAAGTGGAGAAGCCAGCTGTTATAAGAGGAGGCTATTTTTCCAAGTGCTATCGCAAAAAAAAGCGAACCCCTCATGCTCGAGGGATTCGCCAGGAAAATTGACCGAAAAAACTAGCGAGTTCTCTTCCGGCGAATGAGTAGCATTGCTGCTCCCATTCCCAATAAGGCGGTCTGTGACGGCTCAGGAACCACAGTCAGAGTAACACTCTCAAGCCCCACGTGCCCCCAACCGCCATGTTTATAGTCAATCAGCTGCAAGGCATATGCTGTTCCAGAGGCATCCCCGCTAATCGCAGTAGCAAGCTCAGCTGAATCCCATACAAAACTCTCATTCCCACCATTCCTAGATTTACCAGCCTCTAGGAGATAGGCCCCATCTGACAGCCGAACAAGCGCCAACCCCACAAACCCGTCCGTCGAGGTAGTCGTGGGAAGAAGGCTCATATTCGCTGGCAAACTGCCCGGGTTGGCACCGCTGTCTAAACCAAAGGCAATCTCAGAAACATAACTCCCCCCACTGAGTGTAAAAGATGGACTCTCAGCTACTAGAGTATCATGCACGGAGTCTTGCAAACCATCGAAAGGAGCGCCAAGGGAAGCAACACGATCGTAGAACTCGTAGCTGGTCGCCGAACCCGAATTGGGAAAATTCGCAGGGGTAGTGTCCACTTGAAGATTGCTCCAGCCCAGAAGACCTTGGCTGCCACGTGGTGTCCAATCATAGACGACATTAACGGCGGAAAGTGGTGCGATCGAAAGAGCAGAGAGAGCTGCTAGGGTGGTAGTTTTAGACAGTTTGTTGTTGTTCATTAGCGGCGCGAATTTCAGCACCCTAATCAATCCTGTCCAGCGTATTTAGGGCAATCTTTGTGAACGCTTCTTTTGAGAAAAACAGCGGAATTCTGCGAAACTCCTCACATTTTCGATTTGAAAATCCCCCATCCTCCCCTATTCCCCTTTTCACACATGAAGATCGTTGTCGCATACTCCGGAGGTCTCGATACCTCGGTTCTCCT